>CAZMOT010000007.1:0-49997 GCA_964568065.1 uncultured Anaerolineales bacterium
GGTAAGGTCAGCAGCGACAGGAGAGCCAGAGTGAGGATCAGTTTGCGCATCGCGCTGCGATTATACCCTGCTTTTTCCGAGATGCAAGAGTCCCGGCGCGGGCGATTCCACAGCAGACGGTTCGTGTCAGTCCGGCCTCACGACCAGCGCGGCTGTGGCGTCAGGGATTTCGTCGGATGCCAGATAGACTCGGACCTCCTCGCGAGCTTCCTCGAACAGGCGAATGATGTCCTTATCAAGGCTCTTGAAGCCAGCGACAGTGCGTCGGGCGCACGTGCAGCAGCCCAACGAAGCGCGGTAACTGTCCAAGTCGCAAGTGAGGCAACTCCCCAGTTTGATCATCATCAACGAGAAACCCAACACGTCCTCGTGGCCGTCGGGGAGTGTGGCGATGTGGTCAACCAACTCAGCCCACTCGGGTCCACGCAGATCGCGCAGTTGCGGGATGCAGCGGGGGGGAAAGAGAATTTCGCTATCAGGGTACATTGTTCCACACAGTCCTATTGAGATTTCGATGCTTGAGCAGACTAAGCCCGCTGCGAGTACTCGCGGCAGGCTACCCAATGATAACACAAAAGCACGCCGATTTCAAGAGCTTCCAGGCAGAAGCTGTGCAGGCACTATGGAGTCCGGTGCAGTGATGATGGCGTCGGCCATCTCCCGGGTGCCGATGGCAGTCGGATCGTCGCGGGTGGGCTTGATGCAGTCCTCAAACGCCACGTCCAGGCAATCCTGGGCCACTTGCCGGGCCACCCGCAAGAAAAGTCCATGCGGACTTCCGCCGGTAGCTTTGCGGGTTGGCAGTAAACAAGTCTGTACCGATTATGTGTCCGAATGCACCGCGTGGCAAAGCGCCTGCTTCCCCTCCGCTCCAACCTGAGGTATAATGCCTCTGGAAACACAGATCTGGGTCTTTGGGAGTTTGCGTGGTCAGGGTATTGGACTCCCCAACTTGTTGGGGGCGCGGCGCGAAGAACCCGAACAGGTTCGGGACTCTGATACGTCACCCACGCGAAATCCCAAAGAGCCACAAATCTCTAATCTCTCAGAGAGGCAACCAAATGAAACCAAGAATCCAATTCACTCACGAAACTTATCTCTCCCCCTTTACCTGGCGCTACGGCTCCGAGGAGATGCGCACCTTATGGAGTGAGGAGCACAAGCGGCGACTCTTCCGCCGCGTGTGGGTCGCGCTGGCGGCAGCGCAAAACCGGGCCGGGCTCGTAACTGCCGAGCAACTGGCCGACCTGCGGGCGCATGAAGACGATGTGGATATAGAGCGCACCGCCGAGATCGAGACCGAGATCCACCACGACCTGATGGCCGAAATCCGCACCTTCGCCGAACAGTGTGCCATCGGCGGGCCGATCATCCATCTGGGGGCCACCAGCGCCGACGTCGAGGACAACACCGACGTGCTGCGCATCCGCGACGCGCTCGGCCTGTTGCTGGAGCGGCTGCACGCGCTCCTGGCCGACCTGGCCGACCGCATTGAGGCCCACGCCGACCAGGCCTGCATGGGCTACACCCACATCCAGCCCGCCGAACCCATCACCGTCGGCTACCGGCTGGCGACCTATGGGCAGGACCTGCTGGAGGACTACCACGAACTGCGCCGCCTGCGGGTGCGCCTGCGAGGCAAAGGGATCAAGGGCGCGGTGGGCAGCGGTGCTTCCTACGCCCACGTGCTATCTGACACTGGCATGACCCCCGCCGAACTGGAATCGCTCGTGATGGCTGAACTGGGGCTGGAGGCCTTCCCCATCGCCACACAGGTCTACCCACGCAAGCAGGACGTGCGCGTGTTGAACGTACTGGCTGGGCTGGCTTGCTCCCTCTACCGCTTTGCCTTCGACCTGCGGCTGCTGCAATCGCCGCCCATCGGCGAGTGGAGCGAACCATTTGGCGCAAAGCAGGTGGGCTCGTCGGCGATGCCCTTCAAGCGCAACCCCGTCCGCACGGAGAACATGGACAGCCTGGCGCGCTACGTCGCCGCGCTGCCCCGTGTGGCCTGGGACAACGCCGCCCACTCCCTGCTGGAGCGCACGCTGGACGATTCGGCCAACCGCCGCCTCATCCTGCCGGATGCGTTCCTGGCGAGCGAAGAACTCTTGCGTGTCGCCCACCGCGTCTTGCGCGGTCTGAACATCCACGACGAGGCCATCGCCCGCAACCTGGACGCCTACGGCACCTTTGCCGCCACCGAGCGGCTGCTGATGGAACTGGTGCGGGCGGGGGCCGACCGCCAGGTGATGCACGAGGTCATCCGCGAGCACGCGATGGCCGCCTGGCAGGAAGTGTGGGTCGGGAAGCCCAATCCCCTGGCTGGCCGTCTGGCCGCCGACTCGAAGGTGCTGCGCTACCTGCCCGCCGACCGCGTGCGGGAGTTGCTCGACGCCGCCGGCCACATCGGCGACGCGCCGGAACGGGCGCGGCAGATGGCACGGGTGATCCGCAAAGTCCTGGCAGAAAACAGGATGTAACCGTTGCCGCAGTGGTGGAATTGGCTATTCGAACACGAGCGACAAATCGTGTCTCCGAAGGGGAATAGTCCCCCGATTCCGCCGGATGTTGTTTATCCGCCTACACGACGTTGTATTCGACGATCTCCCTCCCTTCCCGGAAACGGGCGAGGTCCAGTTGCGAGATGTCCAGTGTGTGGGCCGTCCCGTCCAGGATCTCCTCCGCCAGCAGCAGACCGCAGGCGGGGCCGTGCTGGAAGCCGTGGCCGCTGAAGCCTCCGATGCAATAGAACCCCTCCACCTCGCGGATGCAGCCCAGGATGGGATGCGCGTCCGGTGAGTTCTCGTACAGTCCAGCCCAGCGGCTGGCCAGCCCCGCCTGTTCCAGTGTGGGCAGGCGCTTCATGGCCGCCTCCAGGTGAACCAGTTCCCACTCCGCGTCTACGGACTGATCGCAGCCCACCGGTTCATCAGGGTTCGACATGCCCGTCAAGATGCCCGGCCCCTCGCGATGGAAGTACAGGGATTGGACAAAGTCAATGACGAAGGGAAAGTCGGGCGGTATCTCCGGCATAGGACTAGTGACGACGATCTGGCGGCGTACAGGCACAATGGGGATGTCCACACCGGCTATCCTGCCGACCTCTCCGGCCCACGGTCCCGCCGCGTTGACGACGACCGGCGCCGCTATCTCTCCCTGCGCGGTGACGACGCCCCGCACCCGCCCGCCTTCGACGCGTATTCCGGTCACTTCCACGTCGGTCAGCAACTTTGCCCCCAGCCGCCGCGCCCCGGCGACGTACCCCTGAACCACACCGTTGGGATCCGCCAGGCCATCGCGGGCGTGGAAGGTCCCGGCCAGAACCCCCTCCAGGTTGATCAGTGGCACCATCTCGGCAATCTGCGCTGGCTCCAGCCACTGCGTCTCCACGCCCAGCCGGTGCTGCATCTCCACGTTCTGGCGGAAGACCGTCACGTCTTCCTCGTCAGTCAGCAGGAAGAGGTAGCCGCAGTAGCGCAGGTCAATCGGCTGATCCAACTCCTTCTCGAAGCGGTCCAACATTGGCAGGCTGAGGAGAGAGAGGCGGACGTTGATCTCGGTGCCAAACTGGTAGCGGATGCCACCGGCGCATTTCCCCGTGGCTTCCATCCCAAAGAAAGATTGGCGCTCCAGTAACAACACGTCCTGGCAGCCCTTGAGCGCCAGATGATAGGCGGCGCTGGTGCCCATCACACCCCCACCGATTATGACGACGTCAGCCGTTTGGGGTAGGCTCATCCTATCGCCTCTAGCCGTTGAGGATCATATCTATTACGAAATCGCCGAACCACATTCCTGAATCAACCGTTCCATCACCCACATGCGGATCAACGTCTGGTAGCCGACACCTTTCTGAGCGGCAATAGCCTTTAATCTGTCAATCGCGTCGGGATCCAGACGCAGCGAAATCTGCTTCTTGCGCGGGCGGGCATCTGCAAAGTTCACGTTCACCGGTTCGGTTTCGTCCAAGAACTCGGTGGCATCGTAAGCGGCCCAGAATTCGGCCTCTTCTTGTTCGTTGGCAAACTTGGGAATCTTTGGCATACTACATCTCACTTGCGTTGGTAGTAGCGACGCTCGGCGTCCGTCATGTCACGTGCGGTGATAACTTTGATCTGGCGGCCTTGCCAGACGAAGACGATGAACAGATGCCGACCGTCTTCTGACCGACCAAACAACTGGTATTTGCTTGACCCGACGAGGCGCACCTTGTACGGTGGATTGAAAAGGGTGTAAACGCTCTTGTTTCTCCGGGGGGCATTTCGCCACGAATTGCACGAATTGACACGAATGTAAGAGAAAAATTAGTGAAAATTCGTGTAATTCGTGGCAAGAACGCAAGCAATGTGCCGTTGGGAAATGAGAGCAACTGCACCCGATTGAAAAAGGCTTCTTCTGGCTCGACGCCGTGTTTCTCGGTGATCTTTTCGACCACCCAGTCGCGCCAGATGAAGCCTTCAATGAGCCGTTCCAGGTGACACCTCCCTCGCAGTGAATGTTGGGTGTATATGCATTGTATCTCTTTTAGATCACATTGTCAAGTCGCCTGAGCCCTCGACCTGCTGCGTTATCCCGCTGCAAGATAATCACGGCCGCCAGGATCAGGCCCGCCCCCAGCAGTTGAAGTGTCTCCAACTGCTCGCCCAGGAACGCCCATCCCAGCAGGGCGGCGACGGCCGGTTCCAGCGTAGCGACGATGCTGGCGCTGCTGGCCGGAATCCGTCGCAGTGCCGCGTTGAAAGCCACGCCGCCGCCCAGCGTGGGCACCAGCCCCAGCATCAGCAACCAGAAGAGAGCCGAAGGCCTGGTCACCGCCCCCACCAGGTCAGCAGACGATTGCAGTGGGAGCATGAACGTGGTCCCCAACCCCAGCGCGTAGGCCAGCGTGGTCCAAGAGGTGTAACGACGTTGGGCGACTTTGCTAAACAGGGTGTACAGCCCGTAGGTCAGGCCCGCCCCCAGGCCAGCCAGGATGCCAAGCAGGTTCAAGCGCACGCTTGCCAGATCGTACACTTGACCAACCAGCGCGCAGCCTCCACAGGCCAGCAGAACCGCCGCGACCTTGAGTCCACTGAGCCGCTCCTTGAGAAAGACGGCGCTGAGGACGGTAACCCAGGCCGGGGCGGTGTACATCAACACCGCGGCTATCCCCATCCCGATCAAGGCGATGGCATGGATGTAGACGACGTAGAAGGCGGCCACGCCAGTCAGCCCGAAGGCTACAAACAGAAGCCAGTCGCGCCGCTCCAGACTCAGCCAACCGCGCCGCCGCCACCCCAGGATCAGGAACAGAACAACTGCGGCGACGGCAGCCCGGTAAAAGACGATGGTGAGGCGGGGCAAGCCGTAGGCTGCCAATCCCTGGTAGAAAAGGCCCAGGGTCGCCCACAGGCAGGCAGCGACGAGGGCGAGGCCATAGCCGCGCAGGCGGTCGGACGGATGTAGTTTATCCGCCTGCACTACAGTGTTACCCCGGTGCCCAGCCCCAGCCTCCGGGCCGCCTCCAACACCGCGCTAGCAGCCGCCACGTCCTGCACGGCCACGCCCACCGACTTGAAGAGCGTGATCTCATCCGGCGACGCCCGCCCCGCCTTGAGCCCGGCGGCGATCTCCCCCAGTTCCGCGTAGATGTGATCCTCGGTCATCAGACCCTCCTGCAGCGGGATCAGCAGGTCTCCTGCCTCGGCCAGGCTGGCCTCGCGGTGGTCAATCACGACCTTGGCCCGCAGGACCGTCTCCGCCGGGCTCTCCTGCATCTGGGGCGTGTACGCGCCCACCCCGTTGATGTGCGTCCCTGGCCGGACGTCGGCATCCTCGAACACAGGGGGTGAGGACGTCGTGGCTGTGCATACGACGTCGGCCTGGCGCGCGGCCTCGGTTGGTGTCTCGGCCACTCTCACCGGGAGCGATAGCCGCCGCCGACCGCAGCGGTCGGGCCTCATCTCGGCGGCGAAGTCGCCGGCCCGCTCCGGCGCCACGTCATAGACCCAGGCCGCCTGGATAGGGCGCACGGCGCAGACCGCCTCCAGTTGCGTGCGTCCCTGGACGCCTGCGCCGAAGATGGCAGCGGTGCGTGCGTCCTGGCGGGCCAGCAGATCCGTAGCGGCACCGGAGGCCGCGCCTGTGCGCAGTGCAGTGAGGTACGTCCCATCCATCATGGCGGCTGGCTCCCCCGTCGTTGCGTCTACCACCACGACCAGTGCGTGAATCAGCGGCAGCTCCTTGGCCGGGTTGTCGTTGAACACGGAGACGATCTTGACCGCCATCTAATCGTCGGCGCCCAGGTAGGCTGGCATAAAGAGAGTGATTCCGTTATGGCGGGGCACATTGAGCGCCACTCTCAGCGGCACATCGGCCTGGCCGGTGGAAAGCTGGGCGAAGGCAGCCTTCATTGCTTCGATAGCCTGGCGCATCGGCAGCGCCTGGCGCACGTCCTCACGTGAGAGAATACGGATCATCGCTACTGCTCCCCCAGATATGCCTTGCGCACTCGCTCGTCCCGCAGCAGTGCCTCGGCCTGACCAGACAGTACCACCCGGCCTGTCTCCAGGACGTATCCCCGATGGGCGATCTTGAGGGCCGCGCGGGCGTTCTGCTCCACCAGCAAGACCGTCACCCCACGCGAGTTGATCTCGCAGACGGTGTCGAAGATGGCCCTGACCAGCATAGGAGCCAGGCCCAACGAAGGCTCGTCCAGCATCATCAGCCGCGGCCGGGCCATCAGCGCCCGGCCGATGGTCAGCATCTGCTGCTCGCCGCCGGAGAGCGTCCCGCCAAGCTGGTTCTTCCGCTCCTCCAGGCGAGGGAAGAGGCTGAAGACGCGGCGGTAGTTTTCCTCGATGGCTTCCTTGTCCCCGCCCAGCGTGTAGGCGCCCATGTTCAGATTCTCCGTCACGGTCAGTGCGCTGAATATCTGCCGGCCCTCGGGGGCGTGGGAGATGCCCCCCTCCACAATACGGTGAGCTGGCAAGCTACTGATGTCCTGGCTGTCAAACTCGATCCGGCCCTCGCGAGGACGGATCAGGCCGGAGATGGTACGCAATGTCGTCGTCTTGCCGGCCCCGTTGGCACCGATAAGCGTGACGATTTCCCCTTCTTCTATCTCCAGGTTGATGCCCTTCAACGCCTGGATGTGGCCGTAGTAGGTGTGCAGACTCTCGATCTTTAAGAGGGCCATGGTCACACCTCCTCCTCGCCCAGGTAGGCTTCGATGACCCGGGGGTTACGCTGCACCTCGGCTGGCGTGCCCTCGGCGATTTTCTTGCCGTAATCTAGGACGACGATACGCTCACAGATGCCCATCACCACCTTCATATCGTGCTCTATGAGCAGGATGGTGATGCCTGAGTCACGGATCTCCCGGATCAGCGCCATCAGTTCCAGCGTTTCTTGCTCATTGAGACCGGCGGCCGGCTCGTCCAGGACGAGAAGAGACGGTTCGGCAGCCAGCGCCCGGGCGATCTCCAGCCGCCTCTGGTGGCCATACGGCAGGTTCTTCGCCAGATCGTCCTGGTAGTCCCGCAAGCCCATGAACTTCAGATGACGCTCCGCTTCGACGACGATGTGTGCCTCTTCCTCCCGTTGGGACGGGGGACGGAAAAGCCCACCCCACACACCCGCGTTGGTGCGGTGGTGCAGGCCCGCCATCACGTTCTCCAGAGCGGTCAGGTTGTTGAACAGCCGAATCGTCTGAAAAGTGCGCGCGACGCCCCGCTCCGTGATCTCGTGGGGTCGAAGCGCACGGATGTTATCCCACTTTCGCTTCACCGTGGGGATGGGCAGCCAGCTCACCCACCATAGGGGAGTAGACAGCCGTTTGCGCCAGGTGAGCGGGGGATGGGCGACGCGCTGATCCCGGAAGTAAATCTCCCCCGTCGTGGGTGGATAGATGCCGGTGAGCATATTGAAGATTGTCGTCTTCCCGGCACCATTGGGGCCGATCAGCCCCAGAATCTCCCCTTCGTCCAACTTGAAGTCAACGGCATCAACGGCCACCAAGCCGCCAAACTGTTTGGTCAAGCTGCAGATTTCCAGGAGTGCCATGTCTCTCCCTCGCCGGATTAACTGCCTGCCGCCGGAGCGGGCAGGGCCTCTTCCTTCTCGCCCCGGATCTCCAGCCGCACGCGGCGGCTGGGCCACAGTCCCTCCGGGCGGAGGATCATCATGGTGATCATCGCGAAGCCCAGCCAGGCATCCCGCCAGGCCTTCAGCGGGCGGGAGAGCTCGGGCAGGGTGACCATGCCCAGTGTCCCCACGAAAACGCCGGGGATAGAGGCTGTGCCGCCTAGAACAACGACGCAGAACATGATCACCGATTCCATGAACTTGGATAGGTCGGGCGATATGACGGTGATCTTACCCGCGTAGAGAGCACCCGCCAGCCCAGCCCAGCCGGAGCCAAGGATGAAGGCCAGCAGCTTGACCCGGGTCGTATCAATCCCCATCGCCTCGGCCGCCACCTCGTCCTCGCGCACGTACATCCAGGCTCGCCCCAGGCGGGAGTTCTCCAGCCGCTGCACGGCGACGATGGTGATGATCAGGAAGAAGAGCATGAGATAGTAGTGATAGATCGGCTGGCGCAACTCGAGGCCAAACAGAACAGGACGGTCAATGCCGCACAGGCCGTTGGCCCCGCCGGTGATGCCGAAGAGGTTGTTGACCAACACCAGACGCACCACCTCACCGAAGGCGATGGTCACGATGCACAGGTAGTCACCCCGCAGGTGCAGGATGGGCCGGGTGATGAGGTAGCCGAAGAGGGTGGCCACGATTACGCTGGCCGGAAACGTCAGGAGGAGCGGAACGTCGAAGTGGAGGTTGAGAAGGGCGGAGGTGTAGGCTCCCAGGGCGTAGAAGGCGGCGTGGCCCAACTGGAACAACCCCGCGTACCCAAGGATGATGTTCAGGCTGAGGCCCAACATGGCGTAGAGGCCGGTGCGCCACAGCACAGAACGGTAATAGTCGCTCACCGGCAGTGGCAGCAGGACAGCCAACACGACCAGACCTGCCTGCCACCAGAGTGGCCAGAGTGAAAACGCCTTTCGGAGGCGCATCAGCGAGGTTTGATGCAGTCGGCTCATCGTTGCCTCCTCACAGTTTCTCTGCCACCCGCTCGCCGAGCAATCCGGTGGGGCGGAAGATCAGGATAAGAATCAGGATCATGTAGGCGATAACGTCCTTCCACTGAGGCGACATATAGCCAGACCCCAAGGTCTCAATGATGCCCAGAAGCATCCCGCCGAGCATCGCGCCGGGTATGTTGCCGATGCCCCCCATGATGGCAGCGATGAACGCTTTCAGGCCATACGACCATCCCAGCGTGAAGTCGAATGAGCCGTAGTAAAGGGCCACGATCATCCCTGCCACCCCACCCAGCCCCGGGCCGATGAGGAAAACCACGGCGATGATACGGTTAACATCTATACCCATCAGCCGTGAGACGTCGTGGTCCAGCGAGACGGCACGCATGGCAGTGCCGATGCGGGTGTGCTGGACGAAGAGGTACAAACCACCCATCAGCATGAAAGCGACCACCAGGACGATGATCTGCATCACGCTGATCCGCGCATTTCCCGCCATCGCGATGCCCCCAGTCGGCGTGATCCCGGCCGGATAGGTCTGATAACTGGCACCATAGACGTTGCGGGCCAGGCTTTGCAGGATAAAGGCAGCGCCGAGCGCCGAGATCACCGGGGCCAGTCGCCCCGCCGTATGCAGAGGGCGGTAGGCCACGCGCTCCACCAGGACCCCGGCGAGGGCCACGGTAACCATCACCACTATGACGGTCGGCAGGATGGCCCACGCGCTGCTCTGGGTCATCAGGGCCAGCAGGACGTTCAGCCCTGTCAGACCCAGGTAGGCTCCCCACATAAAAAGATCGCCGTGGGCGAAGTTGATCAATTTCAGCACTCCGTAGACCATCGTGTAGCCCAGGGCGACCAGCGAGTAGAATGCGCCGATGGTAACGCCATTGATTATCTGTTGGATAAATTGCATGAGGCTTGCCCCCCGATGGCTGTGCTGGTAGATTGGCAGGTTGGTGGATTGGTAGATAAGAGGGGAGTTCGAGGCCCCTCGAACTCCCCCAATCTGCTGTAGAGCCTACGGCTGCTGCGGGTTGACGATGAACGCACCATCCTCACCGATGACGTAGGCCAGGTGGATGGTGCCCAGCCGATCCCCCTTCTCGTCCCAGCCCAGGATCGGGCCGGTGATGCCATTGAGGTCCTTCGCCTCGTTGTGGAGGAACTCAGCCAGGACCTTCGAGTCGGTGGACTCGGTCTGCTCAATGGCGTAGCGGATGACGTTGAACGCCTCCGCCGCCATCATCCACCACACACTGTCAGGCATCGCATCGTACTCAGCCTGGAAGTCAGCCACGAACTTTTTGGCTTCGGGATAGTCCACGTCCTTCGGCAGCGGTTCGGTGGTGACGTAGGTGCCTGCGGCGTTCTCCAGCCCGGCGATCTGGATCAGCTCGGGGTTGTTGCAGGCGTTCCCCATCACCCAGGTCAGGTCCAGCCCCAGTTCGGCGCTTTGCTTGAGCAGCAGGCCGCCCTGGGCATGGTAGCCGGTGAAGTAGATGGCATCCAACCCCGCGCCGCCGATGTTGGTGAGGATGGGACTAAAGTCCTGGTCGTCGGGGTTGATGGCGTCGTAGAAAGCCACGTTGGCCCCCATCTCCTCCGCGTAGCGCTTGGTGTGCTCGGCCAGCCCCTGGGCGTAGGTGGAGTTGTCGTGCAGGATGCCGATGTTCGCCGTGCCAAGCACTTCTTTCATGAACGTGGCAGCGAACAGGCCCTGGCGGTCGTCGAGGAAGCAGACACGGAAGAACCGCTGGAATCCTTTCTGGGTGAGGCCCGTGGCGGTGGAGGACGGAGTGATGTGAAACAGACCGGCCTCGTTGTAGATCTCCGAGGCGGGCTCGGTGGCGGTGGAGTTGTAGGCGCCGATGACGGCGACGACCTCAGCATCCACCAGCCGCTGCGCCACCAGCGCCGCCTGGGCCGGGTCGCCGGCGTCGTCCTCGATGACCAACTCGATCTGGCGGCCCAGGAGGCCACCGGCCTCGTTGGTCTGGTCAACGAGCAACTGGACGGCCTTCTCGAAGCCCTGGCCCTCGTAGGCGTAGTCGCCGGTCATGGGCCCTTCCAGGCCGATCTTGATCGCCCCGGCCTCTTTCTTGCAGCCCGTGAGCACGGGTAGGATCAAGATGAACACGATAAAAAGCAGAGCAAGTTTTCTGTACATGGGTCTCCTCCATTTGAATTTGTGAGTTGAATCGTTGAATTTGTTAAGAGTAGCAGTGGTCCGGTCTACGGCCGGATCAGGTGACTATACGTTGCTTCGCACTGTGCCGATTTGTCCTATATGCACCCTCCTTTTTGACCTGGGCCTACTTTGTTACTTTTGCTGATTGGCGAAAATAGACCGAGTTTCCAGGCCCGCTTGAACTGTAGAACCAACCCGGCAAGCAGCCGTATAATACAGGCAATCTCCCCGTTTGTCAAGATGGTCATTGTTCATTACTTCAGTTTCTCCTCTCCTCCAAACTCCCGGTATGGGCTCAGTTCCTCCAGTACCTCCTCGTCCTCCGGCGTCAGGTTGTCCTGTACCAGGCGGGTCAGCAGGCTCCCCACCCCCGGTCCCAGCATGTACCCCTGCCCGCACATCCCGACGGCATAGATGTACCCCTCCAGTTCCCGCGCCCGCCCCACGATGGGGAAACCATCGGGCGTCATCGGGTAGAGGCCCCGCCAGGTACGGCGGACCTTGATGTTGGCCAGTTTGGGCATCAGGTCCACCATGCGCTGGGCGATCATCGGCAGGAAGACCGAGGTCTCGCGGCGGTCGGTGCCGACGATGGGGGGCTCGGGGGTGATACAGAAGACGAGAGCTCCGGTCCCGTGCTGGTAGAAATAGTAGTTCTTGGAACCCTCAGCGGGCCGGATGTCCACCACCATCGGCTCCACGAAGCGTTCCACCGGCTCGGTGATGCCTCCCTCGTGGCTATCGGGGACCACCGGCACGTCGAGACCGGCCTTATGGGCCACCGCCCGCGCCCAGGGGCCGGCGGCGTTGATGACGACCTCCGTGGCATAGCCTCCCTGATCGGTGCGTACCCCCACTACCTGTCCCCGGCGGCGGATGATACCGGTGACCCGCTCGCGGAAGCGAAACTCTACCCCTCGCTCCCGCGCCCGGGTATAAAAGGCGTGGGCGGTGAGCAGGGGCGAGGCGGAGCCATCCCCCGGCGAATAAGTGCCGCCGATGAGTCCCTCCCGGTTCAGGTCCGGGATCACCTCCAGGAGGTCGTCCCGGCCCAGCCAGCGGATGTCCAGCCCGTATGCCTGCTGAATCTTCAGCAGGTCCTTCAGGATGTGCTCATCCCGTTCCCGGTAGGCGACGAAGGAGTAGCCTCCCTGGTGCCACTCGATATTGTCGCCGTGGGTCTCCTGCCAGGTGGAGAAGATCTCGATGGACCTGAGGCAGAGGTGGATCTTGGAGGGGGCAGAGTGGGTGGCACGGATGCCGCCGATGGCGGCCTTGTTGGAGCCCTGGCCCGGGCTGGCGAACTGGTCAATGACCAGGGGCTTGAGCCCGGCCTGGGCCAGGAAAAAGGCAGCCGGCAGGCCAACGCTTCCTGCGCCGATGATAATGGTGTCGTAGACCTGAGTGGTCATCACATCCCCCCTTCGTGCACATCCGTCGCGTGCACCACCGGGGCTTCCTCAGCCGGTCCCTCCCCGGTGACGACGCCGGCAAAGGCTCCCAGCGGTACCTCCACAAACAGCGGCCGCCGGGTGTTTTCGGTCACCTGCTCCAGCGGGACCCCTTCCTCGTGGAACAACCGCTTGATCAGGTTAGTGCACGTCTTGCCGCCGCAGGCCCCCATCCCGGCCCGCGTCACTGCCTTGACGTGGTTCATGTCCCGGATGCCAGCCCGGATGAGCGCGCGGATCTCCCCCGCCATCACCCGCTCGCAGCGGCATAAGACCTCGTCGTCGGCGACGCGCTCCACGTACCGCTCCAGCGGCTCCGTCACCGCCAGCTCTTGCACGAGGATACCGGCGATGCGCTTGGCGATCCCCCGAGAAGCCCGCACCCGCACCAGCAGCGCCCGGTCGGCGAACTTGGGCGCCCGTACCTTCACCACCTCCACGTTGCCCAGTATCGCCCCCTCCGTATCGAGCACCGTTACCACGTCCCCCTCGCGGATGGTCTCGGGCGGGAACTCGTAGGGGATCGTCACTGTCGGGTGCTCGGGGTCCTTCCGGTAGTCCACCAACGTGATGGCCAGCCCCGGGCATACGGCGACGCATTGCTCGCAGCCGGTGCAGCCCTCCCCCACGTACTCCGGCAGCGCCTGGATGTCGTCGGATTGTCCGCCATCGCCGGATGGTCCGCCATCCGCTCCCTCCATCACGATGCACTCCTGGGGGCAGACGGAGATGCAGGGGTTGCAGGGAATCTCCTGGGCGCAGTGGAGCACGGGGAAGACCCCCTCCTCTGCTTCCAGGATGTCCTCGGTGACGACCGCGCCGGGGCGGGATTTGAGCACCTCGGCGGTGCGATGCCACTCCGGCGGTACCTCTCCCACGTCTCGTCCCAGGGCTTTGGCGATCTCCAGCCCCCGGATGCGGCCGGTGAACATCGCCGCCGAAGCCTCGGCGATTTCCTCTGCATCCCCCGCCGCGTAGACGGGCAGGCCAAACTCCCGTGCCTTGTGGACGAACTCGTCCACCGGGTCCAGTCCGACCGCGATCAGCACCGTGTCGCAGGCAAAGGTCTTCTCCGTGCTGGGGATGGGCCGCCAGTTCTCGTCAATCTGGGCGATGGTCACCGACTCCACCTCCTGCTCCCCGTCCGTGTTGAGAACAGTGTGGGAAATATAGATGGGGACGCCCAGGCGAGCCAGCTTGTCCTTGTGCACCTTGTAGCCAGAGCACTCTGGCAGCGCCTCGCACAGGCCGACGACGTCTATGCCGGCCTGGAGAGCGTGGTAGCCCGCGATGAGGCCCACGTTCCCCCCGCCGACGATGAACAACTGCTCGGTTGGTCTTACCAGATCGCGATTGACCAGTGTCTGAAAGGCCCCCGCCCCATAGACGCCTGGCAGTGTGTTCCCCTTGAAGGCCAGCGACTTCTCCCGCGCGCCGGTGGTCACCAGCAGGACGTGGGGCTGGACGGCGACGTACCGCCCCTCCCGCAGAACCCCCACCTTGCGATCGGAGAAGACGGCCAGCGCGGTGGTGTTGAGCCACACCTGGACGTTCTCGAACTGGCGCACCTCCTGCTCCAGTATCGTGGCGATGTCAATGCCCCGCGTCCCGGCGTAGCAGGCGTCAATGGAGCCGAAGAACTTGTGGGTCTGGAGCACCAGCTTGCCGCCCAGCCGGTGCTTGTCGTCCACGACGAGCGTGCGCACGCCGGCCCTGCCGAGTTCGACCGCCGCCGAGAGGCCCGCCGGCCCGCCGCCGACGATCAGGCACTCCACTTCGACGGTCTGGACGGTCCGCATCTGGGGCACGGTCTGGACATCGGGCAGGGCTGGCTTCCCGTCCAGCGGCATGACAAGCATCCCCGGCCGCACGGGCGTCATGCAGGCCTTGACGGGCAGGCCATCGGCCATCACCAGGCACTGGGCGCACTGGCCGTTGGCGCAGAAGATGCCCTGGGGTGCGCCGTCCTTATGATGGTGGCCGAAGATGCGCACCCCATTGGCGAAAAGGGCCGAGCCGATGGTCTCTCCCTCGCGGGCCTGCATCGCCTGGTCCTGCCAGGTGAACTCGAACGCCGGTCGCTCCTCGACCGGGAGGATTGGATGCTCGTGAATGCGATAATCGGCCATATGCTTTTCTCCTCTCATGCTGTGGTCGGTCTCCCCCTGCTGTGGCCGGTCTCCCGACCGCGCCACCTGCTGCCCTCCACGGGCTCAGTCGGAGACCGGCCCGAGCGCAGCACTGGCCTGATTATACGTCCGAATGTGCCGCATGACAAAACTTCCCCTCTGCCCCAAACTGCGGTACAATGACCCTGGAAATACAAATCTCCAATCTCAGAGAGGCAACCAATGAAACCAAGAACCCAATTCACTCACGAAACCTACCTCTCCCCCTTCACCTGGCGCTACGGCTTCGACGAGATGCGGGCTATCTGGAGCGAGGAGCACAAGCGGCGACTCCATCGCCGCGTGTGGGTCGCGCTGGCCGCCGCGCAACACCGGGCCGGCCTGGTCGCCGCCGGGCAACTGGCCGACCTGCGGGCGCATCAAGACAACGTGGACCTGGCCCGTGCCGCCGAGATTGTGGCCGAAACCCGCCCCTTCGCCGGACAGCGTGCTGTCGGCGGGCCTATCCGCCGATGCTTGCCAAACCTTGCTTTTTCGTGTACCATTGGTATTAGCCAAGACACAACACGCCCCGCCTAAAGTTGTGAAAAACCCATGCTAGACGCCTTTTTCCGTCCCCAATCGGTTGCCCTCATCGGCGCCTCCCGCGCTCCCGAGAAGTTAGGCTACGCCGTGTTGGCCAATCTCAAAGAGGGGGGCTATTCGGGCTGCCTCTACCCGGTCAATCCCAAGGCTGACGAGATTCTGGGCTTGAAAGCCTACCCTTCTGTGCTGGACATTCCCGATCCGGTAGACCTGGCGGTGATCGTTATACCCTACCCCTTCGTGCCGGCTGTGCTGGAGCAGTGCGGGCAGAAAGGGATTCCAGCCGTCGTGGTCATCAGCGCCGGATTCCGCGAGGCCGGGCGTGAGGGGCTGGAGCGGGAAATGGAGCTGATTGAGACGGCCCGCAAATACAACCTGCGCCTCATCGGCCCCAATTGCCTGGGCGTGATTGACACCAATACCCCACTTAACGCTACGTTCGCCGCTGGTATGCCTCCTGCGGGCCCCATCGCCTTTATGTCCCAGTCGGGCGCGCTGGGCGTGGCGGTGCTCGACCTGGCGCTGGCCGGCCGCATCGGCTTCTCCAAGTTCGTCAGCCTGGGCAACAAGGCAGACGTGAGCGAGACTGATCTACTGGAGGCGTGGGGTGACGACCCGGCCTCGCGGGTGATTCTCATCTACATCGAAGGGTTGCCCGATGGACAAAAGTTCATCCAGGTGGCACGGGAGGTCACGCGCCACAAACCGGTGGTGGCGATCAAGGGTGGTGTAACCAGGTCGGGTTCGCGGGCGGTATCGTCGCACACGGGCAGCCTGGCAGGCTCCGAGGCGGCCTACATGGCGGCCTTTCGGCAGGCGGGCGTTATCCGTGCCCCCTCGCTGGAGGCGCTCCTCGACTATGCCCGTGCCTTTGCCTACCAGCCTCTGCCGCGAGGCCCGCGCGTGGCTATCCTGACCAACGCCGGTGGCCCTGGCATCCTGGCTACCGACGCGCTGGAGCGGGCCGGTCTGGAGTTGGCGCGGCTGAACCGAGAAACGACGGCGGCGCTGGAAGGCTTTCTGCCCGGCGAGGCCAGCGTAGCCAACCCGGTAGACATTCTGGGGGATGCCTCAGCCGAACGATATGAGCAGGCGTTGCAGGTTCTCCTGGCCGACAGGGGGGTGGACAGCGTCATCGTCATCGCTGTGCCCCAGGCGGTGATTGATATCGAGGCCACGGCCGAGGCGGTGGGGCGGCTGGCGGCTGAGACTGACAACCCGCTGCTGGGTTGCTTCATCGGCGAGGCGAGCATGGAAACAGGGGTAGCGATACTCGACCGCCATGGCGTTCCCAACTATCCCTTCCCCGAGCGGGCGGCGATGGCACTGGCGGCGATGGACGCGTATCGGCGCGAGCGGGAGCGACCTATCTTCGAGGTGCAGCCTTGCACCGTCCGCACGTCACCTGTGCGGGAGTTGTTCGACCGCGTGCGGGCGGAGGGGCGCGTCTCCATCGGTGACGCCGAAGCGCGGGAGGTGCTGAAGGCCTACGGCTTTCCCGTTCCTGAGTCGCGCCTGGCCAGGACGCCCGAGGAAGCAGTCGAGATTGCGGAGGAGATTGGCTATCCGGTTGTGCTCAAGATCGCCTCGCCCGACATTTTGCACAAGACCGACGTAGGCGGCGTCAGGTTGAACCTTGGCTCGCCCGACGATGTGCGAGATGCGTTCGACCTCATCGTCTACAGAGCCGGACGCTACGTCCCGGGCGCGCGCTTATGGGGCTGCCTGGTGCAGCAGATGGTGCCAGGCGGTCGAGAGGTGTTGGTGGGGATGAGCCGCGACCCGCAGTTTGGGCCGTTGGTCGCCTTCGGTCTGGGCGGCATCTATGTGGAGGCGCTGAAGGACGTTGTTTTCCGCGTGGCCCCCTTCGGCCGCCAGGAGGCAGAGGAGATGATCCGCGAGATTCGCTCCTACCCTCTGTTGGAGGGCATCCGCGGCGAGCCCCCGGCCGACCACGAGGCAATGGTGGACGCGCTGCTGCGGATCAGCCAATTGGTGACCGATTTCCCCGAGATCGTGGAACTGGACATCAACCCACTGATGGTTTTCGAAGAGGGACATGGGGCGATGGCGATTGATATGCGACTTGTGCTGCGGTAGGAGGAAACGATGAAATCATTGTACGTGACTTCCATGCACACCTTCGGAGGCAAGACCGCCGTCTGTCTGGCGCTGGCGCGGCGGTTGCAGAGAGAGGAACATCGGGTCGGCTATTTCAAGCCCCTCTCCACCCAGCTGTGGGGGCCGTTACCTGGGCGAGCTCCAGACGATGATGCCGATTTTGTGCGAAGAACACTGGGACTGGAAGATTCCGCAGAGGACCTGGTGGGCGTCTTACTCACCCCCTCGCTCCTGCGGGATACACTCTGCGGTTTCTCCGACCGCGATCTCATGTCGGAGGTGCAGGCTGCTTACCAGCGAATTAGTCCTGGCAAGGACGTCGTCCTGCTGGAGGGTGGAGCCTCCCTGCGGGAGGGATTCAGCGTCGGCCTGGGTCCCGCTGCGGTGGCGGACGCCTTGGACGTAACAGTCCTGTCCGTCGTCCGTTTCCACAACGAGATGACTCTGGTGGACGATTGCCTGGTGGCTCATCTGCGGCTGGGTGAGCGATTGCTGGGCGTGCTCATCAACGCTGTGCCGGATCGAGCACAGGAGTTCGCGACGCAGGTGGCTCGCCCCTGCCTGGAAGAGCGGGGTATCCCTGTGCTGGGAGTCCTTCCCCTTCGGGAACAACTCCAGGCCATCAGCGTCGGAGAACTGGCCGACGTGTTGAAAGGCGAGTTCCTGGCCTTGCCAGGGAAGAGGGATAAACTGATCGAGCATCTGTTGGTCGGGGCGATGAGTGTGGAGCGGGCGCTACCGCGCATACGACGCGTACCTGGGACCAAGGCGGTGATCACCGGCGGCGATCGGACCGACATGCAACTGGTGGCGTTGGAGACAGCGACCAACTGCCTGGTTCTGACGGGCCATCTGCGGCCTGTGCCAGAGGTGTTGCGCCGGGCTGAGGAGATCGGTGTGCCGGTGCTGCTGGTGCGTGGGAATACGATGGAGACGGTGGAGGCCATCGAGCGGGTGTTCGGCAAGACACGGTTGGGCCAGGCGGCCAAGCTGGAGCAGTTCGAGGCGCTGCTGGCCGAGCACTTTGATTTCGAGCGACTGTATAAAGGGATGGGATTGGCGTAGGTGAGGTGCTTCAGATAAGGATCAAATCAAATGACAATGACCAACGTTGCTGGAGAACTCGTTTTGTTTCCTGGCGGTGAGTTCCTTATGGGTGCGGATTCAGAGGGAGATCACAGCCCCGTTCACAAGGTATACATTGACTCCTTCTACATGGACAAGTATGAGGTAACTAACGCGCAGTACTTGAGGTTCTGCGAAGCAACGGGACACCGGCTACCAGACTTCTGGGGCATGGAGGGTTTTCGGTGTGGGCCTGGTTACCCGAACCACCCGGTGGTTTGGGTGAGCTGGCTCGATGCTACCGTGTATGCAGAGTGGTGTGGCAAGAGACTCCCGACCGAGGCCGAGTGGGAGTATGCGGCCAGGGGTGGGCTGGAGGGCATGAGCTACCCTAACGGTGAAACGCTTAGTCCATCCGACGGGAACTGTAACCAGTCGGGCAAGGGCGGCCCGGTCGCGGTTGGCAGCTATCCGCCAAATGGCTTTGGTCTTCACGACATGCAGGGAAACGTTGTCGAGTGGGTCTGGGACGTCTACGATCCGGACTACTACTCGTCAAGTCCTTCGGCGAATCCGCGGGGGCCTGAGTCTGGTAGGTTCCGGGTGATCCGCGGGGGTGGCTGGCACTCGGGTCCGTCCTGCAACAGGGTGTACTACCGGAACGCGCTTCCGCTCAGTTGGGTGGATTTCAACGTGGGTTTCCGGTGCGCTAAGGATTTCGAGCCGCACGACGATTCTGACACAGAGGGCAGGCCACATTGATCGCGTAGCCTAACTAGGATATGCGGCCGAAGGAGGAATGATGATCGAAACAGAAATTGATGTCATTGCCGCCCGTGAAATTCTGGATTCGCGGGGCAACCCCACCATCGAGGTGGAAGTGGCCCTGCTGGGAGGGGCCTGGGGGCGGGCTGCTGTCCCTTCCGGGGTCTCCACCGGTGTCCACGCGGTGCTGGAATTGCGCGACGGCGATAAGGGGCGTTACAACGGCAAGGGCGTGCTGCAGGCGGTCGCCAACGTCAACGACGTTATCGCCGATGAATTGTTCGGCTGGGACGCCGCAGACCAGGCTGGGATTGACGCGCGGTTGCTGGAACTGGATGGCACGCCCAACAAGGAGAAACTGGGGGCCAACGCTATCCTGGGCGTCTCGCTGGCCGTGGCCCACGCGGCGGCCAACGCGCTCCAAATGCCACTGTATCGCCACATAGGCGGCGTGTACGCCCACGTGCTGCCCGTGCCGATGATGAACATCCTCAACGGCGGCAAGCACGCGATGGACGGCCCCGACCTGCAAGAGTTTATGATCATGCCTGTGGGCGCGCCGACTTTCGCCGAGGCGTTGCGCTGGGGCAGCGAGGTCTACCACGCGCTCAAGGCGGTCCTCAAGGCCAAGGGATACTCTACCGGCGTCGGGGACGAGGGGGGCTTCGCGCCCAGCCTCAAGGCGAACGAGGAGGCCATCAAAGTCATCCTGGAGGGTGTCGAGAAGGCTGGCTACGAACCTGGCGAGCAGATCCGCATCGCGCTCGACCCCGCCGCCAGCGAGTTCTTCGAGGATGGAAAGTACGTCCTCAAGAGAGAGGGCCGCACGCTCACCGGCGCGGAGATGGTCGAGTTCTATGCCGATTGGGTGGCCAAGTATCCTATCATCAGCATTGAGGATGGGCTGGCCGAGGACGACTGGGACAGTTGGGTGTTGATGATGGAGCGCCTGGGCGATAAGATTCAGATCGTGGGGGATGACCTGCTGGTGACCAACGTGGCGCGGGTGCAGAAGGCGATTGACCTACAGGCCTGCAATTCGCTCTTGTGCAAGGTGAACCAGATCGGGACGCTCACGGAAGCGATCGCTGCCGTACAGCTGGCGCAGCGTGCCGGTTGGACGGTGGTCGTTTCCCACCGTTCGGGTGAGACGGAGGACTCGACCATCGCCGACCTGGCGGTGGCGCTGAACACCGGCCAGATCAAGACTGGCGCACCCTGCCGCTCCGACCGCGTCGCCAAGTACAACCAATTGCTGCGCGTTGAGCAGGAGTTGGGCGAACAGGCTGTCTACGCGGGTATGGGAGCTTTCAACAATCTGCTGTGCTAAATGGTCGCAATGCCTATGGACAAACAAGAAAGGAGACTCGAATGACTGGCAAACGAAGCTTGTGGCTGATCGGAGTGGCAGGGTTGACGTTGCTCTTAGTGGGTCTGGGATGCAGCGTTTGCCCACTCATGCCACAGCCGCCGACTGCTACCCCCTCGCCACCGACCGATACACCCACACCTGAGGCTACGCCAACCCCTGAGCCAACCCCCACCCCCGAGACACCGGCAGGGATGAGCTTATACACCAACTCACTGGCGGGTTTCAGTATCTTCTACCCGACGGATTGGGTGTATGAGTCTGAGGCTGGTGATACCTTCTTCGCCGAGAGCGAGGGAGCGCTGGAGAGCAGCGATCCCTCGGAAACACCAATTTTCATCATCCTTGCTGGTACCCCCGAAGACATCGAATACGAGTTCGGGACGACGGCAACGGCTCAGGATCTCCTCGACAGCGTGCTGGATGATGTGCGCGGTGAAGATGAGTACGAGGAGGGCGAGATCGAGACGTGGATGTTCGGTGAAACGAAAGGTGTGGGTGTGGAGGTGAGCTGGGTGGACTCGTGGTCCGAGGTGAATGTCCACGGCTACCTGATCGCTGCCGTAGGCGACAAAGTGGCAGGAGTGGGACTTGGGGGTTCGCCAGAAGACGACTGGGCCTCCTACGGACCAACCTTCCAGGACATGTTCGCCAACCTGGAGTTCTTCCCGCCAGAGATACCGGAACCTGTGGAAAAAGGCCCGATCTATCCAGGAGAGACGGTGCAGGGGACATTGCCCCTTGGCAGCAGGGATGTGTGGCACTTTGATGCGCAGGAGGGCGAGTACGTCACCATCCGGCTGGATGCCGTTGACTCTGATGCTTTGGATACCTATCTGGAACTCTATGACGAGGATGAGGTTCTGCTTGCCGAAGATGATGACAGTGGCGGGAATATGAATGCACTCATCGCGGACTTCCGCGTGGCTACCTCCGGCACATACTACATCCACGTTTTGCCCTACGAGGGCCAAGGCGATTACCACCTCGGTCTGGAGATCTCCGAGAAGCCTTCCGGTGGCGGCGAGATCAGGTACGGCGAGACTGTGGAGGGGACGCTGGTCGGAGGGAACCGGCACGAATGGGCGTTCTATGGCGAGGAGGGAGACGTGGTCACCATCGCCATGAACGAAGTAGACGAACTGCAGGACTGCTACCTGGAGTTGTACAGCCCCGATGACGTCTTGCTCACCGACGACGATGACAGCGGCGAGGAGTTCGATGCTCTGATTGAGTACTACCAACTGCCCGCTGATGGTACCTACACCATCGTCGCTAGCAGTGCCTCTGGTATGGCCGGGAGGTATGAACTCGTGCTGGAGCAGACGGAGATGATGGTTGAGGGCATCCTCGTTTATGGTGATGTGGTGAGTGCTACCCTGGAACCTGGCAAGCGCCATCACTGGCTGTTCGAGGGCGAAGAGGGGGACGTTGTCACTATCTCTATAATGGCCACAGATGAGGAACTGGACACTTATCTGGAGCTCTTCGCACCCGACGGTGTGCGGGTGGAGGAAGACGATGACGGCGGCGGAGACTCCAACGCCGAAATCCTCGAATTCGAGTTGCCGCTGAGCGGCACTTACCGCATCATCACCCGGGGCTACAGCGACGACGATGTGGGTGAATATGAGTTGACCCTGACCGGGCCGTAGGTCAGGCGCGCTCTGGCGCAGCGTGATTTGGTGTGGGCTTGGAGTGAGATGCCGCGTACCAGAATTGTGTGCACGATCGGGCCAGCCTCGAGTTCGCCTGAGGTGATGCGCGGTCTCATCCGGGCTGGGATGGGTGTGGCGCGTATCAACTTCTCCCACAGTGACCAGGCCACCCATGCCCAGTCTATTGCCACCCTGCGGCGGATTGCAGAACGAGAAGGCCGGCTGGTGGCCGTGATGGCCGATCTGCAGGGGCCCAAGCTGCGCGTAGGCCAGATCGAGGGCGGGATGGTCGAGCTGCGCAAAGGGGACGTGGTGACGTTGACGGCACGTCCCCAGCCAGGGGCAATAGATGGGATACCTGTGCCCCACCCGGAGTTGCTGCGCGACCTGCGTACTGGTCAGACCGTGCTGCTGGATGACGGACGCCTGGAGTTGGTCGTCGTGCAGACTGGTGAAGGCCGCCCAAAGTGTCGAGTGGTCACAGGTGGTCAGCTCACCTCTCGTAAGGGGATCAACGTACCTGGGGCCACGCTCCGCTTTTCTTCTTTGACACCCAAGGACCGGGAGGATGCCAGGTTCGCGTTGGAGCAGGAGGTGGATTTCTTCGCGCTCTCCTTCGTCCGTCGCGCAGCCGATGTGCGCGAACTGCGACAGTACCTAAGGGGTCAAGGGGCCGACGTGGTGATCATTGCCAAGATTGAAAAGCCCGAGGCATTGTTGGTCTTCGACGATATACTGGCCGAGGCCGATGGCATCATGGTCGCCCGAGGCGACCTGGGGGTGGAGACACCCGCCGAGGAAGTGCCGTTTCACCAAAAACGCATCATTCGCGCCTGCAACCAGGCTGGCAAGCCGGTCATCACTGCCACGCAGATGCTCCAGACGATGATGGAGCATCCGCGCCCGACGCGGGCGGAGGCATCGGACGTCGCCAACGCCATCCTGGATGGCACAGACGCAGTGATGCTTTCCGGCGAGACGGCGGTGGGGCAGTACCCAATTGAAGCCACGGAGACGATGGCGGTGATCTGTGCCAACGCAGAGGCTCACTTGCCCTATGGTCGTCTGCTGCACGACGAGTCTCACAGCCACGAAACGATCACAGAGGCCATCAGTTGTGCTGCGGTTGAGATCGCCAGTGAGGTGGGAGCCAAGGCGATCATCACCGCGACGATGTCCGGTACGACGGCACGCATGGTGGCGCGTCACCGTCCGTCCGTCCCTGTCGTGGCCGTGACTCCCAGCCGGGCGACCCTGTCCCGATTGGCACTCGTATGGGGCGTGGAGCCCGTGCAGGTGGCGGAGTTCAAAACCACGGACAAGATGGTGGAGGTGATGGTACAGGCAGCGAGTGAGAAGGGCTTGGTGGCCTGGGGAGACCCGGTGGTGCTGACGGCGGGCATTCCTTTCGGCAGCGGAGGGGAGACCAATATGCTGAAAGTACACGTGGTGGGCGAGAGTGAGGAGACGTAATCACAAAGACCCCGGCCCTGCCGCGAGTACTCGCAGCGGATTGACCGGGGGCTTTCCCTACGTTCACTTTACATTTAATCGTCGCTTTGCTCGGAGTCACTGATGGGCACGGGCTCAAGAGCCTGTGGCGTGACGCTCACGCCGCAGTAGGGACAGAGAGACCAGCGCAGATGAAGGGGGCGACTACACGCGGGGCAAGCTGTCTTGAGCCGGGTGTGACAGGTCGGACAGTGCAAGTAGTCACTCTTGACCCGCTGCCCACACCCAGGGCAAATCTCCGGCTCTTCTATGGCCTGTAGCAGCGCCTCTTGTTCCAGGGAACGTTCGTAAGCATCCGCCAGCGTCTCTCGTGGGCGCAACATCAAGTACACCACCAGCCCGACGATGGGCAGTACGATCACCAATAACGTGGCCAATATCTGGGCCAAAAAGTCTCGGGAACGAGCGCGAATGTCGCGAAACGTCCAGATTGTCATCCCACCCAGTAGCGCAATGATCACTCCTCCACATACGGTGGATAGAATAGTCAGGTAGAAGGGGACTCTCTCCAGAATTTCCTCCATTGATGGCATGCTCCTCTTTCGGGCTGATATTCGCGCAAGTGGGGCGTATTATACCATCGGCTGGTGTAGGGGCAAGTGTTCGTGGGCGACTGACGTGAGGACACCCGGACTATTTGACAATCTTGTATGAGTTATAGTATAGTAGTAACGTGGCGGGAGACGAAACACAGGCCGAGTGCCGGCCTATGATCAAGGATTTGCCTGTTGATGAGCGCCCACGCGAGCGGCTGGCCCGCGCAGGCGAGGGGGCGCTTTCGACGACGGAACTGCTGGCCATCATCCTGCGCACTGGCGTGGGTGGCGAGAACGTCCTGGCCATGGCCACGCGGCTCCTTTCCCGCTATGGCGGGTTGCCGGGCCTGGCCCGGGCCAGTTTCGCTGAACTGGAGGCCGAGAAGGGGCTGGGGAAGGCCAAGACGGCCCAACTCAAAGCGGCGCTGGAAATCGGACGTCGTATGCTTCTCGCCGCTCCAGAGGATCGCTTCATCGTGCGTTCCCCGGCCGACGTGGCGCAACTCCTGATGGCCGAGATGTCCCATTTAGAGCAGGAACACTTCCGGGTGCTCTACCTGGACACACGCAATCGGCTGCTAGGGTCTGAGACGGTATACGTGGGAAGCCTCAATGCCTCGCACATCCGAGTGGGCGAGGTGTTCCGGGACGCCGTCAAACGGAACTGTGCAGCCATTATCGTCGCCCACAACCATCCCTCAGGGGACCCCACCCCCTCACCTGAGGACGTGGAGGTGACCCGCCGGTTAGTTGAGGCCGGCAACATGCTGGACATCGAGGTCCTGGATCACCTGATTATTGGACAGCAGCGCTTTGTGAGCCTGCGAGAGCGCGGGCTGGGCTTTGAGTAGCCTGCGCCAGAGGAATGGAGTACTTTTGCGTGCAGCAGTACAAGTGAGAAAGGAGACGACAAATGTCACGGAACTTGTTGAAGAATGGAGATTTCGAAGCCGATTGGGGAGATGAGAATAGCCATCACTGCCTGGTCTTCCCCGAGGGCGAAGCGCCCTTTGAGAAGGAGGTGGGCAACGTCTTCACCCCGCCGGGCTGGGTGACCTGGTTCCGCCACGAAGAAGGCGTGTGGTCCCAGCCAGAGGTGCGTGATTCGTGGAAACATCACGATGCCCGGCGAGCCCACGGCGGTGAGAAAGGAATGCTCTTGTTTACGTTCCACCGCAAGCACGACGCAGGATTTCTCCAGCAGGTGCAGGTCACACCAGGCACCCAGTTGCGTCTGAGGGCCTGGGCGCATGCCTGGAGTAACCACAAGGATCCAAATCAGCCCGAAAAATTTCCTCACCCGTCTGACTCGAGATGGAGCGAGGGGGCAGGATACGACCCCGGTTTCAAGTTAGAGGGGGAAACCTCCGACGATGATTGGAGGAACTTTACCTTCTCTCTGGGGATTGATCCGACCGGGGGCACCAATCCGTTTGCCGATACGGTGGTGTGGGGTCGTGGAGCACACATCTATAACCAATATGCCCAACCTCCAGCCGTAGAAGCGACGGCCCAGGCCGACACTGTGACGGTATTTCTTCGCAGCAAAACCTTGTGGCCCTTTAAGCACAGTGATGCCTACTGGGACGATGCGGAGCTGGTCGTTGTGGATGGCGGAGAGGAGGAAGAGGAAAAAGAGGAGGAAAAGCCAGAGAAGCCAGAGGTGTGGCTGAGTCAGCGTCCGGCCAGTCCGAAGGTCGGCGAAGCGGTGACCATCGAGGCTCGCTCATTGACCGCTTTAACCAGCGTCAATCTGGTGGTCCGTCAGCCTTCGGGGGCGGAGCTGGTGCGGGGCGCGGTTAAGGCCGGACGTGATGGAAACTGGCACACGTGGACATACACTACCTCTCCGCTAGACGAGGTTGGGGAACACGAGGTCGTGCTTTCCGCCGCTGATGACGTGAAGGTGAGCGGTGCGTTTGAGTCCATTCGGCCTGCCAAGCCGCAGCGTGGGCTACCTCGTGACCAGTACAAACGGACCTACGTGTTGCTTCCCTCAGATGCCAACGCAGCCTGGGCGCGGGCGGTGGTGGATGCGACGTGGGACGAGCAGCGATATACCATCGGGAGCAGCGCCGATGACGCTGGCATCGGAGATCTGGACAAGCGGCGGGTGATCGCAGTCAACCCGGGGACATGGCCCAGCGATTTACACGCCTTCTTCGAGGAACATTACGCCGGCGTGGAGTACATCCCCATCGAGGCTGCCAATCCACAGGAGTTGAGGAAAAAATTGCGGAAGCTGTAAGAATGCGTTGACCGCTGCGGTCAGCGTACACAAGTAGACGAGTAGACAAGGCGGTACGCCCCCTGTCTACTCGTTTGCTCTCTATTACTCCTGGGCCAACAACTCCATCTCCGTCACCATGGCGTGGAAACTGTGACCAGAGGCGTAGACAGTCAGTTGCTTGATGATGGCGGGTGGTATGTCGGCCAGTTCCTCCATTAAGTTGCCCGAATCGTAGGTCTGCCAGCTTCCCGGCGGTATCTGCTCCGTCCAGGGATGTAACAGCCAGTCGGGAGCAGGTTCGCCGATGTAGAAGCCGTGACGCCATTGTCGGTCGGTGCCATGGATGTCCTTGTAGTCTATGAGGACGATGATGGGGCACTCGGAACTGAGGGTGCCGCAGCCTTCATAACCGGTGATGTCCTCGTAGACGATGCGCACGGCCAGGCGCAGTTCGAGGAACGCAAAATCGCGCACGTCGTAATTGATCTCCTGCCGGATGCCGACTTCGGCCCAGTTGCTTCCACGGCGATAGAAATTGGCCACCTCCCGTCCCTCGTCGGTGACAATGCTGACACTCCCCGGGGGTTCCTCCTTCTGCTCGTTATAACTGGTCCATCCGTCCCCCAGTGGAGCCTGAAAGTCGCCGTTGACGATGAGGTTGCGAGCAGCAGGCAGCGGGCCGATGATTTGTTCGTCATCTATGGTAGCGCGCTTATCCGGCTCAAGTCGCATGACCAGATCGTTCCTGGCCACATCGGCCTGTCCGTAACGTACCGTGACCTCCGTCGTCGCGTTAACCTTGACCTCATAACTCCCCTCCGCGAGCGTGGCTGCTCCGTAGGGTGTTCGTACCTCGACGACCGTGGGCCTGCCGTCGTCGCTGGAGACACTGATGCGCACCCGCCCAGTCTCGACCTCCAGCGTGACCTGGTGGGGCAGGCGGCTGGCCGAGAAGCGCGGGGAGCGCGCCGAGGAAAGTACGGCCGTCGTGTCGTCGTAAAGCTGGACAGTGGCGATGACAGGGTCACCTGCCTGGGGAGCTTGCATCACGAGCCGACCGGCGGTGGCGTCTGTAGCCACGATTGTGCGCTCGGGGATGTCATCCCGCTCTTCGTCAATGGCGACCGGTTCACCCCGGCCGGCTAGCGTGACGCGCAACGGTCCTCGCTGCACCTCTAGAGTCACATTCTGCGACACGCGGGCGTGAAGAATGTAATGACGCACTCCTAAAGGTACAGCGACCGCTGAGCCAATACAGATGAAGAACGACGTTAACAGAACAACCCAGGCCAGCCGCTCGGGGTTATTTCTCATATATACCGCACCCCGAAGCGTCCGAGTTCACCGGTGGGGGACTCCCACTTAACATCAACCCGCTGCACCATCGCGGAGGGGGGACCGCGGTGCAAGAAAGCCCGGAACTCGTCGAGCGCCTCGCGCCGGCCCTCGGCGGCGGTCTCCACTGTGCCATCCCAGCGATTGGCCACCCAGCCGGTGAGACCGAGACGCTGCGCGGTACGGACGGTGTAGTAGCGGAAGTTGACCCCCTGTACGCGCCCATGAACGACGGCGTGCAGACGAGCCTCAGGTTTTTGTTCTTCCTCCATATTTCACACTCCCCATAGGATGCGGAGGAAACGGGGTTCCCGCTTGTCGAAGCGGTACAGACCGGCTTCACGGCCCTGCTGTACCGCCCGCTCATACTCTGCCCGCGCGATGGGACGGTCGAGCGGCGGCAATTCAGCAGCCTTGTAGCATGGGCGGTACTGATCCATAACGTTGATGTAAGTATCGCGTGAGACCTCTTCTGCCAGGAAGCGGGCAATCTCGTCCGTCCCGGCCAGTCCCTCGGGCAGCACCAGGTGGCGCACGAGCAGTCCCCGCAGCGCGATGCCGTTCTCGTCCAGCACCAGGTCGCCCACCTGCCGGTGCATCTCCTTGACGGCGGCCTGATTGACCGCCGGGTAATTCTTGACCTTTGAGCACTTGTGGGCAGTCTCTTCGTCTGCGTACTTCATATCCGGCATATAAACGTCCACCACGCCGTCGAGCAACGCCAGCGCCGCCAGGGAGTCGTAGCCGCCGGTGTTCCAGACCAGTGGCAGCCGTAGCCCGGCCTCGGCGGCGATGAGGACGGCGGCCAGAATCTGCGCCACGACGTGGGTGGGCGACACGAAGTTGATATTGTGGCATCCTCGCGCCTGGAGCGAGAGCATCATCTCAGCCACTTCCTCCGGCTCGACTTCCTGCCCGTGACCCAGTTGGCTGATGTCATAGTTCTGGCAGAACTGGCAGTTCAGGTTGCACCAGGCGAAGAAGATGGTGCCGGAGCCCCTGTGGCCCCGCAGCGGGTCCTCCTCTCCCAGGTGAGGGCCAGAGCTGGCCACCACCGCCCGCACACCGGTCTTGCAGGTCCCCGGCTTTTGGTAGCGATCTACGCGGCACACCCGGCCGCAGAAGTCGCAGGCGTGCAAGCGCTCGTAGGCGGCCTGCACGCGCCGCTTCAACTCGCCCGAGCGAAGCAGTGCCAGATAAGCGGGCTCAAACGCAGGCCGACCGCAGCGGTCGACGCTTACCATTGCACCGGCACCTTATGCACGCGCCAACGACGGTCGCGATACTGGACATAGCCGTTGCGCTGGCCGAAGTCGTAGACCCGCCAGGTCACCTCGACGTCACGGCGGCAGTAGGCGATGACCTTATCCAGTTGGCCCTGGCGGAACCAACGCACGGCTTGCAACCCGTCGGCGCTCTTCGTCTCCCCCAACGTCGCGGATGCCACGTTGTCCAGTTTGAGTCGCCAGCCCAGTGTTTGGTACAGGTCCCGCAGCATGTCCACCGTCGGCAGGCCCGAGAGGGGATCGTCCGTGTAGGCACGCAGAACCTCGTAGTCGAAGCGGTAGAGATTGTAGCCCACCACGAGTTCAGCAGCCCGCAGGTCGGCGATCAGCCTGTCCACATCGCCCTCTTCGTAGACCCAGGTGTCGTCCTGGGCAGGGTTGTACGTCACTGCGACGGCCAGCCGCATGTCGCGGATATGGTCCCAACCACCAACCTCGTCGGCGGCGTATTGGGTTTCCAGATCGAAGACAAGGATATTGCGCATCTGAATGCTCTCTTCTAGCGGCGACGAAGCCCGCCGATCATCGGCACGGCCACGAGTAAGCTCAACAGCCATAGCCCCACCCAGACGCCGATCCGCTCAACCCAGGCCGGCCAGGGAACCTGTCGACCGTCAGCGGTCGGCGGCTTCTGATGCTCCTCCAGGCTAGTCCGCCAGGCGGTCTCTAGATCCCTAAGGCTTATGCCCAGAGCCTCCTGCACACCCCCCGTGCAACTGGCACCGTCGGCGTAGACCTCCAGCAGAGCGCGTATCCCGGCAGCGCCGTACCGCCCGCGAATGAACTGCACCACGCTGCCGCTCTGAGCGTAGGCCAAAAACGCGGTTTGTGGAGCGGGTGGGAAAGGGACACACAAGTCCTCCAGTGGAAGGAGTTGGCCCTGTGCGCGGGCCTGTTCGAGCAACACAGCGTAATCCGGGTCCGGCCACTGTTCGTTGGCCGTGGCCAATCCTTCGTCCAACCACTCAGGAACGTACCTGTAGCTGGCAGGCGTGGCCTTCTGGTAAACCAGCAGGTGGGTGATCTCGTGGGGGATGTAGCGTCTCATGCACGATGTGTAGCCTTCCTCAAACGGAGTCGTGAAAACGACCACGCCCAGTTCGGGATGTGCCTGGCCGCTGACCCACTCTCGTCCTGCAAGCACCATCGCCGCGTCGAGGTTGTGCTGCGCGTCGTAGATGTAGATGTCAATGGACTCCGGCACTGAGGCACGCAGTTCCGCGTTGATTTCCTCCAGGCTGACTCTAGCGATGTCGAGCGCCGCCTGGCCAAAGGCCAGGTCGCCGTGCTCCTCGATCCAGTGGACGGTGATGCCACCGGCGGGGAGATGCTCCCAGCGGAAGCGATTGTCCGTGTACTCAAGCTGCTGGGGCTCTTCATCTGTAGTCAGAATCCTGCCCTCGGCGTCTTCAATCCGCCACCAGTAGGTGATTGTGGCGAATGGTGGCAAAGGAGAGAGGCACAAGTCGTGCACGTGGCTGATGCTGACCTCACAGGCTGGCTCGACGGTCCATTTCTTATACTCAGTCCGTTCGTCACCCGTGGCGCGGAAGAACAGGTAGACCTGTGTGATTTCGGCGTCGGAGGTGGCCTGCAGTGTGAATGTGATCTGCTGGGCGAAACTGTGGCTGGCATTACTCTCGACCACGGTGATGCCATCGGACGCGGCAGCGGACGGAGCAAGTAATAGGCCCAATACCAGGATAAGGCCGGCGATCATTCGCCATGCGCAATTTGCCATTCGCCATTCGCAATTTGCCATTCGCCACTCGCTATTCGCTCACCGGTCAGATTCTCTCATTAGTCTGGTGAAGAGATCCGTTAACTCCCCGTGCATGAACTCCAACTGATCCAGGGCGGCTTCGGCCACGGATCGCGTGGCCTCATCTTGGGCGCGGCAGTAGCGTTCCAGGATCTGCCGTGCCTCGTCGCCCCCGATCTGTCCCAAGGCCCACAGGGCTGCTTGTTGTACCTCAGCGTCGGCATCGTCGGCCAATTCCTCCAGTTCGGGCACGGCCTCGGAGAGTTGCAGTTCGCCGCAGGCCCAGGCGGCTTCGTAGCGCAGTTCGGGATTGGGACTAAAGATCTCCTGCCGCACCTGACGGGCCCAGCGGGTATCGCCGCTGCGCCCCATGGCGAAGACGGCGCTGATGCGCTCCTTCTCCTCCGATGCAGCGTAAGCCTCGCGGATCAACTCGGCCACGGTCTCGTGGCCGACGTAGGATAATGACTCCAGCGCCCGTCGCCGCACCTCTATGTGCTCTTCTGTGTCTCGACATGCAGCCAATAGTGTCTCATAGCACATGGTACGTGGACCGGGACGGATCTTCTCAAGTTCGCCTAGCAGCGTGAAAAGGCCCAATGACTTGGCTGCGGCCGCTCGCACTGTAACAGCCTCGTCTTCTCGCAAGGCTACCGCCAAAAGCGGCACCAGGCGCACGTCTTCGTCCTCCCACAATCCCTCTATCGCTGTTGTGCGTACCTCAGCGTCCTCGTCGCCTAGTCCCAGGCGAAAAACCGCGCCGAAGTCCACCTCGAAATCCGCCTCGGCCATCTCCCCCAGCCGGGTGACCAGCCGCCGTCGCAACTCGACGGGCAAGTCTGGCCACACCTCACGCACGCGCGCCGCGTCTTCAGCCTCAAGGTTCGAAAGGTGGTGCAACGATGCCTGGGTCGGTATCTTTGTGCTTGAGCGCAACTCGTCGAGCAAGGTATCGAATGGAGGTTTCATCTCATTTAAACCACGACCAAGGAATGATCGGATTGACGACATCCTGAAACATCACGAAAACCATCACGCTGAGCAGGATCGCCATGCCCACGAAGTGAACCAGCGCTTCGCGCTCGGGCGAGACGCGGTGACCTCGCACGGCCTCGATGAGCACGAAGAGGATGCGCCCGCCGTCGAGAGCGGGGAGAGGCAGCAGATTAGTCAGACCCAGGGCCAGGCTGATGAGCGACGCGGTCTGCAGCACAGGGAAGGCCAAGCCCCACTCGATGCTCTGTTGGAGGGAAAAGGCCAGCACTCCGCTGATGCCGACCATACTGGCCGGGCGCGCCTCTTCCGGAGTGATGTCGCCCTGAGCAACCCGGGCCGGAACCTGCAGGGTCATCACGATAGCTGTGGCGATATCTGTGATGCCGGCGCTCAGCGATTCGGGAATACCGTAGCGTCGCACTGCGCCCTGGTCAGGCCAGGATGCTATCCCGATGCCCAATAAGCCGTAGCCTTCGGGGGTGCGCCGAGGCGTCGCCATCAGGGTTAGCGTTTCCTCCTCGCGCAGGACGGTGAGCTCGATGGTCTGTTCCGGCGCGGCGCGGACGATGCGCTGCAGATGCTCCGCCCCTTCCTCGATACGCTCTCCGTCAGCGGTCAGGACAACGTCGTGAGACCGTAACCCCGCCTCTTCGGCGGGACTCCCCGGTTCCACACGCGTGATTTCAACCTGCCATTTTTCTGGAAAGCCAGAGGCGTAGGCACCAGTGAGCAGCATGATGGCGACGATGATGTTCAGCACTGCCCCTGCTGCCAACACTGCCACGCGCCAGCGTTTGGGTTGGGCCGCCAGGCTGCGCGGATCGGCAGGATCCTCCTCTCCGGTCATTTTCACGAACGCACCCATTGGCAACAGGTTAAGGCTGTACAGAGTGCCGGGCTCCAGGGCGGTCAACTCGCCACACATATGCACGCCCTCACGCTTGAGTGTCAGGTCATCCACGGTCGGCTTGAGCAATTGCAGGCGACGCAGGACGTAAGTGCCGTCGTCCTGTCGCAGGCTGATGGCATCCACCCAGAATCCTACGTTTAACTCAGAAGGCAGCCTGAAGCCTGCCGGAATGATCACGCGCGTGCTACCGATATCGAGATAACCCTTGCCACGCCACAACTTCAGCAGACGGGGCGGAAATCCAAACCCGAATTCCTCGACCCGCACCCCCGCCAACTTGGCGAAGATGAAGTGGCCCAGTTCGTGAATCAGAATGATGGGTCCCAGCACAACGACCAATGTACCGACCAGCCAGAATACCACGTTGATCCAATTCATTCTCTTACTCTCAGTCAGAAGCGGGCGCTTGCAACGCCCGCCTCGCTTTATATGAGCCTGTATCTAGCAGGCGAGTTTTTGTGCTTATATTATACCTTCAGCGTCCCAATCCTGCAACATCAAAGAGGAAAGCCAGTGTCCTTTCAAGAACTTCCTGCGGCGTCAACCCGTCGGTGTTGACATAGAAATCTGCGTGCTGCCGGGCGTGACGCAGCCGCCGCGCCAGTTCGTCCCACCGGTCTGCTCCGGCGTCGGTGGGCCGGCGCTGCTAGGCGACCTCCCAGGAAACGTCCAGGTACACGAGTAGATCGGGTTAGATGATGCGCTGCCACATTGTGGGGACGTGAGAGTAATTCTGGGCTACCTCGCGGGCGTTGTATCCCCGCTCCCGTAATGCCTGCACGAGCCGCGTTTTGCCCGAGGCGCACGGGCCGACCACGGCGATCAGCGGGTGTTCTTCTTGGTCTTCCCTCAAGAGGTATGGCACGGTCCTCCGCTCATCTCGTGCAGTTGGGTCAGAGCCCTCAGCGAGGCGAAAACCACCAGGCAATCGCCAGCGCGAAGCGTGACGTCGGGGGCCGGGTGCATATCGAGACTCTCCACCCCCTTGTGCAGGATGATCGAGAGATCGAGTTCCTTTTCTACCTGGGCGATAGTGCGGCCCTCCAGCGCCGAGCCCGACTGTACCGTGGCCCGCGCCACATTCATCAGCACGTCGTCCACGTAGAACGAGTAATCAATCTGGGCGCGTGTGGCGGCGGCGGCGAAAACCGGGGCGGCCAGCGCTGAGGTGCTGAAGGCAGTGTGGATGCCAAACCCACGCTGCACTTTCTTGGCCAATTGCGCGTCGAACATGCGCAGCACTACCTTGATGCCGGGGTTGAGTTCCCTGGCGTCGAGCGCGATGTCCAGGCTCGTCAGATCATCCTCGGTGCAGATGACGATGGCGGACGCTTCTTGCACGCGGGCCTTCTCCAGCATCTCCCGCTGCCGGGCGTCGCCCAGCAACACCGGTACGTTCATCTGGCCTGTCTTCTCCAGGAACGGGCCTTCGGCGTTGTGTTCGATGCAGACGACGTCTTCCCCCAGGCGAAGTAACACTTTCACGACCCGGTAGCCGGTCCGCCCCAGGCCGCAGACGACGATATGGTCACGGTAGGTTGAAGCGATAGCCACTTGCCAGGCCTCCTTTCGCTCGCGACGGTTGAATAACGCCACACCGAAGCGCAGGACACCATCGGCGACGACGGCCAGTCCGATGGGGGGTAGGGCGAAGAACAGGATTTGCAGTCCCGGCACTCTGGGGAACGGGAGGACGGTCTCTGCAAAGATGAACATGAAGGTAGCGTGCAGCGCCTGGACCCAACTGAGGCCCTCTCCGGTGTCGGGATATATGTAGAAGAAGCGCAATGTCAGGGTGCCCACACACAGGAGTATAACGAAGGCGAGTAGGGAGAAGCGAAATCGTCTTACCAGCACCCGAGTATCACGCCACAGGGCCCTCAGGTTCCGGCGGAAATCACGGGACTGCATCGTGTATCCTTGCCCTTCAATCAGATCAATTCCTGGTGTGAAACCAGGCTAGGAATCAAGCACGTTTTCCACCGCACAGGATCAGGAGGACGTGAGCGGGCGGCTGATGGCGGCTAACACAACCTGAATTTCCACCTCGGGCGTAATCTCGATGCGGGCGCGGTTTTCCTCGGTGTTTAAGTATGTCAGTTTGCCGATGATCCCACCGACAGTCATGATCTCATCGCCCACATGCAGTTCGGCCATTTGCTTCTGTCGCCGCCGCCGGGCCTGCCACTGCGGCCAGAACATGAGCACGCTCAGCAGGACGAAGCCCAAGATCAAGATGACGAGTTGTTGAGTTTCCACGTTTACGCTCCTATTGACGGGTTTATTATTCGGCCTGGCTAGAACCTGTGGACATAGGTTCGTGATAGGCGCTTCAGCAGCGGGCCGGGCTTCCGACTTTGATAGAGGAAACCGCCCGTGTCTCAGGCATATTATACCCATATTGAGGGGATGGGCAAAGTTTGAATTATTCCTACGGTGTGCTATAATTTCAGAGACAATAACTCACCCCCTATCTGGGAAAGGGGTATCATTATGAAACCTGAAGTATCCTGGCCCGGGTTGGCCTTCCTGCCACGTGAAACCTGGGAATATCCTATTCTGGTATTCTATGTACTGGTGATGTTTGTGCTCCTCGTGTATGCTCGGCGAGATTTCAAGAGGTTGGGTTGGCGTGGTTTTCTCCTGCTTCTGGGTCTGATGGTGGTCTCCTTTCTGGCAGCTTTGTTGCGGCTACCTTTCCCTCGACCCGACCTGCTATCACCTCCTAACATTCCTGCCGAAAGTCCTGAGCCATTTGCGTCGCTGCTGGCGCTACCGGTCGTTGTCGCTGGTGCCTGGTTGGGCGCAGGGCCAGCGTTGCTGATGGGATTGGTTGGCGGTATCTTGCGTGCCGGGATGATGATCGGTGGTATTACCGCTCCCTTTTATTTCGCCCTCTTTGGCTTTCTGGTTGGCTCCTTTCTACGCCAGGACTATCGAGGCCAAGTGCCACGTATCGTGCGCCTGCCTCTCGTCGCGGGTCCGCTGGCGATTCTGCTTGCATCCCCACTGTTCTTACTATCGGTTTTCGCTCACACGGCCGATTCGGGGTTGGCAGGACTTGATTACGCTGTGACGTTGACGGGAGCTAATCTTGGCCCTGCGTTGCTGGGAAGCTTCGTAGCAGCGACGGTCGTACAGGCAATCTACCTGTTCTCTCCGCGTAGTCGCCCTGTACGCGTGGCATACCGGTTCCCTCCTTACATCCGCACACTGAATCGCAGGTTGCTTTTCCTAGTTGTGCCTCTGATCCTGATCATGACCTTTATGCTGGTCTACGCTGTGACAGCAACGACTCTTCGTGTGGCGACTCAGGAAGCGGTAGATGAGATGGCGCGGGATGCCAACGGCGCGGCTGAGGATATCCCCTACTTCATCCATACTGCACAGGGATTGCTGGCAGAGTTTGTCAACGATGAAAGATTATGGCAAAGCGATCCGGTTGCACTTGAGGATCGCCTGCGCGGCAACCTGCGAACTGTGGCTTTCTTCGACCAGTTAAAGTTGTTTGACATGGATGGACAGCTACTTGCGGCATACCCCCCGACACCAAGCGGGGGCCCGGAACTGACAGAGAAAGAAGAGACACTTTTGCAGCGCGTGCTCGAGAGCGGAGCGACGCAGATCAGCGATGCGCATTTATCAGGGGACGAAGCCATTCTTTCATTCCTGGTACCGGTGGAGAATGAAAGCACCGGCGAGCGTTTAGGGGTGTTGCTGGGACGCACTCGGCTGGACGTGAATCCCGTGCTCAATCGGGTACTGGCGAGTCTGCAGTGGACGCGGGATCGCGGGGAGGGGTTTGTAGTGGATGCGAACGAGCGTATCGTTGCCCATTCCGATCCCGACATGCTCCTCGCTGAGTGGCACGTGGTCGAGGACAGCCCTCGTATCGCTTCTATGCCACCAGGTTGGGCCTATGAAAGTCGTAATCCCAGGGACAACACGCGGCAACTGGTCTACTACTTGCCGGTGGAAGGATATACGTGGGCGGTCGTGATCCGCCTTCCTTACGAGGTCGTGCTGGAACAAGCTACCAAAGTTGCCACCCCCTTGCTTCTTCTCCAAGCCCTGCTGGGAGGTGGGTTGGTGATCGTCATCCCGCTGGTCACCAATTGGTTGACCCGGCCGCTCCAGCAACTAGCCACTGCGGCTGGCAGAATCGCCGAGGGTGACCTTACACAACCGGTACAGGTTCCTGGCAGTGACGAAGTAGCACGTGTGGGAAATGCATTCGAGGGCATGCGCGTGCGTTTGAAAGATCGCCTGGAGGATCTCTCGTTGTTGCTTCAGATCAGCCAGGCAGTCTCGGCGACGCTGGAGTTACCTCAGGGGGTACCTTTTATCCTTGAGGGGGTGCTGAAGGCAACTAATGCCCAAGTGACCCGCATCGTCCTCCTTTCGGTTGACGGTGACCCGCAGATGGTAATGGCGCGGGGGCAACTACGCGAGGGATTGGGAACACTTGATCGAGCGCTCGCTACAGCGGCCAGGGGCTTGGAACATCCCCTGGTTGTGGAGAACCTGGCCCGGGCCAAGACTCTCGCCGAGCCCGAGGCGCTGAGCGGGCCGATCAAGGCCGCCATCGCACTGCCCGTGCGCACCAAAGACCGGGTGACGGCGGTGATGTGGGTAGGATATGACGAGGTTCGTCAGTTCGAAGCCTCAGAGATCGACTTGCTCTCCACGCTGGCCAGCCAGACAGCCGTGCTGGTGGAGAATGCCCGTCTGTTCCAGGCCGCGGAAGGCGGGCGGCGGCGACTGGCGGCAATCTTGACCAGCACCACTGACGCCGTTCTGGTCACCGACCGCGATGATCGCATCCTGCTGGTCAATCCGGCAGCCGAACAGGCTTTCGGCATCACAGCCGCTGCGGTCGTGGGCCAGAGGGTCAGTGAGGTAGAATTGGCATCCACCTTGGTGCAGGTCTTTGAGGAGCCTTTGTCTGAGAGGGAAGCATTGACTGAGGAGCTTCCCCTGCCCGATGGCCGGACGTTGTACGCCAATGTTTCGACCATCTTGAGTGCCGACGGTGAACGGATCGGCCGCGTGGCCGTGATGCGCGATATCACCCACTTCAAGGAATTGGACGAGATGAAGTCCGAGTTTGTGGCAACGGTCTCGCACGACTTGCGCGCGCCGCTGACTTTCATGCGGGGGTATACGACCATGCTCCCAATGGTGGGTGAACTGGACGATAAGCAAAGCGAGTACGTCGAGAAGATCCTGCACGGCATTGGGCAGATGAGTGAACTGATTGACAATTTGCTCGATTTGGGACGTATCGAAGCCGGCGTGGGATTGGAGCGTCAGCCCTGTCACCTGGGAGCAATCCTGGTCGAAGCGATAGACGGCATGCGGGCCCGGGCAACTGCTAGGGGTCTCACCCTGCGCCTGGAACCGGCCGGAGGCACGGCAGTGATTTCGGGCGACGCAGCCTTGCTACGCCAAGCGATCACCAATCTGGCGGATAATGCTATCAAGTACACCCCCAGTGGTGGCACCTTGACGGTGGGGTTATCGGTGCCCAACGAGCAGCAGGCAGTGATCCGCGTCACCGACACCGGTATCGGCATTGCCCCGGATGACCAGGTGCGCCTGTTCGAGAAATTCTACCGCATCAAGCGGCGCGACACAGCAGGTATACAAGGATCTGGCCTGGGGTTGGCGATCGTCAAGTCCATCGTCGAACGGCACGGCGGAAAGGTGTGGGTGGACAGCGAATTGGACAGAGGGAGCACGTTTTACATCAGTTTGCCCCTGGGCGAGGAGGCGGAGTCGCCGGAGGAGAAGAGTGCACAGTAAGAAACGAGGGGCTGCATGGCGTTGCAAATCGGCATTGCTGGGTTCAGGATCCACGAACTGCAAGGAGCGAATCTCCCGCGCTAAGTCGTGCGGTTGGCAGTGAACTTTACCGCTCGTCAGAACGTCCTGCCGTCTTACAAGGGCCGAGGTTGCCGCCCCAGGTATGGCAAACTGGCGCGTCCACTGGCACGCAAGGGGAGAAAAGGCAACCTCATCTCCGCAACACCTCCCGACCGGGTGGAAACCTGGACGGAAAACGGCATCGAGTTCCGGGCCGAGTTCTGGGACAACTTTGTTGCCCGATGTCAAAGTGCATCCTGACAATCCAATTTTCACCGTGGTAGCGATCTACGACCCGCGCTTTCGACAACCGTGGCTCTTGGCTTGTCCACTGCGACTCGGCGGCAGAGCGCTTCGTGGATTGTATCGGGACCGTTGGCCTGTCGAATAGGTCCCCGCAGCCGGCAAACAGATGCTGGGCGGTGCGCGTCAATTCGTGTTTGCGTCCGAGAGTTGCCAACGACTACCGGAACTGAATCTGTTGGCAGGTGCAATCGTGACTTACTTGGCTGCCACGTTGCCCGCAGTGCCGACCGGATTCTGGGACCGCAATCCCAAGCCCACACCCGGACGGCTGCGCCTACTGCTGGCACGGGCGAATTTTCCAAAGTTGTACCCGTTGTCGGAGCGACTGAAAAAAGGACTCCGTCTGCGACTACTTGCCCAAGGGCATTTTTGGTCATCGGCGCACTAAACAGACCGCCAGCGCCTGAAAACGCTGATTGAGGGCCAATTTCTGGTTTTTTCCTCAACCCAGAAGCCTTTCTCACTGCTTCTGAGAATTCTGGTTTGGCTTTTTGCCAAAAGCTTGGGAATTCCCCAAAAGTGCCCTTTATGCCTCGGTCGTCGAGCTGGCGAAACTGGCTTTGGGACGATTATTTGTAACTGCTCAGCCAGCCACAAATGGGACACGGATCAACACAGATTACACGGATGTACACAGATAAAAATAAAAAATCCGTGAGAATCCGTTTCATCTGTGTGTATCCGTGTGCTATCCGCTGCGAGTACTCGCGGCAGGTTGTGCTTGTCTTGGGAAGAGCCTGAGTAGCTTGACAATGTCACATTAACATAAAACTGCCTTCTGCAAGCTCCAAGCGGACAACAGTCCGCGTCTGGGGCGGTGGACTGTCGTCCACCGCGAGCCTGAGTATGGAGTTTGAGCCATCACGGGCCTAATGTGACATTGTCGAAGTAGTTACGATTATTTTTCTGGAATTCCTTCAGTATCTTCACTCACCACAAGGACGTGGCGTTGGTAATGGGTAGGAGTGGAAAGGAACGAACCAAAAATGCCATTCTTCACTTTGTGCCAGTATGGTGCTCCCTTGTACAACTCGTACTTGCCATATCCACTCGCCTGACTGCTCAACCGCCAGTATACTAGCCCAGCAACTAGTCGTCAGCGGTTCGCTTTCCAAAGTCCGGCCGCTTGGCCGGTGATGGAGCTGGACTACAAAGAATTGCCCAGGTCTTAGCTTCCCCTGCCACCTGAAGACGGGAACATTATCTATCGTGGTCCCTGCTGTTGGTTCGAGCAAAGTCGGCTTTACTGGCACAGCCGTCGGCATAGGCGTCGGTGTGTCCGTCGGTATGGGCGTAGGTGTGCTGGTGAGCTGAGGCGTCGCTGTGGCTGTCGGGGTTGGCGTGCGGGTTGGCGTCTTGGTAGGGATGTGAGTTGGTGTGCGCGTCGGTATGGCCGTGGGTGTAGGGGATGATGTAGGCATAGGCGTGGGCGCAGAGCTGGCTCTCAAACCTCCTATTGCTATCACCAATCCCACCACCAGTACCGGCACGGCCAGCCCACCCAGGGCCCAGGCCAGCATCCGCCCGCGCTGTGGGCGGCGCAGTTGCTTGCGTGCCTGGGTCACCCATTGCGACACGTCCCGGTAGCTCGCGTCCAGCGCCTGCATTCGTTTGCCCAGGGCCATCACCTCGGTCCAGTCCTCCTCCGCGGCGGCGGCCTGCAACCACTTGTAGAGAGGTGTGAGTTGCGCCTCCCGCATCGGCATCTGGCTCTCAGCCAGCATGGCCTCCTGCAGCCGGACGGCAAAAGCGCGGGCGGAGGCGAAACGGTCGGCAGGAGCTTTGGACAGCATCTTCACAAGCACTGCGGCCACCGGCTCGGTTAGGTCCGGCCGCAGGGAACGCGGCGGCGGCACCGGCTCGTGCGTGTGCGCGTCGAGCGTGGCGGGGGTGCTGCCGGGGAAGGGTACCCGCCCGGTGAGCATCTGGTAGGCTATTATGCCAAGGGCGTACCGGTCGGCAGCGGGGCCAATCTCGGCGGCCCGCTGTGGGTCGGCCTGCTCGGGGGCCACATACTCCGGTGAGCCCAGCAACTTGTCCTGGGAGGCGAGCGCTGCACTTTGCTCCATCGCCTTCATCAGGCCAAAGTCCATCAGCGTTGTCCGAACGCCACGCTCTGTCTCTTCCACCATCACGTTGCCGGGCCTGACGTCCCGGTGGATCACACCCTGAGCGAGGGCGCGGTCGAGCGCCTCGGCAATCTGCTTCAGGATGGGCAACGCCCGCTCCAGCGACAGCGCGCCCTCGGCCTCCAGCAACGCTCGCAACGTGCGGCCAGGCAGGTACTCCATAGCGATGTAGAGAGTGGTGTGGAGCTGACCTTCCGCCTCACCCGTCTCGTATACGGTGGCTATGTTGGGGTGCTGCAGCCTGGCAGCGGCGCGCATCTCCTGGTGGAAGAAGGTCGCAAAACTGGGGTCCGCGGTCAAGTAGGGATGCAGCACCTTGAGCGCGACGACCCGGTCTAACTCAGTATCCCGCGCCCTGTAGACGACGGCAAAGCTGCCCCGACCGATCTCTTCGAGAACTTTGTATTTGCCGATGTGCCCGAATTCTTCCATTGAGTTGTCCTCCCGTACGCCAGGGTGAATCATAGGGAATTTCTCAGAAGTGCCTTTATGCCTCGGTCGTCGTGCTGGCGAAACTGGCTTTGGGACGATTGTTTTTCTGGAATTCCCTAAACGAACGTCGCCCGCAGCCTCGCTTCCTCCATCCCAGCAGGTGCCGGTAGGCGAAAAATGCGGGGCCGTGGGCTGGTCTTGCACGCATTGGGCCTCGTCAGGCCACGGCAGGCCGCACTCCTGCCTGCGCTTGTATTCCCTCCACTGCAAAGCACAGGAGGGCCAGAGAGGGGGCCAGCTCGCACCCCAACTCGACGGCGGGGGAGCGCCCCTTCAGCTACTGGACAACCGCCTCGACCGTCTCTCGCATGCGGATCGTCACGCCACAGGCCAGCCCCAGCGACAGCAGGTAGAGCGCCCCGTAGGGAGTCATAAACCCCTTCTCCATCGTGTAGACCAGCACAGTAAAGACCACGAACAGCACGCCCTGCACCACGGTCCACACCCGCAGCGGGCGCAAGAAGCCACCGTCGGTGCTGCGCCTGCGTGCTGTCGCGTCGAGCAGGACAAAGAACAGAGCGAAACACAGAAACTCGGCCGGCATCATCAGCCTGCTCCACCACTCGGGCGGGGTGACGTTGCTCCACAGGTTGACCCACGACGGGATGGGCCACAGGATCTCGACCCCGTTGAACCAGATCAGCAGGTCGAGCAGGATGTGCATCAATATGCCGATGCCCAACCCCAACCCCAGGTTGCCCCAGCGAGGCCGTTTGGTGGCCCAGGCGACGACGTAGAAAGCGATGACGACGGCGGCGACGGTGAAGAGGCTGTGGGTAAAGGTACGGTGCAGCCCCTCGGTGGACCGTCCGGTGAGCGTAGCGACGGCTACAGCCAGATTGTCGGCGCCGGGCAGCGGGTTACCGAGGACGATGCCCAGCATTAACCACTTCGATCTGGTGTCCATTTGCGTACGGCCATGCCGATTATACTATGAATCCCTGCTTGTGCCATTGGAAACCTCCTTTCCTGATCTAATAATCTCACACAAACAACACAGCCGACCAACCAGTGAGATCGCTCCCCGGGTGGAGGTCGGCTGCCAATCTTTCACGCTACCCTCCTCGATAAACTGTGACTGCGGTAAGGGCTACGACGGTGTTATGATGATTTATGCTGCCAGTGTACTACAAATTGAAACAATGAGCAACTACGGGACTCACGATGAGACGCTGATAAAGCTCAGTTTAGTGGCTCCACCCCGCTGACGCGTGGTAGTGGTTTGCTACCCCACTTGTCTCGGGCAACCTTCTGCATCACATATGTAAAGCTCTTCAGAAATATGGGAATTGCTTTGCCAGCTTGCTTAACGCTTTGACCTTTGTAATGTATTATACGCGCGTTGCGTACGAAGTAGATTTCCCAGTTCGCTTTTCTGAGTCTATAGCAAAAGTCTGGCTCTTCACCGTACAGGAATAAGTTCTCGTCAAACAGACCGGCGCTGTTGATGGCATTCCGCCTGACCAACCAGCAAGCACCCGTCAGCCACCTGACGGCGCGGGGCTGGTTGAAAAGGATTACGGGGCGTGTTCGACCCACTATCGAAACCAAACTCTCCACTATGAACTCGGCAATACCTCTGAGCGAGAGGCGGCTCCAGTTGAACAGAAGCCTGCCCCTGCCGTCGGGAAGCTCTGGTCCAACCATGCCCACGCTCGGGTGATAGTCGAGGAACCTCACCATCTCCTCAATACTTCCTTCTGGGACGAGTGTATCAGGATTGAGGAATAGAACGTATCTCCCTTGACACCTTTCCAGAGCTTGGTTGTTTGCCAGTCCAAATCCTGCATTCTCACGGTTCGCTATCAATTCAACATCCTCGAATTCAGTACGAACCATTTCCACGCTGCCGTCACTCGAAGCATTGTCCACGACAAAGACTTCAAATGTAATGTCCCCGATCGAGTCATATAACGACAGCAGGCAGTGTCTGAGCAACTGTCGGACATTCCATGAGACGATAATAATGGATAGGTCTGGTTTCATAATTTCACCTCTCCTACGAACTCTGCTGGCTTGATGCCAGTAGGACGATCACATAGCACGATCTCGATACATACTGCAACAACCGGCACAGATTGGAAAATGCTTATTCCTCTTCAGTTTCTCTCTGAATTTCGCCATCCTCTCACCGTTCCATATCTCCCAGAAGCCCTCCTCTTTTAGATTGCCCATGATGATATCATCGCACATGCGCATTGTTCCATCGTGAAAGACGTTGGCCATCATCCAGGGGCACTTTAAGCGATGGTTCTTGAGTAACTGCATAGGGTCGGTGTACCAGGTGCGCATCTGCTGAATCGAAAAAGCTGGGAACACATTTACGAGAAAGTCCTTTTTCCTCGCCCTTGTTAGCACATCGTCTAGTATCCCGAAATCAACTTGGAGGAGAGACCTGTCGGCCCACCCATCGCGTACCGGGTATTCGGGGAAGAGCTGGTTGTGCAAGGTAGCTCTGTCCGGTGGGCGTGTCCAGAGGACTTGAACATTCATACCATCAACTCCAGCTTCAATTGCCTCATCAACCAACTGATCTATGTGTGCGTAGCTGTCTGTTTGAATGGAGGCGTTAATGAAGAGCAGAGGACGCTTCTTGAACCTTGTCACTTCTTGGATGCCCTCCAACGCTTTACGGTAAACACCTGTTCGACCTCGAATCCTGTCGTGAACTTCCTCGGGACCGTCTATGGAAACAGCCAACAAATCCAAACCGCTCCCTACGATGTCTACGGCGTGCTGAGCCAGGGTCCAGCCGTTGGTCACTAAGCTACAATGCAATCCTTTTTCCTTGACATAATTCAGACACTCAACAATGTCAGGGTGTAATAAAGGTTCCCCTCCTGTAAATACGATAAAAAGTTTGGGTAGTGGTATAGAGGTAAGTGATGGCTGTTGTACAGCCAGTTTGTCAGCAAGCAGATGCCCCAAAATATGGCGATAGGGTGTCGAAAATCGCTACATCTGGCGGGTTTCCGCCCTGACTGACTAGGTGTCACCTGGTTGTGGTGGTGGCTCGTCGGCGGTCGACGTGAGAGCGGCTCGACGCGCAGCGTGTTGCTCGACCAGGTCACGCATTGTACGGAGCGGATCGCGATGCAAGCGGTGGAGCAAGCGCCGTGGCGCTTCAGCTTCCTCCAGCCGCCGCCGGTTCTCGCGATACTCCTCCAGAGACACCTGGCGGATCTGCGCTAGCACCTCCTCCTCGCTTTCAGCTAGGAACAGAACCTGGTACTGCCCAAAGTCTCGCAGTTCACGTGTGGATTTCCGGCCACTGACACGGCGCTGATGGCAACGAAGCTGCCCAAACAGAGACTCTAGCATCAAGTTGTCTGGAGGTAAACCAGGAGGCTCATGTGGGCTTTAAGGTGAAGTTGGGCACCATCAGACTTCTGAGGAAGCCAAACGTGATTCGCTTGAGGTTGTGCGCCCACTCGAACATAGCCGCGTAGAGAGCCAGAAATTTCTTATGGACACCACGGAAGGGTCGTAAGAAGTTGCGCAAGCCGGTCCATATACCTTCCATGGTGTTGCAATGGACTTCGCGGATGCCATCGCCGTCGTCATCTCGGGCCCACTCCTTCCGTGAGTGGCAGACTGTGGCATGACCTCGGCCTGTCTCAGCGATGTGCTGGTAGGCCGAATGCTCGTCAGTGTAGAGCGTCGTTGTTGGTTCGGTGTCGGCCTCGACCTGGGGCTGGATTGTCGTTTGCTGTGTGTTGTCACAGACGGTGAGATGGATTTGGTCGGATGTGCGTCCCACCACGCCCAAGACCGGCGGGCGGTCGTTTTCCATAGTTCCCAGCCCTGGGCGTTTGTTGGCCCGACGGCGGGGTGGGTCGTCCGGGTCGTCTGTTTGTACCCTTTCTCTCCGGCATTCTGGTACATTTCATCCGCTTCCGTCTCGGCATCGGTCAGGGGCGAGCGGGGAAGATGCTCTTTGGCCAGCTCCTGAATCGCATGACGCCGTTTCAGCAAGTGAGAGCGGTCAATGCCCAGTTCTTCGGCCAAGTGTTTTGTCGGTGTTCCCTGGACGACGCCGCGTATGATGAGGACGATGGTGACACACGAGTAGCGGCTTCCGCTCCAAATGGTATCAGTGAAGATATTGTGCACATTGCCGCATACTCGACACCTGTAGTCAAAGATCGGGTCTCGGTGTCGGTCATGGGGAGCCTGATCCAAAGGCAAGGGATGACCATTGCGGCAATGTAACCCTTCTGGATGCAGCACTTTGAGCAAGAAATCATAACAGCGCTGCTCATCCAACAATTCGTCAATTGGGAAGATCATCATGGGCTTTACTCCTGGGGTGGCAGTTTGGAGGATTCATGCACAAGGACATTGTATACCATCTATCCCTTTCTTTCAAGCACCTTCACCCCGAAGCCCACATGAGCCAAAATGGTTTCACTTCAGTGAATAACGTGTATTGAGCATTCATTTTATCTATACCTCCCCCAACTGCTGAAAATAGCGCTCATCAAGCTTTGCTGAGCAATATCGCCAGATCAAAAACATACTGGCACACACTAGAACTATGGGCACCCAGGCCTGAAGAGGTAATTCAAGACCGTGGGAGCCGATCAACGTCATCAGAGCTGCGCACGGCAGACGACCGAGGAAATTGGCAGCCAGAAAGCGTCTGGGTGAGATCGAACTCAAACCAGCCACGTAGCTCATCAGATCACTGGGAAAGATGGGCAGGATGAAGGCAAACAGAAAGAATGCGAACCCCTGCCGGTCAGCAACCTTCTCCCAATGATCAATCAACTTGGGCGGAGCCAGACGGTACACAATCGGCCGTCCGAAAGAACGCGCCAATGCGAAAGCCAGTTGGCTGGCCGCTACTGTGCTCACGAGGGTGATCAAGAACGCAAAGACGAACCCATAGACATATCCGCCAGCGATCATAAAGACGTGTCCTGGAATCGTGGCAACCAGAACTTGTAGGACGATGATCGTTGTGAGAACCATTGGCCCCCATGCACCGTACTCTTGAAGATAGACAATCACGGCATCTCTGTCCTTGAGCAGAACGAGTAGTTCAAATAGAGGTCGCCTCGCCAGCCAGAGAGCCAAAACAAGGGCAATACCCAAAGCTCCTCTCCCCACTGTCTTTAGTTGCTTGGAACGAATTGAGACTGTCGTGATCATAGCGGTTCTCCCTCGGCAGTTATTTGATCTGAGTACATTATGCTGGTTTCGACCTGCCAAAACAAGAGAAACAACTGCCAAAAAGCGCCAATCTGCTGATTGTGTTAAGCGTCTCAATCTTTGGAACCAAAAGTGCGCAGAGTTCAGAGTTGAACTCTGCGCACTAAGTAGACGCAGATCTTGCTGATTCGCTATACAGCAGTTATGACGTTCTCACCATCACTCAATCAATGCAAAGCAGTTTCCATCTCCTCTAGCGCTCGCGCCACCGCTCGCAAAGCCGTGCGGCGAGTGCGATTAAAAGTCCCCTCGGAGATGTACAAGCGGGACATGATATCGCGATTGGGAATATCTTCCAGGTAGGCATCGTGTAGTATCAAGTAAGGGTACCACTCGCGGGGAGGTGGATCGCTGGACACTGTGTCGTCAGGGCGCAGCTTTTCTATCGCTTCTGCAAGCACGTTGTATGCTGCTTTGCCCAGATCGAGATGAGTGACAGCATCCACGGCGACCTTGGATCTCACTAGCTTGAATTGGGTGAGGGCATGATCACCTAGATAAGCGTAGTCGGCCATGTGCCGGAGAGCATCTTCCACAGCTTTGACGGAAATCTGGTCAGGGTACTTGGCAGATGTTTTCATCGGTCTGCTCGTTTCGATCACCCGCGCTACCTGGGCCATGTACTCGGCCTTACCGCGCGCATCCCGGATTGCATCGGCCAGTCTATCGCTGGGGTAGAGAAGCAGATTCACGTCTGCCCGCGAGTAACGTACACCGTTTACCGGCCTCCCCAGGACTAGCGCGCCGAGTTGCTCGGTATCGGCGTAGAGCGGTATCAGGAGAGCGGCTTCTGTCAACGGAGGTGGGAACTGGCCTGGCTCCAGGTGGGTCACATCGTCGGCAATCAGGTCCTGCGGGGATAATTGCAAATTGTTCTGGTGCCAGCGGTAGGCGGCAGCTAGCCGGATGTTTTCGCCTTCAAAGAGCAGGATTAAGCCAAAAATCGCCCGGACGGAAGTGCATAAAGAATCCAGCGTTATGGACAAATTCTCATCCAATCCATCCTGTTCACCAGCAAGACTTGCCAGTTTGTGCAGGTTAGCTCGCATCTGGCGGGTATCCCGGCGGTAGAAGAGCAAGTCCAGGTTGCGACGGGCGACGTCGACCAAAGAATGGGTGATGATGGCCAACAAGACGATGAAGACAAAGGCCACTGCAGGCACGCCGAAAAACTGGACTGAGATCCAGGTGACTAACAAGTACAGTCCAGTCACTAGACCGATCGCGATAGCATTGTAGTAGAAATCGCGGCGGATTGTACGACCGTCCACCAATGCACTGTAACGCGCCACCCCGTACCCGATTAGAACCACGGTGAGTCCAAGCAGCAGTGACACGATAACCATCGGCACACGGAGACCAAGAATTGAGCCTATAATTGAGAGAGGGGCAGTTAATCCGGCAATCAGCGTCGCAGCAGCCAGGGTGAGAAACTGCTTGCGGGGCATACTGGCTGGCGCAGCATGGGCTGAGCCTAGCAAGTTGACCAGGCTCATCACCGTGTAGAGCAACCCGAGGGCGAGGAAGAATGGGTAGAGAGGGCCAGCTTTTAGTGTACTGAGATAGAGTGGATCTCCAACCAGAGAAGCGGAGAGCAATAACGGGGTGTTGGCCTGAATGACGATGGCAGCCACGGCGGCACCATATCCAGATAGAATCCGCGTCCGGCGCCAGGGGGTTAAATGCCCAGGTCGCATAAGCACGGTTGCATGATGCCAGAGCACTACAGCCGGAGCAAGTAACCAGCCCTGAAGCCAGCTATTTGCCCCTTCACGTATATTGGCCTCCCAAAATCGCAGGAACGGACTCAACCAAACCGGAACACCTGCTGGCATTGGCGGGGGTGTGAGCGCAAGCCATACGTTCAGGAATGGACCGGTCAAGCACCAGAGGGCGAGACTGGTCAGCCAGGAGATCAAGCGACGAGGACTGCGGGTCACTACGTATAAGCCCAGCCAGAGGGTGGCTGCCAGGGCCAAAAAGTTGACGATTAATGTTATGGGAAGTAACACGTCTACTATCCTTTTCTCACCCCTGGATCTGCACAAGACTAGCTGGCCCGACAAGCAAAACAGCCAACCACCCACCGGGATTGCTCCCTAGATAGGGGTTGACTGCCACTCTTCCACACTACCCTCCTCAGCGAATTGCGATTGCGATGAGGGCTGCAACGGTGCCATATTCCGATCTGGGCTGCTAGTGTACCACAGATTGAGGCAAAAAGCCAATATCCATTCACGAGGAAGAGGCATTGGGCGGGAGGAGCTCCAGGTTGGCGCGCAGCCAGGGCTCAGGTTCGGTGAGGGAGCCGAAGCAGACCTCGGCAGCGGCGCGACAACCAGCGCGGCAGGTGTCCAGGCCGGGGCAAGGGCGGCAGACTTTGGGTGCGGATGCGGTGAATTCAGCCAGCGCGGGGCCGTCCAGAATCTCGGCCCAAGACTGGGTGCGCAGGTCGCCCAGCAACGTGGCGGTGTGGTTGCAGGGACGCACGTGTCCATCGGGGCCGATGGTGTAATAGGCGTTATCGCGCCCAGCGGCGCAAAAGCCAAAGCCGATGTGGCGGTAGAGGCTGGTCTGGATGGTGTGCGGGTGAGCGCGTCGTGGGTCTCGGCGTCGGCACCCAGCAGTGTCAGCTCGAACATGTTCACGCCGTGATCGAGGCAGAAGGCGAGCGTGTCGGCATCGAGCAGACCGCCGTTGGTGATGAGGATGCTCTCCAGCCCGCGCCGGTAGCAGAAGGCCAGGATGTCGCGGAAGTCGTCGCGCAGCAGTGGCTCGCCGCCGGAGAAGGTGACCAGCCGGCAGTTGGTCTCATGCTGTAGCTTGGCGATCAGTTCGCACCATTCGTGGGTATCCAGTTCGCCGGTGACCAGATCGGGCCAGAGTTTCCAGACGTTGTGGCAGTAGTGGCAGTCTTGGGTGCAGCGGGTGGTCAGTTCCAGGATGTAGTAGGGGCCGGCCTCTGGAGTTGGAGTCGGGGTGGGGATGGGAAGAGGCGAGATGGGAG
>CAZMOT010000008.1:0-733 GCA_964568065.1 uncultured Anaerolineales bacterium
CCAGTCAGGTGAATTCTGCTCTCTTCAATTGGAAACGTGCGAAATATAGGCTTAGGTTGAGACTTGCCTGGCTAACGCCAAGGCCTCCTCCCGCGTCCTCACCTCCCCACCCGCCTGAGCCTCCAGCAGCGCCTCCAGTAGCCGCCCGATCTCCGGCCCAGGGGCCAACCCCAGTTCGGCGATCAGGTCGCTGCCCGTGACCAGTGGCGGGGGGGCTACCGTCTCCTCGTGCCGCTCGAAGTAGTGGGTCAGCAATGTCTCCGCCACCTCAAGTCGCCGCATCCAACGCTCGCTTTGAAGATGCGGCCCCCAGGTCGCCAGGTGGTCGGCCAGGCTGAGCACCACCACGTCAACACCCGCACAGCCCGTGGCGCGGAAGTAGCGGTACACGGCGCGGCGGGTGACATGATCGGCGCGGGCCAGGTGAGCGGGTCGCAGGTGTTGCCCGACGATCACGCGCACCCGCTCTGCCTCGTCACGGCTGAAACGCAACCTCTTCAACCGTGCCGCCGCCATCTGAGCCCCCACCGGCTCGTGATTGTAAAAGTGGATGCAACCATCCTCGTCCTGCGACCAGGTCTTGGGCTTGCCAACGTCGTGCAAGAGTGCCGCCAGCCTGAGCAACGTCGCCCGGTTCCGCCCGCCACTGACCTCGACCGCCAGGTGTTCAGTCACCTCGCCTGCAAACTGGCCCAACACACGCACCAGGTCGCCCCAGGCGGCGGGGGGAGCG
>CAZMOT010000008.1:743-43550 GCA_964568065.1 uncultured Anaerolineales bacterium
GCGTCCGCCAGTGTGCGTGGCTCAGCCTCCCACTCCGTGACGGCGGCGATGACTCCCCCTAGCACATCCACGGTCACCAGCGTGTGACGCCACACGTCGAAGCGATGCGGCGGCGATTGAGTGACGCCCTTGAGCGACTCCAGTTCCGGCACCACGTGGGGCAGCAGACCCAATTCGTCGAACCGTTGTAGGTGAGTGGTCGCGCCCTGGAGCGCCAGCACGCGCGCGAACTCATCCCGCACCCGCTCGGCCGCCGGGAGGGCCAATAGCGCCGCGTCACGACAGATCCAGTCCGCCGTCTGCGGCTCGATCTCGAACCCCAGTTCGGCCCCCACCCGCACCGCGCGCAAGAGCCGCAGCGGGTCATCCTGGAAGGCTCGCTCGCTCGTCGCACGGACGCGTCTGGCCTCCAGGTCGGCCTGGCCACCCGTCGGGTCCACCACCCTGCCCGGCTCGTCCAGTGCCAGCGCGTTGATAGTGAGGTCCCGCGCGAGCAGATCGGCCTCCAGGCTGGCGCCACGCAGCGCCGCGAAATCCAGCTCCAGCCGCCCGCCGTCCGCAGCCATCAGTACAACCCGGCCGATATCTCGCTCCTCATCCAGTGGAAAGTAAGCCCCGTCGAGCGCGTCGGCCACGACGCGGGCCAGCCCCATCGCGTCCCGCTCGACGGCAAAGTCCCAGTCGTGGGTGGCTCTATTCATGAGAGCGTCACGGACCACACCGCCCACCGGCCAGACCCGCACGGTGCGCTCGACGGCCAAGCGGCGTACAACCTGCCACGGCCAATCAGGCAAGGAGATGCTCGCCATCAGAACCCTTCTCCACGGCCGGCACGAAGATGACCTGCGGCTCCTCCTTGGGCCGGCTGCGTTTCGCCGCCCGGCGGGCCTCGTCAGCCGTCCACCCGATCCCGACCACACGCCCGCGCACCAGCGCCACCCAACGGCCGGCGTAGAGGACCAGGTCGGCCCGGCGCGAGTCCGCATTCTCCTTCATGAACTCTCTCGCTCCAGCAGAATAGTCATAGGGCTACGGTCGCGAATTTGCACAACGCGTAAGAGCACGCCAGATGCTACGATGCCAGGTCCATGTGGTAGGTGCGGTACACCTTATACCGCTGCCAACCCAATTTCTCGGAGAGGCGATTGATCATCACGTTATCCTCGGCAGTGAGTGACATGTCAACCCAGGCATACCCCTTGCGCAGGAGCGCCCGCGCCGTCTCCAGATAGAGCAACGCATCCAGTCCCCGGCTGCGATGTTCCTCCAGCACGGCCAGCAATTTCAGGCTGGCTACGTCAATGCGGCGCATACCCCACCACAGCCGGAGCCAACCTAGTGGAAAAAGACGCCCATTGACATCTTTGAGCGCCTGGTTTACGTCGGGTATCGTCGCCGCAAATCCGACTGGCTGGCCATCTATCTCGGCGAAGAGAACCAGGTCGGGATCAATCACCTTTCGCAGCTCGTCGGTAAAGCTTGTGAACTCCCGCTCATCCATCGGCACGTGGTTACGCATATAGCCCATCGCCTCGTTGACCAGGTACATCACCCGCGCGACTTCCGCGTCCCAGTCCTCCATCCGCGCAGACCGAATCTGAACCCCTGTTCTGCGACGCACGATCTTTGCCACGCGCAGTATTTTGGGCGGCAGATTGCTGACATCGCCGTTAAACGCAGTCAAATCTGCCCGGTACGCATAGGCATCCCGGTACTTGACCAGGCCATACCGCTCCAGGAGATCAGCGTAGTAGAGTGGGCTGTGGCCGCACATCAGCACCTGTGGCCAGTCGTCCCCCTCGATGAGCACGCCGGGTGAATCGTCCATCGAAAAGTGAAACGGGCCACGGATGGTCTCCATCCCCTGCCTGCGAGCCCAGTCGCACACGGCGTCCAACTGCGCCTGGGCGATCTCAAAGTCGTCAAAGGTCTCGAAAAAGCCGAACCCGGCCGCTTTCTCGTCCAGGAACTGATTGGCGCGATGGTTGATCCAGCCGGCGATGCGGCCCACGTCTCGCCCATCGCGCCAGGCCATGAACAGGGTGGCGTCGCCATAGCGAAAGAACGACCCCCGCTGCGGGTCCAGGGTGCGTAGTCGGCTTCGAATCAGTGGGGGTACCCATATAGGATCATTCCGATAAATCTGCCACGGAAAGCACACGAAGCGCTCACGGCCTCGCTCATCCTGGATCGGTACAATTTTGACACCTGATGAAAACATTTCTGTTCCTTACTTTCCCCCCGCTACCGCTCCAGCAAAATAGTCACAGGGCCATCGTTGTGGATTTCCACCAGCATGTGCGCGCCGAAGACACCGGTCTCGACGGGCACGCCATGACCTCGCAGCGCCTGGGCAAAGTGCTCCACCAGTGGCTCGGCCACCTCCGGCAGAGCGGTGTCGGTAAAACCCGGGCGGCGGCCCTTGCGCACATCGGCGTAGAGTGTGAACTGGGAGATGACCAGCGCCGCGCCGTCCACGTCAATCAGGCCGGCGTTCATCTTGCCCTCGCTATCTTCAAAGATGCGCAGGCCGGCTGCTTTTCGCGCCAGCCACTCGGCCTGCTCCTCCGTGTCACCGTGAGTGACGCCCACCAGCACAACCACGCCCCGCCCAATTGCGCCGACGACCTCGCCCTCGACACTCACCGAAGCCTTACTCACCCGCTGTACGACTGCGCGCATATCTAGCCCTCGTTTAATCCAACAGGCGCTTCTCGCCCGTCAGTGACTGCAACTCCTGAATATTCTGGGAGACCTCGGCGCAGCCCAGGTAGTTTCCCTCTGCGTCTCTCAGGGCATAGTACTCGATGAGTACCTTTTGTTTCTCTCCGTCAATGGTAAGGTCAATCCAGAAGCGGGCTTTGTCCCGCGTGCCTGCCTTCATCTCCGACAGGATTTGTTCTACCTTGTGCAGGCTCTTCTCAGGATGGCATTTGCGGACGTTCCGGCCCACAACCCCGGCTGGTCGCTTAAAGATCCGGGTCTCGTGCTTGTTCCAGGCCAACACTTTGTCATTCTCGTCAATCACCGAGAACTCGAAAGGAACCGTCTCAAGCAAGGCTTCCAGTACGTGTTCGGGGAGTTTACCGATCATTGTAGTTCCTCCTTAAAAATGGCTCGCTTATTACGCCCGTCCCCGCCACTCCTCGACGGGGAAGCGGCGCTCATTCCGTTCCAATTTGCCCAGCACCGCCGTGCTCACGTCCACGTCCAGCACGTTCGCCAGGCTGAGCGCGTAGATGAACACATCGGCCAGTTCGTCGGCCACAGCGGCCCGCTTCGCTTGGTCCTGTACAGCGACAGCCGCCTGCTCGTGGGTCAGCCACTGGAAGTGCTCCATTAGTTCGGCGGTCTCGATGGCGATAGCAGCGCTCAGGTTCCTGGGAGTGTGGAACTGCTCCCAATCGCGGGCGGCCACGAACTCGGCCACGCGCTGGCGCAGGTCGGCGAGAGTGGTAACTTTGTCAGTCATCCGCCGCTTCAGGGCAAGCCCACCGCTGCTTTGACCTCGGCGATGGTCTCGGCGGCGATGGCGGAGGCCCGGCGCGCGCCGTCAGCCAAGATGTCCCACACGCGGTCGGGGTCTGCGGCCAGTTCCGCCCGCCGCTCGCGGAAGGGCGCGAAGTGGCCGGCCAGGTTCTGGGCAAAGAGTTGCTTGCACTGCACGCAACCGATCTCCGCTCTTCGGCAGTCCTCCTCGATCTGCACCACCTGGTCCGGGGAGAAGAAACCGTGGAGAGTGAAGACGTTGCACACCTCCGGATGGCCGGGGTCGGAGCGATACTTACGGGCCGGGTCGGTCATCATCTGCATCACCCGCTGCTCGATTTCCTCCGGCGAGGCAGCGATCTCGATGTGATTGTCCAGCGACTTGCTCATTTTCTGCTGACCATCAATCCCTAACACCTTGGTGAACTCGGTGTGCTTGATCTGGGGCTCGATCAACACCTGGCCAAAGTGACGGTTGAAGCGACGCACGATCTCGCGGGTAAACTCCAGGTGGGGGGCCTGGTCCACGCCGACAGGTACCGTGTCGGCTTTGTAGAGCGTGATGTCGGCGGCCATCAGCACCGGGTAGCCGACCAGCCCATAGTTGACGTTGTCCGGCTGCTGGCGCACCTTTTCCTTGAACGTGGGTAGCCGGGTCAGCCAGCCCAGGGGAGTCGCCATCGAAAGCAAAAGATGCAACTCGACCACCTGCGGCACGTGGGACTGGACGAAGATGATGGTACCTCGTTCTGGGTCCATCCCGGCGGCCAGCCAATCCAAGACCATCTCGTAGGTCCAGTTGCGCAATTTATCAGTGTCCTCGAGCGTGGTGAGCGCGTGCAGGTCCACGACACAGTAGACGCAGTCGTACTCGCTCTGCAAGGCGACATAGTTGAGTATGGCCCCCATGTAATTTCCAAGGTGTTGCCGGCCTGTGGGCCGGGCACCGGAAAAGACGCGGCCTTTCTTTTTGTTCATTGTGACGGATACTCCTGGATTTGATTTGCGCGGCCCCTTCGGCTTCACTCAGGGCAAGCGTAGTGTACCACAGGAGCGGCGGCGGGGCAAGCAAAAGCGGCGCAGACGAGGGCCGTCTGTGCTCGTGCGATGCGCCACCTACCGCGCCACGACAAAAGCAATGGCGTATTCGCGGGTGTGGGAGAGGCTGACCGCCCACTCGGTGAGACCGAGTTCCTCGGCGCGCTCGGCGGCGCGACCGTGTAGGTGGACGAGCGGCTTACCTCGCACGTCGCCTATGATCTCCGCCTCCTGCCAGTTGATGCCATCGCGGGACATCATCCGCACGCCCACGCCCAGCGCCTTGGAGACGGCCTCCTTGGCGGCAAAGCGGGCCGCCAGTTCGGGCAAACGGGCCCGGCAGTACAGAATCTCAGCCGGGGTGAAGACGCGCTCCAGGAAGCGGTCGCCGTAGCGCGTCAATATCCGCTCGATGCGGGAGATTTCGATCAGGTCAACGCCGGTGGTAAGCATAGCATGTTGTGTAAGGTTTCAGGCTGCAGGTGGCCCGGCGATGGCAAGGGCGTAGGCATCGGGGTCGAGCCAGCGCTGTGCGACAGCCTGCACCCGCTTGACGGTGATCTCATTGATCAGGCTCGTGTAGCGCTGTAGGTAGTCCAGGCCCAGGCCGTAGCGCTCCATATTGAGGATGGCCCGTGCCACTCCCCCGTTGGTCTCTAACCGCAGGGGCAGGCTGCCTGTGATGAAAGCTTTGTTGTCGGCCAATTCCTCTTCACCCACCAACTCCTCGCGGATGCGCCCAATCTCGGCACGGATGCTGGCGATGGCTTCTTCGACGTTGGTCGGGTTGATGCCGGCGACGATGCGCCAGGGGCCGGGACCAAGGCCGCCATCCACGCGGCTGAACGAGTAGTAGGCCAACCCCTGCTCGTCGCGCACCTTCTCCCCCAGGCGGCCCATCAATCCGAAGACACCCAGGATGGAGTTGCACACGACCGCATCCAGAAAGTCCGGCTCGGCCCGAGCGGGGCCGGGATAGCCCAGGATGATGTCCGATTGCGTCTTGCCGGGGATGAAGACAGTGCGCTCACGAGCCTCGGTGATGCGGGAGACCTGGGGGAGCGGAGTGCGCTCATAGTTACGGCCCTCCCAGTTGCCAAAGGCGTCTTCGATCTGTGCCAGCGCGTCACCAGTCTCCACCGCGCCCACCACGACGATGACCATCCCTTGCGGACCATAGCCACCGGCGTAGAACTCGGCCAGGTCATCGCGGCTGAGCTCGCTGATTGTCTCCGTGTAGCCAATGAGACTGCGGGCGTAGGGATGCTCCTTGGGGTAGGTCAGTTCGTGGAAGGTCAGACCGGCCATACGGCGGGTATTGTGGGTGCGTTCCTCCAGGTCAGTGAGGAACTCTCCGCGCAGTTTCCCGACCTCATCACGGGGGAAGATGGGGTGGCGCAGCACGTCGGCAAGGACGTCGAGCGCCAATGGCAGGTCTTCGACCAGGCTCTTGGTACCAAAGCCAGTAGCGTGCGTGCCTCCACTGACGCCGACGCTAGCGCCAACCGATTCCACCTCCTCGTAGATTTGCTCGAAGGTGCGGTTCACGGTGCCGCGCATCAGAGCACCGGCGGTAAAAGCAGACATCCCGGCTTGCTCCGGTCGTTCGTCGTAGGCCCCCACACGCAGGTAGCCGCTCACGACCACCGACGGGCTGCTGTGGTTCTCGCGCACCAACACGATGATTCCGTCAAGTTCACGCCTTGCAATGTCTTGTGGTCCAGGTATAGACATCTTACCCTCCCTGGGCAATTAACAATGAACAACTCCATTATTCCATTGTTCATTGCTTCACTGACTCATTGTTCATTGGGCACATACCATCCGACTATGCGGTTTGACCGCTTGAGGTACTTTTGCGCCACGCGCTGCACGTCCTCGACAGTGACGGCGCTAAGGTTAGTGATATAGTTCTCGAACCAGGTATAGTCGGCGAAAATCTCGCTAAAGCCCAGCCACAGCGCCTGCCCGGTGACGGATTCGCTGGAGTAGGCGAACTGCGCCTTGGCCTGCTTGATTGCTTTGGTCACTTCCTCCTGCGTGACCGGCTCGGCGACCACACGCGCCAGTTCCGCATCCAGCGCCTCCTCTACCTCGGCCGGGCCAACACCTGTGCGCACGACGGCCGAGAGGCCGTAGACAAAGGGGTCAACCGTCGGGACCAGCGAACCGGATATGCCGGTCGCCAGTTCCGTCGCCACCAGTGCCTTATAGAGACGGCTGCTTTTGTTGGTCAAGCCGCCGCCGAAGAAGGTCAGACCACTGGCCCCGGTGAGAGCGGCGTCAAGCGCAGTGAGTGCGTAAAAGTCCGGTTCGTGGACGGTGGGAGCACGGAATACTATTTGCAGGTAAGCGACGGTGCCCTCCCCCTCGAAAACCACCCGCCGCTCCCCCCTCTGCGGGGGCTCGACGGCCGTCACCGACGGGACATCGCGGCTGCCCACAGGCGAGCCATCTGCGATTGCGCCAAAGTGCTGCTCGACCAGCCGCAGCATTTCGCCGGCGTCAAAGTCGCCCACTGCGACGGCCAGCGCATTGTGGGGCGCATAGTAGGTGCGATAGTGCACGTGGAGTTGGTCGCGCGTCATTGTCTCCAGGTCGCACATGTGGCCGATGGTGTCGGCGCCGTAGGGATGCACGCGGAAGGCGGCCGCCATCAACTCTTCGTTAAGCAAGAACTCTGGGTTGTTTTCGGCTCCCTGCCGCTCGCTGATGATGACGGTGCGCTCGGAGGTGACCTCGTCAGGGTCGAAGAGCGAGTTGACCATGCGGTCGGCTTCAATACGCAGCACCAACTCAATGCGGTCGGCGGGCAGCGTGGCAAAGTAGGTGGTGAAATCGCACCACGTCATGCCGTTAAACGCACCGCCCTCGCGCGAGATGGCCTTGTCTGCCTCTCCTTTAGGAAACGTCGGCGTCCCCTTGAAAAGCATATGCTCGACCCAGTGAGAGATGCCGGTAATACCCAGGTGTTCGTTGCGACTCCCCACCCGGTACCAGACCCAGAAACTGGCGACAGGGGCGGTGTGCGCCTCCCTAAGAAGGATCATCAGGCCGTTATCCAGCGTTGTCTTGAGAACACTCACAGTTACCTCCGCCTTCGACTAGATTCGGAGCAGAGCCGCCTAAGCGCATAGTCCGGGTGCCAGATGTGGACTCCGAATTCCTCCTCCACTGCCCGAACCACCCGCTGATGCTCTTACTCTCGCCTTGCACTTCTGCGCCGTCTGGGGGCATACTTCTCCCAGGTGACGAAGACAGCCCCGTGCTTTGCAGCAAGCAGTACCCATCCGATGTCTTTTTCATCCACTCTCAACTGTTTAAGCCGCTCCCATGCATCACTGTCCTGCGGCTCAGGGGCCATCTCGATCTTGGCGAAGGCATAACGAGCCAACTTGCGCCGACCCGTCGAGTGGGTGGGAATATGTTTGTACTCCCGCCATAGACCGGGGGAAACCAAAAGGAAGTGACACTCCTCTACGAGGCACTGGAGAAGTCGCCATCCCTCTTGAGCCTGCTCGCTCTCCCCTGGCGAAGCCGAGGATAGGACATCTGTATCCAAAACCAAAGCCCATCCGTTACTCCTCCGCCAGTTCTGGAGAGGCGAATAGAAAGGCATCGGCCTCCCGTTATGTCCCGTAATCCTCGTAGCCTCGGCCCACACCCCGGTAGTAGAAGCCCAGTTCATTCATCATTGCGGGATCATAGATATTGCGCCCGTCTATGAGCACTGGCTGATTCATCAACTCGCGGATGCGGGCCAGGTCCAGGTTCTTGAACTCGTTCCACTCGGTGACCACGACGAGCGCATCACATCCCTCCGCCAGGTTGTAGGCGTCTTCGGCCAGTTCCATCTCGGGCACCATCCGCGCAGCCACCCTCATCGCCACCGGATCGTAGGCGCGCACGTGGGCCCCCGCCGTTTGCAGCATATGGGCGATGTGGGCGGAGGAGGCTTCGCGCATGTCGTCGGTGTTGGGCTTGAAGGCCAATCCCAGCAGCCCGATCGTCTTACCCCGCAGGCCGCCCAAAGCATCTTCCAGTTTGCGCACCACTGCCCGGCGCTGGTAGTGGTTGATCTCCATAACCGCGCGCAGTAACTGCGGATGCCGCCCTTTGATCTCGGCCATGTATGCCAGCGCCTTGACGTCCTTGGGGAAGCAACTGCCGCCGTATCCCACGCCGGCGTCGAGGAAAGCGTGGCCGATGCGCTTGTCGTAGCCCATGCCGGTGGCGACCTCCTTGACGTCGGCTCCCAACGCCTCGCAGATGTTGGCGATCTCGTTGATGAACGAGATGCGCGCGGCCAGGAAAGCATTGGAAGCATACTTGATCATCTCGGCCGTGCGCAGATCGGTGATCATGATCGTCGCACGCAGCGGGAGGTATAACTGGGCCACCTTTTCCGCAGCATCCTGCTTCAGCGAGCCCAGCACGATCCGGTCAGGGTTCATGAAATCGCCAATGGCAGCGCCTTCACGCAGGAACTCGGGGTTGGAGACTACGGCAAAGTCCACATCGTTGCTGCGATACTCGCGAACGATGTCCGCCACCCAGTCACCGGTTCCCACGGGGACCGTGGACTTGTTGACGATGATCATCGGATGGTCCATCACCTCGGCGATGGAGCGGGATGCCATACGCACGTAGCGCAGGTCGGCCTCTCCATCCACCCCCTCCGGAGTGCCCACGGCGATGAACACGAATTCCGCCTCCTCCAACCCCTCAGCATACGAGAGGGTGAAACTAAGGCGGCCTGCCTGAACGTTGCGGGCTACCAATTCCTCCAGGCCCGGCTCGTAGATGGGCATCACTCCCCGGTTCAGATCCTCAATCCTTTGCTCGTTGATGTCCACGCAGACAACCCGGTTACCCAGGTCAGCGAAGCAGACTCCAGTGACCAGTCCCACGTAGCCGGCGCCGATGACGGTAATGTTTTTCATGTTTTCATATATTCTCCTGTTCAATTTGAGACCAATGATACCATAATCGGCAGTTTGTACCAAGTCGGCAACGCGTGTATAATCTGGATACTGGATGCTGGATATGGGCCAACACGTGTATTGGCACGCTCCGCTTTGGGAAGTGCTGCTGGTAGTCCTGATGAGCCTGGTGTTACTGGGGTGGCTAGTAGTATGCGCACTGCGCCGTCTCAATCTGCCGGCGGCACTGTCTGCCATCAATCCAGCGCTGAACGACCAACCACTTCTTTTCTTCGACCGGGTGAAAGACGTCACGTGCCTCAATGACGCCGCAGAACAGATATTGAATAACCTGCCTGCGTCCCAGCAGCAATCCCTGCTCGACGCGCTGGCGGATACCCTGCTCGAAGCCTACGAGGAAGCCCGCATCACGCGGCAACAAGATTGGCCGGAATCCGATTATACTCTGGTCGCGGTCCCTATCTTCAGGCAACCGGATGATGTTACCGGCGTGTTGGCGCTGGTGATAACAGAGACATCGCTGCCGCCGCCCGATCGCCCTGCTGACGAGCTTCTCGCAGCGGAGACGAAGGCGTGGCTGACGTTGGGCTCGACGCTGCGGCTGCACCGCACCCGACCCGTGGTCCACGTCAGACGCGCCAGTCCAACGACGGCAGAGAACGCAACCGTGACCTGGCAAGAATACCAATTGAGCCACATGGAAGAAACGTTGTTGCGGTATCTGTTAGAACATCAGACCGGGGTGCAGACTTCGGAAACGCTGTTCCGCGTCGTCTGGCCGGACGACAAAGTGGATAGGTACGGTCTGCGCCCCGACCAGAAAGACCGCCTGCGCAGCCTGGTCTGCCAGTTGCGCCGACACGTGGAACCCGACCCGCATAATCCGCGCTACGTGTGTACAGCCCACGGCGTCGGCTATGTGCTGTATCTGGAACAAGAGCCGGCCGTCTGATGAAACGGTGTCTGCTGCGGACCTGGTCGCATAGACTGGTCATTCCGATTACGCTCGCCTGGCTGTTGGCCACGCTGGGTTGGACAGTATGGCACAGCGACGGGCTCGGCGGACGCCCGTTGGTCACTATTTGGGACCACGACCCAGGCGAGTACGATCCGCATCACACGTCTCACCCCGTTGCTCAGTCGGTCTTCCGCCACGTCTGTGAGCCGTTGTTCTACGAGGATTTTGATGGCACAGTACGCGGGCTCCTGGCAGAGGATGAAATCGAGTACGGAGACGCTGGACGTCGTCTTACGGTTCGCCTGCGGCCGGGCATCACCTTTCACGACGGGACGCGGCTGGACGCGCGGGCCGTGCAGGCCAGTTTCGAGCGCTTGCAGCGCCTGGGCGTCTCGCCGCTGCTCAATGACCTGCGCGACGTTACGGTGACGGCGCAACCCGGTGAGCGCAGCGTCGTGTTCACCCTGCCCGATCCCGACTACGAGTTTGTCCGGCTGGTGTTGAGCAACCCCTACGCGGCCGTTGTTTCTCCCCAGGCGAGCGACGCAGCAGAGCCGGGATTCGTCGCCTGCACCGGCCCTTACCGCTTCGCGCCCAGTTTGTACCGGCCCGGCCAATCGCTGACGCTGGTGCGCTACCCGGACTACCGCTGGCCACCGGCCTACTTTGTCAATCAGGGTGCTGCATACATACCGCAAGTTCATTTCATCTTTGAAGCCGATCGCGTCAGACGACTCGACCACCTGCTGGACGGCGAGGGCTGCGTGCTCAGCCTCAGTCGGGGGCAGGCTGCGCCGGTAGCCACCCTTCCCCGCTTTCGGCTGTACGAGGCCACCGGTGGCGTGACCTACCTGGGGTTCAACTTCCAGCGTTCGCGCTGGCAGGACGCGCGGATGCGGCAGGCCGTGGCGCTGGCGCTGGATAAAACCGCCCTGGCCGAATTGGGACCCTTCCTGGTCGCCGGCACCCCCTTGGCACCCAACGCCATCGGATACGACCCGCGTGCGGCGGCCTTTGGCCACGGCCACGACCCCGACCGCAGCCAGGCGCTGCTGGCCCAGGCTGGCTTTGACGCCGACGCCGAGGTGGTGCTGTTGATCCCCGAAAGCAACACCTATCGGGAACTGGCCGCAGCCGTCCAGCAGCAATTGAAGGCCATCGGGCTCAGCCGGGCACGCATCCGCGAGGTACCCCGGGCGGACATCTTGACCCAACGCCAGGACTTTGACCTGCTGCTGTTCGACTATGCCTGGGGCAATTACACGGCGCTGGGCATCTTTCTCGGCCCCGGGCCGCGCAACCTGCTCAGTTATCCCGGCGGCGACATCGCTGGCCTGGTGCGGAAGGCCCGCACTACAGCCGACCCCGACCAGCGCCAGCAGTTCGTGTTAGAGGCACAGCGGATCGTTCTGGAGCAGGCTCTTTGGCAGCCGTTGCTCGTGCGGCGCATCACCTTTGCCGTGGACGGGACGTGTGTGCACGGTGAGCGCCAATCCCCCTACGGCGAACTCCTCTTCCACGATGCCGATACTGGCCTGTCGCGCCGTTGATCTCTCATTTTTCCCCGCAGATCGGGCTTGACGGATCAAAAATCATATCTTGTCACAAAAAATCATAAACTCTCACAAAATCAGAGCCCTTTTTGTGGTATACTGGACCTGCCACCGGAGAGTCCGGTGAGTATATCAACCACAGGAGGTTTGAAAATGCGAAGGTGAAGTTCGTTTCGGTGCTTGTGTTGCTGGCGCTGTTGTTGAGCGCCTGGCCTGGTGTGGCGTTGGCCCAGGAACCGCCGCCAGAGGTGCAGGTGGATGGGGGCAAGGAGCCACAGCCCGCGCCGCCCCCGCCCCCCGATGTACGTGTCTATACTGTGACTGCGAGTCCGAGGAGCGGTTTATCCGGCCCGGGTGGTGGATACGCTGTTCTGACAGCGATTATGAACTACTACCAGCAAGGGTGGTCATGGTACGCTCGGGCAGGGTCCAAAATCGACCTGGTTTCAGGCACAAGTCATGCGTGGGCCTACGCAACTCTGAAGAAATACGGATGGTCTTCCCCAACTGCCAATTGCTTTGCCAGTGGGACTGGTGAGTGTACAGCTTACACCGGCTATTATTACGCCAGCGGACAGATGCAAGCCATGGCTGAAACTGACGTCTATTGGTCTGCCGGTGGATCGAGCTACGCCAGAGCGTTCGTCTATCACACCTTCTAGAGCGTGGAACCGAATTCCCCATGCCTGGTTCTCCCTGCACTGAGCGGGGAGAACCAGGGTTTTCCCAGTTTTCTTAGGAGTCTATCTATTGTCCAATAAAGTGAATTTTCGTTCCATCTGCGCTGTGTCGGTGCTCGGGATTGTGTTGTCAGGCATCATAGGGATAGTTACTGCATGTGAACCTACTGGCGGTGCGTCTCCCTACATGCCTGTCGAGGTTGACGAAGCTGGTACCGTCGTACTGGTGGACGAAGGGCCGGCATTACGCGATCTGATTCTGAGCAACAGTGAGAGCCAGCAGGCATGGCAGGATAAGCAAACTATGTTTCCCGTTGGAGGCCGTTGGAGTACCTGGCTTGCCCAGTTTACTATGTCAGTAGATAGAGAGCCAGTTTCCCCAAAAGGCTTGATTCGTCTGCCTGCACACCAGGCATCCTTCGGCAGGCTCTTGGTTTCCAACGTTTTTCACACTCCCCACAGTCTGGGCTTGGTGTTTCTGTTGGACTACCAACCTTTGCTCGTCCAGGACGCATCCGGGGAGCAGGCCATCTACTATATTCCCGAGATGCCTGTTGGAGCGGAGCAGGCGTTCGAGTTCCTGTTGCCGCCCATGTCGGAAGGGCTGCGCCATCTGTCTATCCTGTTGATTACCGATCCCGATTCTACATCCACGGACAGCGACTATCGTTGGGCTCAGCAACACTCTTTCTCAGAGCAACGCTTCGATCTCTGGATAGATATCGAAAAAGTTCCTAAAGATACGCCCGCCTTTCAAGACTTGGAAGAGGCAATATCGGCCGGTGGTTTCAGGTCTCGCTTTGAGGTGGTACAGTCTCATCAGCCCGACCAATTGATTGAGCGCCTGGAACTCGAGCCTGATACAGACCATCAAATCGCACTGCGCTTCACCAATGAGGAGCAAGCGGAAAACACCCAGCCGTATACCGGCACGCTGCCCGTCAGAATTGGAATATTCTGGGACGATCGTCTGCGAAGCGTATTCGATTATGAACATGATCCGACGATCCCTGAGCCACCTTTGCTTTCGCTCATCATTCATTCGCCAGGCGAGCCAGGTATCCACCAACTGCAAGTAGTGGCGTTCCAAATTCCATGGCATGCCCTGTTCAATGCTCAGGGGGAATGGATCTCCTTTGGCAAGGCGGCCTTTAGTCGCCGCATACTGGTTAACGTTGCCGCTGATTGATGCAACTGTAGTGAACCCAAAGAACTGGACACAGCGGTACATTACCTTTGCCGTGGACGGGACGTGTGTGCACGGTGAGCGCCAATCCCCCTACGGCGAACTCCTCTTCCACGATGCCGATACACGCCGCTGACCTCCCATTTTTCCCCGCAACTCGGACTCTATGGATCAAAAATCATATTTTCTCACAAAAAATCATAAACAATCACAAATTCTGAGCGCTTTTTGTGGTATACTGAGCCTGTCGCCGGAAGGTCCGGTGACTAATACCACGATAAGAAGGTTTGAAAATGCGTAAGGTGAAGCTGGTTTCGGTGTTCGTGTTGCTGGCGCTGTTGCTGAGCGCTTGGCCGGGTGCGGTGCTGGCTCAGGAGCCGCCGCCGGGGGACTCCGGGGAAGCGGCAATCCGAGAGTGTGTAACTCAGGCCCTGGAAGCCCGCTGGAACTTGCTGGTCGATCCCGGAACCTCGCTGGAGGACTTTTATCATCAGGATGCCCAGGCCCTGGCTGCAAGGGAACGAGAGCGATTCGAGCGTCACTATTTGCAGCCGGCGCAGCAAGCGGGGTTCAAGTACACCGGCGTAGAGTTACAAGCTGAGTTCAAGAGCATAAAGGTGCAAGGAGCCACAGCTCAGGTTGAGGTAATCGTAGATGTAGCGTACACATCTGAGTATCCGAACGACCCGCGTCCCATAATGACCAAAGAAGCCGGTCTGGGGCATGTCATCTCCCTGGTTTATCAGGGCAACCAATGGTACATTACGGCCGACCAATATTTCGATATGTTCTCCAAACGAGGCAGGAGGGGGCCGGGCGTTCCGTTGCTGAACGACGACGAAGTGCCAGATGCATCGCCCGAAGATAAGGCACCAGAGGGGGTAGCTCCACTGTGGTATCACTACTACAATCGCGCCGGAGCGGTGGCTTACGCAGATACATGGTGGAACAGTCACAATCCGAAATACCGTTACTTCCCTGGCGACGATTGTGCCAACTATGTGTCCCAATGTTTTGACGATGGTGGTCAGGCCTTGATGGCCTGGAGATCTCCCTTCGTATGGTGGTACGATTTCCACGGTACCAGCAATGTTTGGGATGATACGTGGTCCACCAGTTGGGCGGTACCCCATGATCAAGCATACAACCTTTCACGCAACTCCGATGTGGATGAAATGCGCGGCAGCTATGTCGACACAGCTGGTGAATTGGCCCTGGGGGATAGTATCTACTACGATTTTAACGGTGACGGGATACTGACTCACAGTGCCATCGTCGTGGAAATCCGCAGCGGCGAGCCATATGTGAATTACCATACGAATAATACCTACCACAGGCACTGGAACCTCGGAGCAGCAACCACTCGCTTTTTGCATGTCACTGACTGGTTCTGGATCGACTGAGTGCAGGAACCGGTTGCAGTTGTCCAGCAACAACTACAAGCCGTTGGGCTCGACCGGGTGCGCATCCGCGAGGTGCCCCGGGCGGACATCTTGACCCAACGCCAGGACTTTGACCTGCTGCTGTTCGACTATGCCTGGGGTGATTACACGGCGCTGGGCATCTTTCTCGGCCCCGGGCCGCGCAATCTGCTCAACTATCCCGGCGGCGACGTTGCCAGCCTGGTGCGGAAGGCCCGCGCTACAGCCGACCCCGACCATCGCCGGCAGTTCGTGTTAGAGACACAACGGATCGTTCTGGAGCAAGCCCTGTGGCAGCCGTTGCTCGTGCGGCGCATCACCTTCGCTGTAGATGGAACGTGTGTGCAAGGCGAGCGCCAGTCCCCTGAAGGCAAATTCTTTTCCACGATGCCGATACGGACCTGTCGCACCGCTGACCCTTCATTTTTCTCCGCAACTCGGGCTCGATGGATCAAAAATCATATCTCCTCATAAAAAATCATAAACTATCACAAATTCTGAGCACTTCTCGTGGTATACTGAGCCTGCCACCGGAGAGTCCGGTGAGTCTCTCAAGTTACAGGAGGTGTGAAATGCGTAAAGTGAGGTTTGTTTTGATGTTCGCGTTGCTGGCGCTGCTGGCCAGCTCGCCGCTGACGATAGCTTCAGCTCAGTTGGGTTCAGACATCGATCAAATCAACCAGGAGCTCGCGGCTTTGGAGCCTTACGTGCATTTTGCCAGCGACGGGACCTCAACTCTTGATGCACGATCTGCGCGGCGGGATGGCTTCTCGGAAGATGTCGTCTCGCTAGCAGAGGAAATCGTTGCCTTCCACAATGAGCTAGTAGAGATAGAGGCCGCTAGCGGTGTGCACGATGTAGAGCGTATCAAAATCTCCTTGGAGCGATATCCAGGACTGAGGGAGTTCTTCGAGCTGGCATCACAGGAATCTACGGCGGAGAAGAGCTTGAACGGCCCTAGCCCTCTCGGGGTCCATCCTTGTGGGACTTACAGCAATCCAGTGCCCAACTATAACCCACCTTGGTACACTTACGGCCCATACGCCGACCCTGAAGGCACCCTGCTCAGTTGGGGCTTCCATCACACAGCATGGTATGCTTGCGGACAGGTGCCTCCATACGATTGTCCAAACGACTTCACCAGGGCCAGAGGTTACTATGGGCCCTACGGTTATTGCAGCTCTCCTCGCTTCCGAGATCAGGGGCGAACCGATGGCAGCGCCTATTTCTACATTCAGTACGGAGAACCCAATCCTGAAGTCTACGAAGGCTCATGGCCATCCTGGTGGCCATACTGGTATTGGGACGCGTATGTCTTCTGGTGGCATCAATATGGCCCAGGCAGGTGAGATGTACTGAGGGTTTGAGGAGAAACTTGAACTCCTAAGCTGCTTCTAGTGGGTCATTTGCCACGCGCATAAGGATAACACGCTATGAGCCCGTCATTCTGAGCGACCGAAGGGAGCGAAGAATCCCGTTCAAGTCTGCTTTTAGTCCTTGTGGAAACGAGATTCTTCGTCGCTTTGCTCCTCAGAATGACCAGGTAATATTCGTTTCACCGGATGCAGATCGTTCGAGTAATCCCGATGAGCATGACAAGTGACCCACTAGTGCTCTCTGGCAAGCTCTACCAGAGAGCACTAGAAGCGTCCTTGCTATGAAAGCACTGAAGGAGGACAAAACAAATGAAACTGAAAAAGGCGCTGTTGTATTTTGTGATCATCTATCTTCTGATTGGGTTCGGCTTCGCAGTTTATGGGCAGATCATAGCCGATCCGAACGACCCTCCTCCCATGCCGGTGTGGGCACCAGGCCTCTCGCTGTCGAGACGATTTATGAGCTTTTTCTTATACTTTTTCCCTAGTGTTCTCCTCTGGCCCATCTTCCTGCCTCCTACCATATGGTGTCTTATCAGAGGAACTTGTTGATCAGATCTTTCAGTGCGGTTGCGAACTAGCGCTCAAGTCAGATCTAATTGCCCCGTGCTATAAGCCATTCCCGAGAGACCTGAGGTGTCCCGTAAGGGATAATGGCTCTGTTACTTTAGGGATGACAAGTATTCTGTATGCTTGTCATCCCTCTTTCTTTCATTTCCAAACTGGTATGCCGTGATACGGACAACGATTTCATATACTGACGGCGACCGACGAAGGGTTGAATTTTGGCTATTGGCACAACGGAGCGAACCTTGGGGAACTAGATTACTGCGCTGGCAGATCTCAGAGATTCGACCAATTCCGTGACGACGGGATTTCCAGTGTGGTAAAATTTACGAAAAGATGGTAAACTTGGGACATCCCTGTTGCTGCAGAATTGCAAGGAGGTACCCCAATGACGTTGCACATCCGAACGAACACCGAGATACCTGATAATACGGTAAAATCATCCATAAACGAGACACGCGGTCTGTGGACCGACCAGCCCATCCTGGGCACGCAGCACGACCGGCTCAACTTCTCCCACTACGCCGACGTTCTGGCCGAGGTGGTGCTTGCTGCGGATACTCCCATCACCATCGGCGTCTTCGGCCCGTGGGGCAGCGGCAAGACCAGTCTGATGCGGCTGGTCGCCGAACAGTTGGTCAACCGCCGCACTGCGGGCCACCGCTGGGCGCGGGTCGTCTGGTTCAACGCCTGGCAATACGAACGAGACGAGGGAGCGCTGTGGCGGGCGTTTTTGCTGCGCGTGCTGGAGGGGCTCGAAAGCGATCAACTCAGCGAGAAGGACGTCCAGCAGATCGCGGACTGGCGGATGCGGCTCTACACCGACGTGCAGCGCACCGAGACAGGCTCGATCAAGATTGACTGGCCCAAACTGGGCAAAGGCGCGTTGAACCTGAGCCTTTCCTTGATCCCCGGTCCCTCCTCGTTCCTCCAACTGGCACAACTCCTGCAAGGTGAAATGGGGACACTGGAGGAGATCGCCTCGGCGTTTCAGCGCGAGCAAATCGAGATCTATCGTCGCCAGTTGATGTTGCTGGAGGAATTCCAGGGCGGCTTCGCTCACCTGGTGCGGGAGTACGTCTGGAATCGCAATGGCCTGCTGGTGGTCTTTATTGACGACCTCGATCGCTGTCTTCCAGATCGCGCGGTGGAGGTATTGGAAGCGATCAAGTTACTCCTCGACGTAAAAGGTTGCGTCTTCTTCATCGGCGCGGACCGGGACATCATTGAGCGGGTGGTACAAGTGCAATACGCCAGTTACCTGGTAGGAGAAGGGAGCGTCCCCGTCGCCGGGCAGAGTTACCTGGAGAAGATTGTGCAACTTCCCTTCCATCTTCCACCGCTGGAAGATGACCAGATCGCCGACTTCATTGACCAGCACGATCCCCACCTATCCCCGGGGTGCCGAGACATCCTGTCGTTGGGCCTGGAACCCAACCCGCGCGTGGTGAAACGCACGCTTAACATCCTACGCTTGCTGCTCAAACTGGCCGAGCGCCGGGTGGCGGAAGATACGATGGGGCCTGTCGAGCCGGGGCTTCTGGCCAAGATGGTGGTTATCCAGGCACGCTACCGTGACCTCTACCGCGATCTATGGGAGTACCCCAACCTAATCCAAGACCTGGAATGGGCCGCACGAGAGGGTATGGAGGTGAGTCGCGCGGTGTCACCCTTTACTAAAGACTCGCCGGAGACTACGACGCTGCTGGAACAATACCTGCGCTACAAACCGCTGTTGCGGATGCTGCGGGCAGAGCCAGCCTTTGCTGACCTGACCCAGGGTCAGATCAATGCCTACATCTATCTGACCCGCACGACCAGCGAGGAAGCGGCACGGGCACCCATGATGGAAGCCGCCCGGCTTTGGCAAGACCTATTGAGCAACGACTCCACCCGGATACGGGCCAGCGTAGCCGCCGTGCAGGCGGAGGGCCGAACGGCCGAGTACGCCGCAGCCCTGGCGCGGTTGCTCGAACCGGAGTCGGAGGCCAGCCTTGCACAGCGCATCTCGGCCAGTACGGCCCTGGCGTACCTGGGCGACCAGCGGGACTTTGACGAGATGGTGGACGTCCCCGGTGGCGAGTTCAAGCATGGTGAGCAAAGAGAATCAACCTACGTGATGGCCTATCGCATTGGCCGCTATCCGGTCACGAACGCTCAATATGCCCGCTTCCTGGCCGAGAACCCCACTTATCCCGTGCCCAACCTTGACGAAGTATGGGCCGAACCGCACAACTGGGACCCGCAACGGCGCACCTACCCAGAGGGCAAGGCCAACCATCCAGTAGTACTGGTAAGTTGGGAGGATGCCCTCGCCTATTGCGAGTGGGCCGGGGTGCGGCTGCCCACCGAGGTGGAGTGGGAAAAGGCGGCCCGGGGCGAGGATGGGCGGATCTATCCATGGGGAGATGTGTTCGATTCTCAACGGGCTAACGTGCGCGAAAGTGGAATAGGAAGCACAACATCAGTGGGAGTTTACCCAGACGGGGCCAGCCCCTACGGCTTGCTTGACTGTGCGGGGAACGTGTGGGAATGGACGACTTTGCGAGAGGGGAAGAACCAGATCGTTATCCGTGGCGGCTCGTGGAACTTTCACGCCGAAGACGCACGCTGCTTCGCCCGCGATCACAGTCGCCCCGGCCACCGTTCCAATCGCATTGGCTTTCGCGTCGTCACCGGACCGCAGCCGACAGAAGATAGCGCGGATAAACTGCATCCGGCGTGAACTAGCAGCCAACGGCCTTAAGGCTGCCAACGACCAACGAGTGACGGATGACGGCTAACTGCTACGACGTCGAAAGACCAACCGCAGCGGAGTACCTGGGAACTCGTAGGCTTCCCGCAGCCGATTTTCCAGGTAACGCTCGTAACTGAAGTGCACCAAGTCTGAGTCGTTGACGTGGAAGACGAAAGTCGGTGGGTCCACACGGGGCTGACTGGCGTAGTAGATCTTGAGCCGTTTGCCTCGCTTACTGGGTGGGGCATGACGATCCAGCGCATACTGCACCAGCCGGTTGAGTTCCCCGGTGGGGATGCGCCGGAAACGGGCCTCGCGCACAGCCAGCGCCGCCGGTATTATCTTGTGCACCCGCTTCCCCGTGAGCGCGGAGATGAAAAACACGGACACATAATCCAGAAATCGGAAAGCATCACGCACCCACGCAGTGTACTCCACCACAGTATGCGTATCCTCCACCGCATCCCATTTATTGACCAACACAATTACACTGGCCCACTCGTCGAGGATGTAGCTGGCGACGTGCGTATCCTGGGCGGTTACACCCTCAACGCCGTCTATCATCAGTAAGGCCACATCAGCCCGTTGAATGGCCCGTAACGCCCGCAGCACGCTGTATTGCTCCACCCCCCGCTCGACTTTGCCCCGTCGCCGGATACCGGCCGTGTCAATCAACGTGATGGACGTACCCTCCCACTCCAGATGAGTGTCAATGGCATCGCGGGTGGTCCCGGGGATCGGGCTGACTATGGCCCGCTCCTCACCGAGCAGCCTGTTCAGCAGGGATGACTTGCCCACGTTGGGCCGACCGACGATAGCAAGTTTGACCGCCGAATCTTGTAGCCTTAAGGCCACTTGACCCGCCTCGTCCTCCGGTTCGGGAGAAGGCAGCACCTCGACCACGTCGTCCAGCAGGTCGGCTACGCCGGTGCCATGCAGGGCGGAGATGGGATACACCTCTCCCAGACCCAGAGCATAGCACTCCAGCGCGGCCTGGCGCAGGCGAGGATTATCCGCCTTGTTGGCAGCCAGAAAGACGGGGCAGCGGGAACGGCGCAGGATGTCGGCCACCTCTCCGTCCGCAGCGGTCACGCCACCGACAGCATCGGTGAGGAAGATTATCACGTCCGCCGCCTGGATTGCCTGTTCAGCCTGGGCACGCATAAGGGGGATAAAGGGCGCCGAGTCCTGGGCCAACACCCGTTCGGGACCAGGTCGCCTCCCGGAGACAACAGTCTCGGGCAACACCTCGATACCACCAGTATCCACCACAGTGAAGGAGATATCGTTCCATTCGGCAGGCGCGTGGAGCCGGTCGCGAGTCGTGCCCGGCCGGTCGTGCACCACCGCCAGTCGCTGACCGACGATGCGATTGAAGAGCGTGGATTTGCCCACGTTGGGTCGGCCCACAAGGGCCACCATTGGTCTGCTCATACCTCGATCACTGGCCCTGCTCGGCTTCGATGGCCTCCTCAGTCGGTGCGGGAGTCGGCGCGATAAAGATCTCTACCTGCACGGTGGCTGGATTGATGCTTTGAGCGGCCACACCTTCGGGCACCACTATCTGTGGCTCGATCTGGTGCGTTTCTCGTGATAGCTCGAACAGATCCAGTACAATCCGCACGTCACCGGGCTCCAACGCCTCCAGCAGAGGCAGCGGCCCGCTCAGGATAACCTCGACGGTCTCCGGCGAGACGGTGGCCGTGAGGCCCGGCTCCAGGCCCTGGAGTTCCGGCGTGACTTCCATCGTCAGACTGCTCTGGATGGCCTCGATGGAGATCGTCACCACGGGCTGTTCGCCTATGACGACCGCGACGCTCGGCGGCACGTTCAGGGCTGGCCGTGCGATGATGTCGGCCTGGGCCCCCTCTATATCTATCGGCTCCGTCTCAATGAAGCCCGGGAGTGCGGCGATGACGTCGAGAGCGCCATAGACGGTGACGGCGGGCGGCTCGACAGAGATATGGGGATTCAAGTAGCCGGAAGCGATCTGTCCTTCGAGGACGACTTTGACCGCCAGAGAGCGGTAGCGACCTGACGGTTCGATAGGAATGTGCACGTTGACCTCATCAGGTGTCAACGTGACGTAGGGGACGGGCTGTCCCTCACTGTCCTGTATCAGCAACTGGAGTTTTCTCTCGATATCGGCAGTGGCGTCCTGCACGGAGATTTGTGTGAAGGCTTCGACAGCCCGGCCAACGTATGTGCTGGGTCCACTCACCGTCGCCTGGTACGGAATTACGGTTTCCGCCCGCCTAAGGTATCCCAGGGCTGGTTCTCCCTCTATGTGCACACGCACAGGCACAATTCGCTCCGCTTCGGGCTCCAATGCCAGAGTGACGTACTCGGGTTCGACTGTCACCCGTGAAGGATGTCTGTTCAATGTTACCTGGACGGGCACCCTATACTCCCCCGCATCCAGGCCCGTCAGGTCAACGATGATGGTGAAATCGTCAAACCTGAGGGATCTCCAGACCGACTCGGGGGCGCGGACTGTGACCTGCACGCGCGCATTGAACTCCCCCACGATGATCGTCCCCTCCGGCAGCCCAGACGGCGTGACCGGTATGATCTGAGGATAGCGTTCCTCGAGGGTGGGATCTCCCTCCTCCACGGCCACTATCCAGGCCAATGCAGCCAGAATGAGCGCCAATACCATCATGGGTATGTTGCTCACCGCCCAACGAAGCGCCGCTTTCACGATCTCTCCCTGCCACTCAAAGTCTGCCGCACTTGTGCGATCCACCGTGGCCAGGGCCGTTCCAGGGCCGACTGAAAAAAAGCGTGCAACACTCTCTCCAGTCGCTTAGCATCAAGATTGCGAATGATGCGACCGGTGTGAGCGACGGAGATGGAACCACGCTCCTCAGACACGACGACGGCGATAGCATCGCTCTCCTCCGTCACGCCGATAGCAGCCCGGTGGCGCAGCCCCAACTGCCGATCGGCGAGGAAGGCAGTGGAGAGAGGCAGAATGCAAGCCGCAGCCAGCACCCGTCCGCGCCGCACAATGACCGCTCCATCGTGCAGCATGGTGTGAGGGTCGAAAACGGTCACCAGCAGTTCAGAGGTGATGACGGCGTCGAGGAGGACACCGTCGTCTGCAAACTCCTGCAAGCCTGTATCGCGTTCCAGAACTATGAGCGCACCGTGTCGTCGCTCAGAGAGCGTATGGCAGGCTGACGCAATCGTGGACAGCGCCTGTTCCAAGATGGCGCGGCTTCCCGTCGCCCGACCGAACAGCGCCCCAGCCCGACCCAGTCGCTCTAACGCCCGGCGCAACTCCTGTTGAAAGACGACCGGGATAGCCACGAGCAATGCCGGGAGCGCCCTTTGTGTTAACCACCCGAAAGCGCGCAAGCGTATCAAGCCACTCAGCAGGGTAACGACAATGATTAGGAGGATCACACCGCGCAGCAGGGGTACAGCCCGGGTGCCGCGCACCACATACAGGAGCAGAAAGAATATGAGAGCCACGAGCAGGATATCGAGAGCATCTATCCACTCGAGTCTTTGCAGATACCACAGGAGATCGGACACTTCAAATCTCAGATCCCAGTCTTCAATTGGAGCTTTGCTCGCTGATTTGATCCAGTAATTGCTGGTAGGCCACGGCATTGGGAGGGCGGAGCGCAATAATGGCTCGAATGGTCACCTTAGCGTCATCAGGCCGCCCAGCCTGCAACTGTAACTCTCCCAGTCTATCCAGGTGCTCCAGCGCCTGCTCGACGTTCCCGGCGTCAAGATACGCCTGCGCCGTGCGAGTGCGCAGCGGAATGTTATCAGGCCGCTCGCGGAGCAGATCTTCCAAGACAGTGAAGATGCGCTCTGTCCTGTCTCCCTCGCGGTAGACTTTCAAGAGACCATCAAGTTCAGCAATTGCCAGTTCAGGCCGATTGAGGCGATAGTGAAGTTCCATCAGCGTCAGGCGGGCCCGCTCGTCGTCGGGAGCGAGCTGGCGAATCTGCCCGTAGACCTCAATGGCGCGCCGCCAGTCCACGCGCTGCATGTCAATGTCGCCCATCTTGTGCAAGATGCGAACCTCCCACCGGCGTTCAGAGGAGCCTCGGGGTGCCAGTCGCAACGCTTCCTGGTACACTTCCCACGCCCGATCCAGTTGTGCCAGGTTATAATAGCTATCGGCCAGGATCAGATAGTGCAACAGCGCCCCATCAATTTCTCCGTGGCTGATGAGCAAGTCAATCAACTTGGTCCGCACCGCAGTGTCCATAGGCGCTAATTTCAGGACACGTTGGTACATCGCCACCGCTTGACGGAGGTTATCACGGGTCAGGTAAGCATCAGCGACGGCGACGAACTTGGAAACTGCTTCTTCAACCTTCCCCATCGCCAGAAGAACCTGGCCCAGTTGCCGGTGGATAGGCAGATAGGTGGCGGCATAATCCAGAGCGTAGTAGCACTCCTCCAACGCGGCGTAGAACATTCCACGCTTGGTATACTCTTGCGCCAGCGCCACCGACTCCAGAATGCGCCCTGAGCTTGGAATGGCCAGCATTTCGGCCAGGCTCAAGGTAGGCCCTTCCTCAGCCAACGCGTCGAGTCTCCGACGGGCGTGCATGACCTTGTCTTCCCATCCCTGTTCACTGAGAAAGGTGACCAGGGAGTTGGTGAACACGAGTGCCTGCTCTCTGTCTCCTTTGGCGATATAACCGTCGGCCAGATGTTCATATAGTTGGATCAGGTCGTCGGCCTGCTCACGCTGGACAGTGGCCAGGTCCACAATCTTGAGCACCTCGACAAAGTGCTCCAACGCCTCGTCAACGCGCCCCCGAGCACGGCAACACTCACCCAACGCGAAACGGCTACCCAAAGCATATTCCGGGTGGAAGACGGCCTTTTCGAACTGGGACATGGCATCGTCGAAACGCAGCTTCTCCTGGTAGAGCAGGCCAAGGTTGAAATGCACAGCAGGTTGCTCGACCCCCGCCTCGACCACCTTCTCATAGGCATCAATGGCCTCCTCGATCTTCCCCCGAGTCTGAAAATCAATCGCCCGACCGATTAGGGCATCCATCTCCGCCTTGCTGAGCCGAGGAGTCACAGCAGGCGCTGTCACTACCTCCTCCTCGAAGAAGCTCTCGGCCAGGTCGGTCAGTGCCTTCTGACGGGTGAGATCTATGGGACTGCCCCGCTCCTCTGAGACCTCGCCCTCCAGCCCGGCCTGGAAATCCAACATACCGGGGCCGAACGGCCCTTCCATCATGGCTGCAAAAATATCATGCCCCTCTTCGGGAACCCCAGCCTCCGGTTTGATAGTAATATGATCACCACGACGCAGACTGTCGAGGGCATTTAGCACCTCAGGATTGTGTGGATCCAACTGGAGAGCATATTCACAGACCTGAGTGGCCTGGTCACGCTGTCCCCGATCCTGGTAAATGCGCGCCAGGGCCAGGCATTCCTCGACCGCCTCATGCGTTTGACCGTGGCGCTGGTAATGTTGAAGCAATTTCGTGCGGGCCTGCAAGCAATCGGCCCAGACACGAACAGCATCCAGCCAGCGTTCCAGCGCCAGGTGGGTGGCTTCCTGACTCAGATAGAGGTCGGCGGAAGCCACGTAGGCTTCGGCGGCCTCTTTTCTCTGGCCCAATCGCTCTCGTGTCCCCCCTATGCGCTCCAGAAGCACAGGGTCATCCGGCTCGAGCTCACTGGCACGTTGGTAGACATCCAGGGCAGACTCAAACTGGCCCGCATTGAAGTAGGCTAACCCCAGGTTGGTGAGCGCATCGAAATCGCCGGGGAACTCTGCCAGTGCACGCTGATAGGCAGCAATAGCCTCACCCCAATTCTGGTCCCAGGTAGCATTGGCCCCATCCTGCATTGCCTCATCGAAAACTCTGCGATTCCCTGCCACGACCTTATTCCTCCTGACTACTCCAACGGCCTTAAGGCTGCCAATTCCTTCTGGCTACCCCATCAATTCCACCAGGATAGCCTTTTGCGCATGCATGCGGTTCTCGGCCTGATCCCACAGCACCGAATGCGGGCCATCGCAGACTTCATCGCCCGGATGCAGTTTATCCGCGATCTCTTGCCCCCGATGGGCCGGCAGGCAGTGCATGGCAATGACATCCGGTTTGGCCTTCGCAACCAGCGCTTCGTCGACCTGGTAGGGCCTAAAGATGCGCACCCGTTCCTCGGCCTCATCCTCTTGGCCCATCGAGGCCCACACGTCGGTATAGACCACGTCGGCTCCGGCGACCGCTTCGTGAGGATCGCGGGTTGCCAGATTGAGAAAGTGTTCCATTCTTGCCTCCGTTGAAGTCTAGTCTACAAGAGTAGTATACCACAAGCAACGCGGGAACGAAAGTGAGGAGAGGGGGAAATCAACAATGAGCTAATCAGCAGTAGACAGACTCAGAACCCCGTTGTCCGGCGGGCGGCGCGCCACAGGTTAGCGCGGATTTGCTTCTGGTCACGACCAAATGGCCTTAAGGCTACAAACTGGCGCATGAGCGTCTTTACCTGTGCGCGCCTGGAGTTCAGTCCCTGGGGACACGGGGGAGGAATGGGGAAGCAGGCCGCCTGCCCGTAGTGGGCCAATTCCTTCTCCGAGACGTAAATCAGAGGGCGAATGACGGTCACGGCACCGTCAAAGAACTCGACACGGGGAACCATCGTTTCCAGCCGGCCGTTGAACATCAGGTTCAGGAGCGTCGTGGCAGCAGCGTCGTCGGCGTGGTGGCCGAAAGCCAGTTTGTTGCAGCCCAACCCGACCGTGGTAGTGAAGAGAGCCTTGCGCCGGTTCCACGAGCAGCGGAAGCAACTGAGCGGGAGAGGTTCTCCTGGCGGCAATTCCAATGGAGTGAAGTGATACTCGACACCGAGTTCTCGAAACCACGGCTCCAGTTCAGGGCGCAGGTCGGGGAAACCGGCCGAGGTACCGACGACATGAAGAGCCAACAGATCGTACCAGTAGGGCACCCTGCGCCGGTGGCGTAGCAGCAGTTCGAGCAGGGAGCGGCTGTCCTTACCGCCGGAGACCGCCACCGCCACCCGGTCCCCCTCGGCCAGCAGATCGAACTCCTTGCAGGCCCGTGCGACGGACTTTAGGAGAAAAAAGGCGATCGGATGCAGTTTATCCGCGCGGTCAGAGTCGCTCATCACAGCCCCAGCCGCCAGCGAGGCACCGAGGAACGCTCGGCACGAACTTCCTCAGCCGACAAACCGGGCACGCGAACCACAAAGTGAAAGTACTCGGGTGAACTGGATAGGAAGGTATGAGCCTCGCCCGGTTCAATAACGATCACATCCCCAGATTCCAGGGTGACTGTCTCCTGCTCCACACGCATCTCCGTGCCGCGTGCTACCAGGTAAACCTCGGTTATACGTTTATGGACGTGAGGCTCGTCAATCCCCTCGTTCGCATACCCGACCGAGACCATCAGATTAGAGTTCCAGGGGCCAGCATACCAGCCCTTATCAGCGCTTGTAGCCTTAAGGCCACTTGGGTCGGCTCTCTCAATACGCATGGCTTTCTACATCCCCGTGCAGATCTGTGCACGAACGGCAGGCAAGTTCCAACACTAGAAATGAACTTGGTAGCCTTAAGGCCATTGGGATTTGGTCATTTGTCATTTGACATTTGCAATTTGATAGCCTTAAGGCCATTTGATCTCCCGTCCCTCATACTGCCGCTTGTAGTACTCCTGGTAGCGCTCTCCACTTTTGATGGGCCGCCACCACCATTCGTTTTCGACGTACCAGCGCACCGTTTTTTCGATGGCCTCCTCGCAGGTGTGGGCTGGCTCCCAACCCAGACCGCAGATCTTGGTCACGTCGAGCGCGTAGCGGCGGTCGTGGCCAGGCCGGTCGCGTACCGGCTGGATGAGGCTTTCCGGCTTGCTCAGCAGTTTGAGAAGCAAGCGAGTCATGCCAACGTTGCGCATCTCGGTGCCGGTGCCGACGTTGTAGATGCCGCCGATCTCTCCCTTGTGCAGTACAAGGTCAACCGCCTCACAGTGATCGAGCACGTAATGGTAGTCGCGCACCTGCAACCCATCGCCGTAGAGGGGCAGCGACAAGTCATCAATCGCGTTAGTGACAAAGAGCGGCACAACCTTTTCAGGATATTGGTAAGGGCCGATGTTGTTCGCTCCCCGCGTGATAGTGACCGGCAGGCCATACGTGACGTGGTAGGCATTGACCATCATGTCGGCGCCGGCCTTGCTGGCGGCGTAGGGGCTGCGCGGAGCGACGGGATCGGTCTCTTTCGAAGCACCTTCGGGCACGTGACCGTAAACTTCGTCCGTGGAGACCTGGTGATACCGCTCCAGCTCGAACTCGCGAGTCGCCTCCAACAGTACGTAGGTGCCATAGACGTCGGTCTTGATGAAGGCATCGGGATTCATAATGGAGCGATCAACGTGTGTCTCTGCCGCAAAGTTGACAATGGTGTCCACCTCGCAGTCGCGGATCGTCTCGCGCACTCCTGCGGCAGCGCAGATATCGCCCCGCACGAAATCGTAACGGTCAGCAAACCGCTCGGCTACGTTCTTGAGATTGTCCAGGTTCCCGGCATAAGTCAGTTTGTCGTACACGACGATGTGGTAGTCGGGATACTTATCCAGCATATAGCGGACAAAGTTGGAGCCGATAAAGCCAGCCCCGCCAGTGATCATCAAATTGCGCACAGCAAGCCTCCTGTGTCTGAGGATTTGGAACTTGGTTTGAGATTTGATGCGGCTATTCTACCATAACCAACGGGTGAGGCAACTTGCGCTTGTGCCGCGAAGATGTTATCATTGCGCTAAATCCCTACCAGCGAGAGGCGGTTCTCGGATGTACGTTGGACCTCGACGAAAAAGACGTCACTCATCTCCGACGCGCGTGTTGCTTCTGCTCATGTTGATCAGCGCCGGTATCTACGTCTACGCTATGATCAGACAGGAGCAAATCGAGAGCCCCTTTGTCCCCACCCCAACGCCCACGCGCTCGGCGCTCTCCTACGCCGCCAAGGCGGAGGAGTTGTACCTGCAGGGCCAACTGGCACAGGCCATCATCGCCTACGAACAGGCCATCGCGCTCGACCCCGGCGACGTGCTCCTGTACATGCCCCTGGCGCGGCTGCTGGCCCTGGAGGGGCGACCGGTCGAGGCGATGCGACTTGCCCAACAGGCGGTCGAGATGGCGCCAGAGAACGCGCGCGCGTGGGCCATCCTCGGCATGGCCTACGACTGGAACGGCAATGTGCCGGAGGCGATTGACGCCTGCAAGCGCGCCATCGAATTCGACCCCACCTACGCCGAGGCGTACGCCTACCTGGCTGAGGCTTATGCCGACGCCGTGCGTTGGGTAGAGGCAACAGACGCCGCTCAGACCGCCCTGCAGTTGGACGACCGCAGCGTGGATGCGCACCGCAATTACGGTTACGTGCTGGAGGAGCAGGGTAACTACTGGGAGGCGGTGGAGGAATACGAGCGGGCGCTGGAGCTCCATCCCAATCTGGCCTACATTCACATCGCCGCCGGGAAGAACTACAACGCGCTGGGCGACTTTGACGCAGCGACACGCAGTTTCCAGCGCGCTATTGAGATTGACCCGACCAACGTAGAGGGTTACTACAGACTAGGGCGGGCGTATTACGATATCGAAGAGTACGAACGAGCCGAGACGTATTTCAAACAGGCAGTCGAGGCGGATCCCAAGTTTGGGCCAGCATTTGGCTACCTGGCCTTCACCTACTGGAGACGCCGTAACTACGAGGATGCCATCGAAAACCTCGAGCCGGCCATCAATCTGGCGTGCATCACAGCACGGCAGCAGGCCGAAATGTTCTACGTCACCATCGAGGATCTGGGCAGCGAAACCCCCGGACCGTCGCTGGACGTGGTGATGCGCGGCGACTTCGTCCCCGCATCAAGCGCGTCAGAGAACAACCAGGACACGCTACAGGCCACGCTGACACCCAGGGACGAGGACGACGAGGCCTGGGTCAATACCCGTGGCACGGTGACATTCAACACGCGAACGGGAGAGTACACGGCTACGTTGGAAGGGCTGCCCAGGCTGGAACTTGGTCAGGCCTATGTGGGTTGGTTTGAGGGAGTCAACGCGCTATCTGGCGACCCGCTGGGCACCGGACCACTCAGCGTGAAGAGCGACGGCAATGTGGAAGCGCAACTCGAAACCGGATGGATCGAAGGACCGCGGATATCCTATTTCTATACGCTGGGGCTGGCCTATTTCTACATGGCCGAGTGTGAAAAGTCGTATCCTCTCTTTGACGCAGCGCTCCAGATAAACCCCGATGAGCACAACGCACTGGAAGGCATCCGGCTGTGCCAGGAAGCCGAGGCAGAGGAGACAGGATCACCCTGAACGGCGAACACCGTGGCGTGACAAAGACGCAAACCACTGGTAATGCGCCAGTAAATCCACGCCTCCCAGGTATCCGCTATCAGCAACAGCACAACGGCCCCGTTGCTCGGAAGGGTGGCGGGGCCACTTCGCTACGAAGCGAGGAAAAGGAACTCCGGTCAGACTTGACAACCTCGCAGAACCGATTACACTCTCATGTTAGACGTCAGGTTCCGTTTCCACACGATCAGGCGCTAACCGTCGGATGCAGTTTATCCGCTCGATCCCAATTCTCAGGAGGTTGACGATGAAAACCGAATCCTTCCGTGGGCGCGACTTTATCACCTTGCTGGAATGGAGCAAGGAAGAAGTCGAAACCATCCTCGATGTGGCTTTAGACCTGAAACGACGCTACGCCATCGGCGAACTCCACGACCACATTCTGCGGGCCAAAACGCTCTTCCTGATCTTTTACAACCAATCCCTGCGCACCCGCAACTCCTTCGAGGCGGGGATGACTCAGTTGGGCGGCCACGCCCACTTCCTGGATCCCAGCAAAATCTACACCCCCGCCCTGCCCGGCAAAGAGGTGGCCTACTCCACCGAGCGCGTCTCCGACGTGGCGCGGGTGCTGGCTCGCATGGGGAACGGTATCGCCATCCGCTGCTATGGCGATCCGGTGGACTGGGCCTACGGCGGGGCGAACGAACTGATCCGCAACTTTGCCTATTGGGCCGACATCCCGGTGCTGAACATGGAGTGCGACAAGTATCACCCCTTCCAGGCCCTGACCGACGTCCTGACGGTCAAGGAGAAGTTCGGCACCTTCGAGGGCATCAAGTTCGTCATGTCCTGGGCCTACTCCCCTAGCGTCCACAAACCGAGGGCGGTGCCCCAGAGCGCCATCATCGCCGCCAGCATGATGGGCTGTGACACGGTGTTGGCTCGCCCGCCTGAGATGGCGCTCGACCCCGAGGTTATCGCCGCCTGCGAGAAGTACGCCAGGATGAATGGCGCCACCTTCGAGGTGACCGACGACTTTAGGGCAGCCGCCGAAGGCGCGCATGTTCTCTACCCCAAGGCCTGGGCTGCCACTCCCATCTTCCAGTCACCAGTCGGCGAGGACGACCCCCAGAAGACCCAGGAGATCTTTGACAGCTACAAGAACTGGAAGGCCACACCGGAGTACATGGCCCTGGCCGACCCCAACGCCATCTACATGCACTGCCTGCCCGCTGACCGGGGTTGGGAGGTGGAGGACGCCGTCATTGATAACACCGTCCCCGAGTCCGGCTGGCGCTCCGTCGTCTTCGACGAGGCCGAGAACCGCCTGCATGTGCAGAAGGCGGTGATGAGCCTCGTAATGAGGTAAGGTGTGCGATGGACCTATACGGACGAGACTTCATCTGCACCCAGGACTGGTCACTCGAAGAGCTGATGACATCCCTGGATCTGGCGGCCAAGATGAAGCGCGATCGCTTTTCTGACCGCTGGGCGAACATCCTAAAGTATAAGACGTTCGTCATGTTCTTCTATAACCCGTCGGTGCGCACCCGCCTGTCGTTCGAAGCGGCAGCCACCGAGTTGGGGGGCCACGCGCAGTTTATGACCCCCTCGGCAGGCCGCTTCAAGACGCAAACACAGCCCGGGGAGACCATTGAGGACACCGCCCAGATAATGGCCCGCTACGCAGCCGGCATCGGCATCCGCATCCTGGAGGACAAGATCCCCTACTACGGTGCTGGCGACGAGATGCTGCTGGAATACGCCAGGTGGGCCGACGTGCCCATCATCAACATGGCCGACGACCGCTTTCACCCCTGTCAGGCGCTGGCCGACGTGATGGGCTGGGCCGAGTGGTACGGCGAGGGCCCCGGTCGTCCCAACTACGAGGCACTGTGTGGCAAAAAGTTCCTGCTCACGTGGGGCTCCGGCGCGCTGGCCCGCTCCTGGTGCTCGGTACAGGCGGCGCTCCTCATCGCCTCCCGCCTCGGCATGCACGTCACGATGGCATACCCGGAGGGGTACGACCTCGACCCGGAGGTCATCGGATGGACCAAGCAGAACTGCGCCGCCAACGCAACCTCCTTCGAGGTCGTCCACGATCCCGACAGCGGCTACGAAGGCGCCCACATCGTCTATTCCCGCAACTGGGTCAGCCCGGAGGCATACGAGGATGGCATGTTACAGAAGCAGGCTGAGATCGAGAAGGCGATGGCCTACCAGGGCTGGACGACGACCGCCGAGCGGATGAGCAAGACCCAGAACGCTATCTTCACCCATCCGATGCCGGTTGACCGAGGCAGCGAGGTGACCGACGAGGTAGCCTCCGGTCCCCGCTCCGCCATCTACGACATCGCTGAGAACCGGCTGCACGTGCAGAAGGCGGTCATGGCGCTGACGATGGGGAATTGGTGACAAGGTGACAGGGTGAGTCGTGTGTGGGGAGATTTCTTTCTCCCCTTACACTCTGCTTCTCCATGTATTCTACGTAGAAGTAGACTAGACCATTTTGAAAGGAGATACAACGTGGCAGAAAAGAAAGTAGCAGTAGTAGCTATCGGCCCCATGGAAACGGCCCGCAGGTGGGCTTCCTCGTACGTCAGAATGGTGGGCGACGATAGGAGGCTGAAATGAGGCTGTTAGTAGCTCTGGGTGGCAATGCGATCAAGCAAGCCCACGAGAAGGGTACTACCGAGGAGCAATTCAGGAACTGCGGGGCAACCACCAAGCACATTTCGGAGATAGTGAGGGGGATGAAGTCCAAAGACAGGCTGGTGATAACCCATGGCAATGGGCCGCAGGCTGGCAATCTTCTTGTGCAGCAGGATGCGGGAAAGGAGAAGGTGCCTGCCCATCCCCTGGATGTTGTTGGAGCGATGACCCAGGGGCAGATAGGCTATATGCTCCAGCAAACATTGATGAACTACCTGAAAGAGATGGGGATAGACGCGCCGGTCTGCGCGGTGGTGAACCAGGTTCTCGTGGACAAAGAAGATCCAGAATTCTTCGGCGAGAGAGCCTCGAAGCCCGTGGGGAACTTCTTCACCGAGGAGGAGGCCAAGAAGCTTAAGCAGGAGCACTCTGATTATATCGTCAAAAAGGTCAAACCCAACGGCGACAGGACCTGGAGGCGAACAGTCCCTTCACCCGATCCCATAGCTAATGTCGGAAACGAAGCGATCAAGCGCATGGTGGACGCTGGAATCATAGTCATCGCTTCTGGGGGCGGGGGCATACCGGTGATAATAAACGAGCGTGGCCATTACGAGGGTGTGGAGGCAGTGATAGATAAAGATCTCGCCGGCGAGAGACTGGCGGAGGTTGTCAAAGCCGATACCTTTCTGATACTTACCGATGTCGAGAAGGCAAAGCTCAGCTACGGTGAGCCAACCGAAAAGTCCATAGACCGGATGACTGTGTCAGAGGCTAAGAAGTGTTTTGAAGAAGGGCACTTCTTGCCAGGCAGCATGGGTCCCAAGGTGAGGGCCTGCATCAGGTTCCTAGAGTGGGGCGGGAAAAAGGCCATAATCACCTCCCTCGACAAAGCCATTGATGCGCTCGAAGACAGGACCGGCACCCATGTTGTTCCATAGCAAGCAGCACTAGACAGATTAGGGCGAGAACAGGAAATCCTGTGGGTGTGTTTCAAATGAGTTAGACAAGACTTCGGAAGTCTCAAAAGTACTCTCACCCAACGGTTTTTGAGGCGATTTCGAGCTGATTTTGCCTTCGAAACGCTCGACTGGAGACTTCCGAAGTCTGACACCAACTGAAATGAAACGCACCCCAATCCTGTTCTCGCCCCCTCAAGGCAAGCTGGCAGAGGGCCGGAACAACGGATAGCGGAAAGCTTGAAGCAATACCCGAAATAGGTTGCGGAGATCAATCGTGAACCACGTTCTCGGCCTCAAGTGCACCATCTGCGGTGCGGAGCACGGGGTGAACGAGGTGGAATACGTCTGCCCCAAGCACGGGGACGACGGCATCCTGGACGTCATTTACGATTACGACCTCATCGCCCGGTACATCAGCTCTGATAAACTGGCCAACAATCCAACGCGCTCCATGTGGCGCTACCTGCCGCTTCTGCCGGTGGACCCAGAGGCGACACAGCAGTTGGTCGCGGGTACCGCGCTGGCGAGCGTCGGTTGGACACCGCTCTATCCTGCCCCACGCCTGGCGGCCCATCTGGGCTTGAAGCACCTCTGGGTCAAGGACGACAGCCGCCAGCCCACTGCCTCCTTCAAGGACCGCGCTTCCGCCGTCGCCGTCGTCAAAACTCGCGAACTGGGCTACGAGATCGTCACCACCGCCAGCACTGGCAACGCAGCGGCCGCTCTTTCAGGACTGTGTGCCGCCGTTTCCCAGCCCAACGTCATCTTCGTCCCCCGCACCGCTCCCCAGGCCAAGGTGGCGCAACTGCTGGCTTATGGTTCGACCGTCCTGCTGGTGAACGGCACCTACGATCAGGCCTTCGAGTTGTGCCTGCAGGCAGCGCGGACCTTCGGTTGGTATAATCGCAACACCGGCTACAATCCCTACATGTCCGAGGGCAAGAAGACCGCCGCCTACGAGATCTGCGAGCAACTGAGCCTCGCCCCGAGTTCACTGCAGGGTTGGCAGGCCCCCGACGTGATCCTGATCCCCGTCGGCGACGGCTGCATCATCGGCGGCATACACAAAGGGCTGCACGACCTGGTAGCCTTAGGGTGGATAGACCAGATACCCCGGCTCATCGGCGTACAGGCAGCAGGATCATCCTCGCTGGTGGATGCCTGGGAGCGAGGGCTAGAGGGATGGGAGATGGAGCCGGTGGAAGCTCATTCCATCGCCGACAGTATCGTCGCCGGCCTCCCCCGCGATCGGATCAAGGCACTGCGCGCCGTGCGTGAGACCGGCGGAGTCTTCCTGCGCGTGACTGATGAGCAAATCCTGAGCGCTATCCCCTCCCTGGCCCAGGGATGTGGGGTCTTCGCCGAACCCGCCGCCGCTGCTGCTTATGCCGGGCTGGTCAAAGCGGTCGAGCAGGAGTTGGTGAACTCCGACGAGCGCGTGGTCGTGCTATCCACAGGTTCCGGCCTGAAGGATGTCGCCAGCGTGATGAAGGCAGTGAAGGAGCAGCCTTCGGTTGTGGAACCATCACTTTCGAATGTCAGAAAAGTCCTGGTGGGAGAGGAGATCAAATAGCAACATGGTTGAAGTCGTGTTTCTTGGAACTGGCCATGCCTTCTCCGCCGACAACACATCGCTGCTGATCGAGGCTCCCGATTTCCGCATGCTGGTCGAAACCGGGCCGACGATTGTACGGCAATTGGCCCACGTCAACCTCAGACCCGCTGACATCGAGCAGCTCTTTGTCTCCCATTCTCATGGCGACCACACGTTGGGATTCCCGATGTTCGTCCTGGGCCGCGCTTTCATAGCCCCCACCAGGCTCCACGTCTACGCCGGCGCGAACACGATCGCAACGCTAAAGATGCTGTGGACGCTGGCCTATCCCGACTTTGATAGTTACCACGCTAAGACTGAGTGGCATCGCTTGTCGGAACACATCACGGCCGAGACAGAAGTGTGTCCCGGTGTTACCCTGCGCACTACCGTAGTTCCTCATCTGCCCGGCGTGCAGACGCTGGCTGCCCGTTGGGACTTTGCGAACGGTCCTGCGATCACCTACGCCACCGACACGATCCCCAACCCCGCTACCATCGAACTGGCTCGCGATTGTGATCTGCTGGTCCACGAGGCCCAACACAGTGCCGTGCTTCAGCCCGACTGCGACCCTGCCAAGCACTTTCACAGCACGGCCCAACAGGCTGGCGAGGTCGCACGCCAGGCAGGCTGCCCGCGCCTGGCGCTGGTGCACATGAACCCAGAGATCAGCAAGTACCCCGATGTGCTCACCGAGGAAGCGTGCGCTGGGACCGATTTGCAAGTGACTGTCCCCGAGGATGGCGAGCGCATACGTCTACCGCCATATTCATAGGAGCTGGTTAGTTCGACAATGTCACATTAGGCCCGCGGTGGTTCAAATTCCATACTCAGGCTCGCAGTGGACGACAGTCCACCACCCCAGACGCGGACTGTCGTCCGCTTGGAGCTTGCAGAAGTGCAGTTTTATGTTAATGTGACATTTTCAAGTTAGGGAGGATCTATAATGAACGTGTTGATTTCCGTGGACATGGAGGGTATCTCCAGCGTGGTGTCGTGGGATCACGTGACGTCCACTCATAAGGAGTATGAGCGTTTCCGTGGGTTGATGACCGCCGAGGCCAACGCCGCCATCGAGGGCGCGTTGGCCGGCGGGGCGACCCGGATCGTCGTCAACGACAGCCACGGCGGGATGGCGAACATCCTGATCGAGGAACTGAACCCGGCCGCGGAGTTGATCTCCGGCAGTCCCAAGCCCTTCGGCATGATGCAGGGCATCGGCCCCGATGTGCAAGCCGTCTTCCTCGTCGGCTACCACGCTGCGGCAGGCACGGGGGCGGCGATACTGGCGCACACGTGGAGCAGCCGCGTCGTGTCCGAAGTGCGTCTCAACGGCCAGGTCGTCGGCGAGACGGGGCTCAATTCGGCACTCGCCGGTGCGTACGGCGTGCCGGTCGTCCTGGTCACAGGTGATCGTGCAGTGACCGAGGAGGCGCGGGCACTCTTGGGCGAAATCGAGACGGTGGCGGTCAAGGACGGCGTGACGCGCACCGCGGCCCGGTGCCTGCACCCCGAGGTGGCGCAGGAGCGCATCCGCCAGGCTGCGGAGCGCGCTGTGAAGCTAACTGTTCCCCCCTTCACCCTGCCGCCGCCCATCACGCTGCGCGTCGTCTTTCAAAATGCCCTCCACGCTGATATGGCCGCGCTGCTGCCCGGCAGCCAGCGAGTAGACGGCCGCACCGTCGAGTGGACCGGTGAAAATATGCCAGTGGTGTACAAGACCTTCCGGGCGATGACAGCGTTGGCGTGGGTAGGATAGAGCAGGCGGATGCAGTTTATCCGCGACAGGTCTGGCCCTGGTGGGCTCTGGCCGGCACTGTCGCGATGTGGCTCTTGTGGATGACGCTCCGTCCCAACCAGACCGTCGCCGCCGATCTATCACCGCTGACCACATCCGCCGCCACGCAATCCATCACCGCGCACCTGCTGATTGACCTGGCGGGAAACGTCGTCGTCTTCGCTCCGTTGGGGGCAACGCTTGCGCTAGCCCTGAGCGGCAGGCCTGTTGAACACCGGTTGCTGCTGGCAACGCTCATCGGCGCGGGCCTCAGCCTGACCATCGAACTCCTGCAGACAGCAATCCCTACCCGCGTGACAGCATTAGACGATTGGCTGCTCAACACTGCTGGGACTGCAACCGGGGCTTTGGTTGGCTGTTGGATATCTAGAGACTGGAGATTAGATATTGGAGATTAGAGACCGGAGATCAGGTTAGCATTCCCTCACAATCTCCAATCTCTAATATCCAATCACACTTCTTATGGAGGACACACTCAAATGATAGAGCTAACCATTGACGAAGAACAGCTCAAGCGCACCGTACAACGTGCGCGAGAGCGCCACATCATCATTCCCACCTTCGCACAGATGAGAGACCCCTCGCTGATCCCCGACAGAGTCAAGGCGAAGCTGAAGGAGACCGGCCTGTGGGACATCATCTCGCTCAATCTGTTCCGCATCACCTGGAAGAACGAGCCTGTGGCGCAGGGAGGCGGGTTCGGTGACGGCCATGGCCGTGTCAACTACCTGGAACTCCCGCCGTCGCTCACGGGCGTGCCGGCGCGCATCATCGCGCTGGTGGGCAAGTGGTTCCCCACCGGCTCCCACAAGGTCGGCGCGACCTTCGGCTGCCTGGTGCCGCGTCTGGTCACCGGCCAGTTCGACCCCACCTACCAGAAGGCGGTCTGGCCCTCCACCGGCAACTACTGCCGGGGCGGCGCCTACGACGCGACGCTCTTGGCCTGCGAGTCCATCGCCATCCTGCCCGAGGAGATGAGCCGCGAGCGATTCGAGTGGCTCTCCAAGGTGTCCGGCGAGGTCATCGCCACCCCCGGCTGCGAGAGCAACGTCAAGGAGATCTTTGACAAGTGCTGGGAATTGAAGGAGACCCGCGAGGACGTGGATGGCAAACATCCGATCATCATCTTTAACCAGTTCGACGAGTTCGGCAACCACCTCTGGCACTACGACGTCACCGGCCACGCGATGGAGGAGGTGTTGCAGCAGGAGATGGGGCCGAGGGACAACTACCGAGGCGTGGTGCTGACTACAGGATCGGCGGGCACCATCGGCTGCGGCGACTACCTGAAAGAGATCTTCCCCACCAGCAAGGTGGCCGCCAGCGAGGCGCTCCAGTGCCCCACACTGATGTTGAACGGCTATGGCGGGCACCGCATCGAGGGCATCGGCGACAAGCACGTCCCCTGGATCCACAACCTCAAGAATACCGACATGGTGATGGCGATTGACGACGAGGCGTGCATGAGCCTGGTGCGGCTGTTCAACGAGCCGGCCGGCCATGCCTACCTGGTCAAGCAGCGAGTGCCGGAGGATCTGGTGGAGCAACTCGACCTGCTGGGCATCTCCAGCATTGCCAATGTGCTCTCCGCCATCAAGTTCGCCAGGTGGTACGAACTGGACGAGCACGATATCGTCCTTACCTGCTTCACCGACTCGATGGAGTTGTACCAGAGCCGCCTGCGGGAGCTGCACGAGGAGCACGGCGAGTACACTGACCTGGACGCCGCCGCCGACTATCACCGCTACCTGATGGGCTGTACGGTGGACTATGTGGAGGAACTGGGCTACTGGGATCGTCGCCGCATCCACAACCTCAAGTACTACACCTGGGTCGAGCAGCAGGGCAAGACCTACGAGGAGATCCAGGCCCAGTGGTACGATCCTGACTACTGGACCGGCATCCACGGCCAAGTCGAGGAGATTGACGCGCTGATCGAGCGGTTCAACGAGAGGACAGGGGTGCTGAAGAATCTGTAGGGCACTGATTTGAGGATCAGTGCACCAGAGCTTCTTGATTTGGAGTTGGCGATCCGTCTTGACGGTTCATCACGTAGAGCACTACCGCCAAAGCCAACGTAGCCAAGAACTGTGCAATCCCTATTGCTCGTGTAAGCCAAATCCCGGTGTAGTATGGCCGCACGGTGCCTGAGATGGCTTCAGTGCCAATGAGAGCGGCAAATACCGGTAGCAACAAGCCCCATATTCGTCCATGTGTCGAGCGGGAACGCATTATCCATATAGGCACAACCACGAGGAAGCCTACGGCTGGAACAACTTCCGCTGCTACGATAAGGGCTTGATTAGATGTCCACATGCCTAAGGCATAAGAGGGATCAAAGATTTCGAAAAACAGTATAAACTCCGCGGCAACGATGAAAAGCCCTGCAAGCAGTCCTTCGCGTTGGGCCAGCGGTAAACCTATTGCTATGGGCAACAGTAGTAAACCGATCCACAATAGTAGAGGAGACAGTCCGGCTACAATAGCAGCCAGTTTTTCGGGGTTATGATCGCTGAGAACTGAGAGGATAAAGTCGGCTGCAAAGACCAAGCCTAGCAGGCAAAGAATTATCTTGCCTGAACGAGGGATGCGCAAACCTTTCTGTTTGTAAACTTGGTATACGCCGAAGGCTGCAACTGGCGGTACCAACCACCACACACCAAAGAGAAGTATTCCCAATGCGGGGAAACTCCAAGCGACCAGCTTGCGCCCAAGGACCAATCCTGTGACAATCAGTAAAGCGCATAGGACCAACAAGCCGTTTGGCTCAAGAACCTGGCTAATTCTTCTGCCGAGCATATCCTCGAAGAAGCCGCTCCGAGTACCTATGACGAGCAACCCGGGTAAAATCGCCAATCCGACTCTGAGCCACGATACGGGAATGAGTGGATGGTTTTGCATTTGGGGCAAACTCCCCTTCCTTAGCACGTCAATGTGCTCGCTGGCTGCGGTTTTGACGAGATCCCACAAGGTGGGTATCCAGACCCCAACAAGGCCGAGTAGTCCGCTTCGTTGGTAGGTATCCCGGCACAGGTCGCGGAACAGTTGGGCCATCAGCGGACCGTACTCGCGTCGGTGTTCTGCCGGGTAGGCGACCAGCAAAATCTGATAGAGCTTTGGGGAGGCTGAGAAGACTCTTGATCCTGAGCCAGTTCGCATCATTCTCCTTTCTCTTGCGGGATAAGCGCGGTTTTTCCCACGAGTTGTTTGGCCCGTGCAACCCGGATCAAGTTGGATAACCGCTCTAGTTCGGCGCTAGCAACCCGTCGGCCAAACTCGGTCAGCCTGTAGTAGCGGCGGCGCTCGTCGTCAAGTTCCGGGTCGGGCCGCTCGTCGGACTCCTCAATCAAGCCAGCAGCGAACATGCGTTTGATCGTCCCGTACAACGTGCCGGGTCCCATTCGCATTTGGCGCTGAGTTTGTTCTTCGACCTCCTTCATAATGCCGTAGCCGTGGCGCTCTCCGTCGGCAAGCGCCAGGAGGATGTTGAACACGGCTGGCGTCAGAGGGAGCATCTCTTGTGGTTCAGAAGTGATCTTTTCCACGTTGAATCAGGCACCTCACTTGATAAGCTTCTACGGCGAATATTACTCTTTCGGATATATCTGTTGCGGATATATTATAGCAGAACTGGAAGATATTGTCAAGAGCACCCCTTGAAGTGAGGGGGACTGTGCTGGCTATGTCGAATCGGCAGGACGGGACCCGGCGTTCGTCCAGTTGCCAGGTACCGCAAAAGCGAGTATACTCGATAGTGGAGATGTATATGCATAACAGTCAAACTGTAACAGCATCCGAAAGCGACTTAGAGCTCTCATTCGATCCCCTTGACTGGCAGCAACTGGAGCTGCTGGCGCAGTTGACGCCCGCGCAGCGCGTCCTGCTCGGCATGCAGGTAGCCTTAAGGCCACAGGCCCAGGCTTTCGCCAGGGCCGCGCTGCGGGGGACGCTCAAACGCCGCTTCCCGGAGCTATCTCAGTCCGAGTTAAACATGAAAGTGCTGGCCCATCTCACACCCTTGCGAGGTTATAAGCCGTGAGCATCATGGGTTTCTACCTGGACGTGGTGCGTGCTCTGGACGAAATCGAAGCGCCATACTATGGGCAGCGAGGATGGGGCCGGATGCAGCCCAACTGTGGAACAGTCTCCAGCAGCAAGCCGAAGATGATGTCCAACTGCAGCCGAAGTAGATTAACATCGTCGGGAGTACACGGCTATGTGGCAAACCTACTACACCCCCACCTCGGTTGACGAGGCCCTGCGCCTCCTGGCCGAGCACGGCCATGAGGCCCGCATCATCGCCGGCGGTACTGACCTGCTGGTCGAGTTGCAGCGTGGTACACGGCAGGTCCGCGTGCTGATAGACGTCACTCGCATCGGTAATCTGGACCGGGTGTGGCTGGACGACGAGGGCCTGATCCACGTCGGCCCGACGGTGACGCACAACCTGGCCGTGGCGTCGGAGGTGTTGGCCGAGCGAGGGTTCCCGCTGGCGCTGGCCTGCTGGTGGGTCGGCACACCCCAAGTGCGCAACCGAGGCACGGTGGCCGGCAATCTCATCACCGCCTCTCCTGCCAACCAGACCATCACCGCTCTGTGGGCGCTGGATGCCCGGCTCACGCTGCGCAGCGTCCGGGGCGAGCGCATCCTCACCTGCGCCGACTTTTACCAGGGCGTGCGCCAGACCGCTCTGGCCCCAGACGAGATGGTGACCAAGGTCACCTTCCCAGCACTGACTCCCAACCAGCGTGGTATCTTCTTGAAACTCGGCCTCCGGCGCGCCAATGCCGTCGCCGTCGTCAACGTTGCCGCCGTGCTCACCTTCGACCCATCTGATAACGACGTCGTCACCCGGGCGCGCATCACGCTGGGCAGCGTGGCTCCCACGATCATCCGCGCAACCTGCGCGGAGGGAGCACTGGTGGGAGCAGCGCTGAGCGAGAGCCGACCGGAACGGCCGGGCCGCATCGCCGAAGCAGCCGATCTGGCTGCCCAGGCCGCCGCCCCCATTGACGATATCCGCGCTGGCGCCGATTATCGCCGCCAGATGGTGCGCGTGCTGGTGCGTCGCGCCCTCACCGGACTGCGCGATGGCACCGAGCGGATTGGATTCCCTGACGAGCCGCCGATGCTGTGGGGACGTACCGCACGGATGCAGTCTATCCGCGGCCGCTCCCCACGCCTGGCCGGCAAGACGGTGCGCCACTGCGACGGAGGCCCCGAGCCCATCGAGTGCACGGTGAATGGGAAGAACGTCGTCGTGCAGGGAGCCGGGGGCAAGACGCTGCTGCAGATGCTGCGCGACGACCTGGGGCTGACCGGCGTCAAGGAGGGCTGCGCCGAAGGGGAGTGCGGGGCCTGCACGGTGTGGGTGGATGGGATCGCAGTGTTGGCCTGCCTGACGCCCGCGCCTCGCGCCCACGGCACGCACATTGCCACTATAGAGGGGTTGTCTAAAGGCGGCGAACTCCACCCGCTGCAGCAAGCGTTCATCGTCGAGGGGGCAGTCCAATGCGGTTACTGCACCCCG
>CAZMOT010000009.1:0-26688 GCA_964568065.1 uncultured Anaerolineales bacterium
CCCCCAGCGCCACGGCATCGGTGTTTTCGCTGCCCAGGCTCTGGCCGCTGTCGGTGAATATGCCGGTCACTCCTCCCTGGACACCCCCCTCGTTCAGCCAGACCCGGTTGGCGTGACCAGTATAATTCCCCACGAAGGCATCGAGGTCGCCGTCACCATCCACGTCCCCCAGCGCCACGGCCACACTCCTTGACATGCCCAGGGACTGGCCGCTGTCGCCAAAGGCACCCGTGCCGCTCACCACTGCCGCCCGGAATTGCCACACCGTCGGCGAGATGGGCCCTTCCCCGCTCAGGTTCAGCGTGCCGGTCGTCGCACTGACGTGCACCAGTTCGCCCGTTTTGAAAGGCTGCGTGGGCGTCAGGCTAATGGTACTGCCGTTCACACCAAAGGTTTGCGTCAACAGGCCAGTCTGCATGGCATGCACGGCAAAGGTGCGGGTCGAAACGGTGGCCGGGTTGATGGCTTCGTCGTAGGTGATGGACACCGTGGTGGTCGGCGGGGCGGTGTGGGTGTTGCCCGCCGGGTCGGTGACCGGATTGCCCGGCGCCAATAGCGGCCGGGGGGATGGGGCCGCCCGGCTGCCGGACACGAAAAGCCCCACGGCCAGGGTCAGCCCCAGGCCGAGGGTCAGGGCGGTGAGGAATCGTTTGGTTCTCATTTGATCTGCCTCCTATCAACCTATCTATCAACTCCTCACGGTAGAGCGGCCGCGTTGACCAGCCTTCATCCCGCTCCCATTCAATGCCTCCCCGGCCGTTGTCCAGGTGAGACTGCAATCCGGGTCCAATCTCGCTGGTCTCTTTCGGCTGCTCATGGAGAGCCAGACCACCTGTCTTTTCCTCCAGAAACGTGAACAGCGCCTCCAGATCGGCGAACCCGTGACGCTCGCCGGTGTGAAGGCTCTCTAGCTACCAGCGCAAGCACGAAAGTCCCGAAGCACCAACACAAGCACGCGCTGATCCTGACGGCGCGTAAGGCCGTGCGTCTGATCTTTGCCCTGCTACACAAAGGTCATAAGGCGCGGCTCGAGGAGCAAGCCGCCACCTAGCCCTACAAGCGGCTCTCACCCTGCCTCTCGACCGCCCCAAAACCCCTCTGTTTGGTCCCCTGTCCCCAGCTTGACATTTACCGGATTCTCTTAAGGGTGTGCGAGCACTTCACGTTGTGCCTCCTTACGTCTGCTACAGGCGCGATTTACATAGCGCAAACTCTTCTCCACCTATGAACAGTTACCTACTTTGACCCCGATTGCCAGGCTGTGCGGACCTCATGGATTGAAGGATCAGTCTCAGTAGATCCAATTTTCACGAAATTTGCTGATTCTGGCGGATTCTGTGATTGAAGCCCAGGAGCCCCACCTTAAGGCAAAAACTGAGGGGGTTTGAGGCATTTTACGGCCAAGTTACCCGCAAAGACGCCCCGCGAACGAGCAAAATTCCCTACTTTCTACCCAAACCACAGAAAACACCAGAACTAGGAAATTTGAGGGTAGCCTAGGGCCTTGTGCCCGTCTCTTGCTTGCCGAGCCGCCCGGCGAAAGTCGCCGGGCTACGGAGCTTCCGCCCGATAAATCGGGCCCAGGTATGCGGCCATCGGGGTGGTAGCTGCGTAGCCGGGGCACTTTGCCCTGGCAGGCTGGCGCACTCCCTCTACGGCGCGAGCGCCACCTCAACCATCACCGTCGCGCCATTGGAGTCCGGGAGGTCGAATGTTCCGCTCTGTGCAAGCAACCTCCATCCCTGGTAGACCCTCCAGCGAAACGGCCCCCTGCCCAGGTCAGACTCGGCGACCCACCACATCTTCCTGCCTACAACCTCCCCACCCTCACCGATCCCGACGGCATCCAGCCCTCCCTGCCATCCCTCGACGTCGCGCCAGTGGCCCCACTCATCTTGCCATTGGACGACGGTCCACAGGTCTTGCCAGTGAGACTTTTCCCACGGCCACGTGGAGGGGAATTGAACGCGCAACTCGATAGAGCCGCCGGATGGCACGGGCTTGGACAGAAGTTCAGGCTGGACCGTAGGCGTGGCCGTAGGTTCGGGTGTGGGCCGGGGTGGCAGCGCCACTGCGGTCTGGACCAGCGACGACAGCGATGCGACCGCCAGAGCGCCAGTGGTCACAGTAATGAGGATCAGCCAGACTCTTGACCTGTGATTTGTCGTGGTCATTTTCGCAATCCCTCCTTCAAAAAACGTACCTCAAAACGTACCTCGCTGGGCGTCATTTGGCTCGAAATAGCCGAGACGATTGGCTCCCAGCGGAGGTGGGGGATACCGGTCCCCTGATATTATTGTAGAGCCCACCGGTGATCTCGTGGTTCTCCAGCACCGCGCCGTAGGTGGTCTCGGCGTTGGACGAATCCACCTGCGCCCAGACCTGTGTGCCCGCCGGTAACGGCCAGATGACCTCGCTTTCATCCACCTGGTAGTAGGTGTCGCCCACAGTCAACGTAAGCGCGTCGCCCGGGTTCAAAGGCAGCGCCCCCAGGATAACGCCCCAGACGAGACCCTGGCTGCCCAGGTGCCACCACGTCTGGTTCACCCGTGTGGGAGGAGTGTCTGGATTGATGTAGACGTCCACCCAGAACTCGTTGACGAACTCGCTATCAACAGGTGCATCGCCCTGGTTCTGAATCACGACCGTGATGGCATCGCTGGCGATGATCAGGTCGGCGACCACCAGGTCAGGTGCGACGGCATAGTTGTGCGTCACCAACGGCAGATAAAGATAGGTGGTAATCGGCTCGGTGATGGTGACCTGCGTCGTCGCGAAGGCGCTGCCCACGCTGTTGGTGGCAGTGACGATGGCGGTGTAGGTGCCCGTCGCACCGTAGGTGTAGGCGATCGGGTTGCCGGTGTCCGTGAACCCATTGCCAAAGTTCCACTGGTAAGTAACGTTGCTGCCTTCCACGACGCTGGCCGTAAAGTTGGTCGGGTTGCCCAATTCGGTCGGACTATCATTGACCGCCGACAGGCCGGCGATGGCCTGCTCGACCACGGTGATGACGACGGTATCCGCCAGGCTGCTCGCCAGGCCCAAGGAGTCGGTCACCGTCAGGCTAAAGGTCAGCACAGTGGGCGAGTCCGACGCAGGGAACGTCGGCTGGCTGGCGGTGGCACTGCTCAAGCCAACTGTCGGGCCGCCTGTCTGCTGCCAACCGTAGGTCAACGGCAGGTCGCTTTCGCCTGGATAGTCGGTGCTGCCCATACCATCCAGCGTGACCGCATCGTTGACGCAGACCGTCTGATCCGGCCCGGCGTTGGCGATGGGTGGGTCGTTGACCGACGTGACGGTGATAGCGACCGTGGCCGTAGCAACGCTGCCGGGCGTCCCGTCGCCGATGGTGTAGGTGAAGACGTCCGACCCAAAGTAGTCGGCGTCCGGCGTGTAGTTGACCAGGAGGCTGCTGGAGATGACCGTGCCGTGGGCCGCCGTGCCGACCGCTATGATCGTCAGCGTCTCCCCTGTGTAGTCCGGCGCGTCCGTATCATTGGCCAACACGTCAATCGCGTTCGCCACGCTATCTTCCGCCACCGTCGCGCCATCGTCCACCGCCGTCGGCGGGTCGTTGGCCAGGGTGACGGTGAGCGTAAACACGTCGCTAGCACCCGACACGCCGTCGCTCACAGTCACAGTGATCGTGCTCTGGCCGTACAGGTCGGTCGCCGGGGTGATAGTCAGGGTGCGCGTGATGTCATTCGGATTGCCCGCATCACCGAAGGCAAAGTTGCCAGGCGGGATCAAGGTGGTGTCCGAAACCGCTGCCGTGAGAAGCAGGCTGGCGAGCGGCGTATCGGCGTCGTCCACAGTGAAGGTGATGACCGTCGTGGTGTCCTCGCTGGTCGTGTAGTCGCCCGAGGGAACGGTGATGGTCGGCGGGAGGCTGACCGGCGTGGTGAGGACGTGGACGTTGTTCAGCAAGATGGGGTCCTCCACCATGTTGGTGATTGCGGCCGTGTTGGTGATCACGCCACCAACTGATGGCGCGGTGGCCGTGAAGACGATGCTCGTCGGTACTCCTGCGCCGAGGCTGGCGACGGTACAGGTGAACGCGCCGCCGGCCTGGTTGCAGTTCCACGTTATGCTGCCCGTGTACGTGGGCACGCCGACGCTGCCAAAATTGGTCAGGACGTCGGTCACGGTCACGTAGGTCGCCCCGCTCGGCCCGACGTTGGTGATGTTCAGCGTGTAGGTAATGAGCGCGTCGGGAACCGCCGCCGCCGGCAGGACAAACTTGACGACCTGCAGGTCGGCCTGCCGGGCCACGGTGGTCGTCACGAGCACGCTGTTGTTGAGCGCGTCTCGATCAAACACCGTCGTGGTGACGCCGGCAGTGTTGGTGATGACGCCAGCGGTGATCGGCGCGTTGGCAGTGATGACAAAGTCCGACACAGCGCCAGCGCCTAAATCGCCCAGCGTGCAGGTCACCAGTGGCGGAGCCGAGACGTCACAGCTAGCAGATGCGCCGACGCCGGTCAAGCCGTCGGGCAAGAGATCGGTCACGACGACCGTGGCCTGCACCGGGCTTGGCCCAGCGTTGCTGACCGTCAGCGTGTAGGTGAGTGGAGCGGACGGGTCCACCCTGACGGTGGGCGTCACCAGCTTGGTGATCGCCAGGTCCACCACTGGCGTGATGGTGGTGGTGATCGTATCTGTATTGGAATCCGGCCAGTAGTCCGCTGTGGTGGACGTGACGGCGGCGGTGTTGGTGATGACGCCGCCGGTGATGGTGGCGGTGGCCGTGATGGTAAGGACGGCCGGGGCGTCTACCGCCAGGAAATTTGCCGTACACATCCACGTGTCGGTCACGGTGCCGCAGGCCCAGTCGGGGGCTGTTATATTCACACCGGTCAGGCCGGCGGGCAGGCTATCGGTCAACGTGACCACGTCCGCAGTCGCGGCGACCAGGTGTAGGCTCCAGCCGCCCGCGATGTCCCCGCCAATGGCGTCCATGGTGTCCATCACGTACAAGCGCCACAGGCCGTTGGGATTTGTGCCGTTGAAGGCGGACAAGCTGCCGCCATAGGGACTCGCTGGAGCTGGGTGATAGAATTCCCTGCTGACGCCGTAGTTGGTGGGCCGGTAGGTGACGGTGGAGGTGAGTGTGCCGCTCACCGGCATGGGGTCGCCCGCGTCGTCGAAGGTCAGCGTCACGTCCTTCACGTCTACGCCGCCGCCTGCGTTTGACATGAGCACCACACTCTGTCCGCCCGGACCGACGACCAGGATGCTCAGGTCGGCGGGATAGTCGTGGGTCAAGTTATGGAGCTTGACCGTCAGATCGCCAATGGCGCCCACCACGCCGCCGACGTGCAGGTTGGAGGGATAGCGATGGGCTTGCCCTACTGACCGAATTTGGATATATCTATCGTTGACAAACTCCTGCGTGGACGTGTATACCCCGGCGGGGACGGGGCCGGCATTGGTGATGGTGAGGGTGTACGTGAGCGGCGCGGCCGCATTCACCGGGTCGAGCATGTCGTCCTTGATGATAAAGAGATCGGCCACCGGCCGCACGGTGGCGTAGGCAATGACGTCGTTGTTGTCAGTGTCCGGGTCAGTTGTGTCAGACGCAACGACCGCCTGGTTGCCGACGAAGCCGCTCAGCGGCGCGGTCGTGGTGATCTGGAAGCTATCGGAGTCACCGTTGTCCAGGCCAGCGAGCGTGCAGGTTACGACATTGATTGATGCGTTACCACACGACCAACTCCCGCCGCCAATGACATAGGCCACCAGGCCGGATTGCAAGGTGTCCGTCACCACCACGCCGACCGCTGGGGAGGGGCCGGTGTTGGTCACGGCGATGGTGAAGGTAAGCATCTCCCCTGGATCAACCGGATCAGGGCTGGCCGTCTTGACGATGACCAAGTCGGCCAGGGGCGTGATGAGGGTGGACTCGGTGTCACTGATGTGAGAAGTGGTGTACACGGAACTGCCCTCCGCCGTGACCCAGGCAGTGTTGGTGATCCAGCCCTCGGCAGTGGGGGCAGTGCCTGTGATGAGGATGCGCCGCCAGGTGTAAGGCCTCAGGCTGGAGACAGTACAGGTGATCGTGTCGCCGACGTGTGTGCACGAGGCCCAACCACCGACAGCGGAGACACCTCCCACGGTGATGGGCAGCGTGTCCGTGACCCAGACATCCCAGGCGGTGCTGGGGCCGCCGTTGTGAACTTCCAGCGTGTAGGTCATTGGGAAGCCGGGGTTCACCGGATCAGCAGCGCCATAGTCCCACCAATACTGATCGTCGTCATCGTATTTGTAGATGTCGAGGTCTACTTCCGACCTCACCGTCGAGGTCACGAAATCATCGTTGTTCGTCAGGTCAGCGTCGGGTGAGGTGGCAGAGACCACGACGGTGTTGGTGATGACGCCCAACGTCGAGGAATTGACGTCCACGTGCATGGTCACGGTGATGACCCCGCCGCCAGGCAGGTCGCCCAGGTCGCAGGTGAACGGGCCGCCGCCGGGGGCGTCACAACTGCCCTGGCTGGGGACCACCGCCCAGTGGGGCGGGCCGACGGTCACGCTCCGCAGCTCTGGCGAGTAATCGGTGTCGTCGGTCTCAAAGACAGCGCGGTACTGGAAGTAGCGATTGTTCGGGATGCCGGTCAGGGTCACCGAGGGCAGACCTGTGGTCGTGTTGCTCTGTTCGGAATAAGTCTCGGCGCTGAAGGTTTCGCCGTCGCAGCCGGCGTCGTCGCACGAGCGCACCTGGAAGCCCAACTGCAGCGCGCCGCGCAGGTAGTGGTCATTGACCTCGCCGGAGGAGAGGGTGCGGCTGTAGACCGCCACCTCGTCCAGGCGCCCGGAAAAGTACTGCGAGGTACCGGTGGGGCCGTAGGTCGAGCCGAGGCGATACCAGTCCCCGCCCTGCCACAGCGTGCCGATCCCATTCAACTTGTCCTCCAGCTCACCGTTGACGTAGAGCTTCATGTCGCCGCCGCTCTCGGCCGTGCCGACGACATGGTACCAGGTATTGACCGTAACGGACTTTGTGCTGGCGACGACCCTGTAGTTGCCATCGTACATCACGTGCCGGAAGTGACCGTCGTAGATGCCCAGGAGGTGCAAGTAGTTCTCCGCCGTGTCGCTCAGGGAGTCGGTGCGCAGGATAAAGCTGGTGTCGGTGATGACCGTCGGGTAGACCCACAGTTCGACGGCGTAGCGGATCGGATCCACAGTGTCGGTGACGACGACGGTCTGGCTCAGTGTGCCATCGAAGCTAAGAGCCCCATTGAAGCGCCCGTCGGCGCCGGCCGTGGGGCAGGTCTCGCTCACCACGGCGGGACACCGGCCGTGGTTATTGAGCCCGGAGGTATCGCTGAAGACGGTTGCGCCGGCGGCTTCGTCCAGGTGCAAGAGCAGCCGGTTGGCCGTCATATTGGCCTCGCCTAAAGCATAATGCTCTTCGGTCTGGCCGTTATCGGGCAGCGGTTTCCAGGTTGGCCGCCGAGGCGCCCACGCCAGTGTCGTCCAGGCCACGACGTTGCTGGCGTCAATCACGCGCGAGGTGAAGACGCCGGTGGGGCTGACGGTGGGATCCAGCAACTCTACCCATTCGTCGCTATGGGTATTGGACCGGGGGTTGATCCAGTGGGTATCCTCGAACGTCCCGCCCTCAAAGCCCAGGTCGCCGCCGCCGTCGTCGGTCTGATCAAGAGTTTGCAGCGTGGTGCTGGGGTGGAGCGTGTCGGAGAGGACGATGCCGGTCGCCGTGTCTGGGCCGTAGTTGGTGATGATGATGGTGTAGGTCAGGGGCATACCCGCGACGGCTGCCTCCGGGGAAACGGTCTTGGTGATGACCAGATCGGCGTAGGGCAGCTTTAGCGCCGCAGAACTGGTGTTGTTGGTCGCATCGGCATCCGCCACCGTGGTGGTGATGATGGCCGTGTTGGTAAAGACCGTGCCTAAGGGCAGGTCCGAGCTGAGGACGCCGGTGATGGTGATGATGCCGCCCTGCCCCATGCCCAGGTCGGTCACGTCCCAGACGTAGGTACCACCCTGGAGGCTGACGTTAGCAGTACCCGACCAACTGGCGCCTGTCACGCTGACCGGCACGCTATCGGTGATGACCACGCCGGCGGCAGTGCCGCTGCCCGCGTTGGAGAAGACCAGGGTGTAGGTGATGGTGTCGCCGGGCGCTGCAGTGCCTGGGGTGACGGTCTTGGTGATGACCAGGTCGGAGGCCTGCACAGTGATGGCCCGTGAGCCCATCTGGGGCGTGATCACTTCCGTGCTGGTGACAGCGGCGGTGTTGGTGAGGACCGTATCATCGGCCACGCCGATGCTGACAGTGACCGGGAAGGTGACAGTGATGCTCGTCCCGTTGGTGATGGTCAGGCCGCTGGCCAGCGTGGGCAAATCGTTCTCATCCTGAGCCACCGTGCCGCCGGTACCTTCCAGGATAACTGGACCGGCAAAGATAAGGCCGGTGGAGAGGGTGTCGGAGATAAGAGCGTTGGTAGCGCTGCCGAGGCCGCTGTTGCTGATCGTAATCGTATAGGTGATGAGTTGGCCCGGATGAGGGGTGTCATCATCCACAGCTTTGGTCAAGGTGAGGTCGGGTGGGGTCTCAGCCTCATAGGCGCCGATGTCGCAGTTGTCGCCCTGGGGCCGGGGGATACCCCGCTGATCTGTAGCAGGAGCACCATTGTAGCCGGTTCCGCCCTCCGGGATGGCATCAATGGCATCGCTGCCCGGCTGCAGGGCATGAGTTTGGGTGGGCCCGCCATTGTCGGCAAGGGCAGCAAGATTGGCGTTGGCGTTCTGCAGATCTCCGGGTGCAGTAAAACCCGCTTCCGTCTCGTTTTCCAGGTTATATCCCTGGGAATTGAGGGAACCGCCGCCAGAGAAGTTGTTGCCGCCGCCACCCGAGTTGTCTGCCAGGATCGTGTTCTTAATGTTAGCCGTGCTGTTTTCCAACTGAATACCGCCGCCGCCGTTCGTCGAAGTATTGCCGGTAATGGTGCATTGGTTGATTGTGATGGTAGCAACAGCGCCGTCGATGATTCCTCCACCGCCGCCCACCGCACTGTTTCCTGAAATTGTGCTGTTGGTGAGGGTCAGGGTTCCGCTATTGCAGAGAATTCCACCGCCATACCTATTGCTTCCGACTGTGGCATTGTTGTTGCAAATAGTGCTGCGGATCACGTCAACCGAACTTTCTGTAGTGCTGTAGTTAACAACCCCGCCGCCATTGTCGGACGTGTTCCCAGATATGGTGCTTTCAATTATTGTCACTGTTCCATTCTCATTTCTGATTCCGCCGCCCTCGTTGGCTGAAGAATTGTTGGAGATGGTGCAGTTGGTCACCGTCACTGTTCCCTGGTAGTTGTCAATGCCCCCACCATATCCATTTCCTGCACCACTTGCCAAGCAATTGGTGATAACACAGTTGCTGATGTTCAAGGTGCCTTCATTCGCAATGCCCCCTCCCCAGGTGCTTGAGTTGCCATTGGCGATGGTCACACCTGAAAAATTGAGCGTGAAGCCGCTATTCACCATAAAGACACGGCTGGCGTTGTTCCCGTAAATGGTGAGGCCTGCCTCGCCCGGCCCCGTAATGATCAGGTTTTTACTAATGACTAGTTGACCGGTTGTCAATGTAATGGTGCCGGTCACACTGAATTGAATTTCCTCGCCGGATGCCGCGTCAGCAATCGCCTGCCGCAACGAACCGGTACCACTGTCGTTGGTGTTGATGACAGTTATGAGGGCGCGGGCCACCGGCACGGGCATCACGCCCAGCGCTGACGCCAGTAGCGCCAGCGCCAGCCCCAGCCGGATAGGAGCGGACAAAAGGCGCAACTTTCTCTCAAGTGGGTGGTGAATCATCTGATCTGCCTCCTGCTCGTTTGAGAAGTTGGTCTAGTTTCAGAGGTGCTTCTTCCCACCCCAGACCAACAGCAACACACAACCTGCATACAGATATAGCATATTTCCCGAACTGGCTCCCTGCCCCACACACCTTTTATTCTACAACAACCTCCCCGCACTTACAATGGTACTGAGGTACTAGGCAGCACAGCCCCCAGACGGCAAAGACCACTCACGGACGAGGGCTTCCGGGATGCCAACTACTAACTGCTAACCGCCAAAGGCTCTGGCAACATCAGCGCCGCCATGTAGAGCTCGACGAAGCGCGGATGCGTGGTCAGTTCGACGTACTCCACGCGGCGGGCGATCTCCTCGGCCCGCTCACGGCAACGGCGGGACATCAACGCCATCTTAGCGCCAATGCCCGCAGCGTTACCCACCTGGACAAACCGCTCGCGGGGCAATGGCGGGAACATCCCCACCGCCAGCGCGCTGTCCACGTCCAGGTAGGTGCCAAAAGCCCCCGCCACCACCACCCGCTCGATCTGCTCCGCTTCCAGCCCGGCCTCGCCCAGCAGCACCTCGATCCCGGCGCGGATAGCCGCCTTGGCCAGTTGGATCTCGTTCACATCCTTGCGGGTGACGACCAAATCGCGGGGCGCATGTCGTTCGCTGGCCGGGACGAGCAGGAATGCGCCCCCTTTGCCCGTCCTGTGAACACGGGGGTGGCTGCCCTGCACCATCGCGCCGTTGGCCCTCAGCGCACCGACCCGCCGCAGCTCGGCCACACAGTCCAGCACACCGGAGCCGCAGATGCCCACCGGCGGCGCGTCGTCAACCGTCTGGTACTCGACGCGCTCGCCGACCAGCCGCACCCGCTCGATGGCACCTGGAGCGGCCCGCATCCCGTCCTGGATGTGGGCTCCCTCGAAAGCCGGGCCGGAGGCGCAGGAGCAGCTCAGCAGCCGTCCCTCCACTGCCAGGCTGATCTCTGTGTTGGTGCCGATGTCCAGGCCCAGTAGGGGCGCGGTGACCGCGCCCCCACCGATGGAGGTCGCCAGGAGCATGGCCACGTGGTCAGCGCCGACGAAGCCGGCGATGTTGGGCAGGAGATGGACGTTCGCGCCAGGGGCCAGGTGTACCCCCCCCTCCAGGGGGGGAAGCAGTTCCCGCGCCTTGAGGTCGTAGGAGTCGGCCAGGGCAGGCACATAAGGAGCCCGACCCAGTTGGGCCACCGGCAGACCCAGCACGAGGTGGTGCATACAGGTGTTGCCCACCAGCACCGCCTCGACGATCTCGCCGGTATCCCGCCCAACCTGCATGCACAACTCGCGGGTCAGGTCGTCCAGCCCGCCGATGACGGCCTGCTGAAGCTCCCGCGCACGGGTCCCTCCCTCCATCGCGTAGGCGATGCGGGCCATCACGTCTTCGCCGTAGGTGATCTGGGGATTCATCGCGCCGGCGGCTGCCAGTGTCTCGCCGCTCTCCAGGTCCACCAGGTAGGCGGCCAGTTTGGTCGTGCCGATGTCCACCGCCAACCCCAGCGGCAAGGTGCCGGTCGGCGCGACGGCGATGATCTCATTATCCTTAGTGACTATGCGAATGCACCAGTCGTTTTCTCGTAGCACAGCGGGGAGTTGGCACAGTGCGGCGTGATCGAAGCGTACTACCCCCCCCCTGCCCCCCCGGGGGAGTTGCTGGTGGAGGGCCTCGCGCAGCCGCGTCGCGTCGGCCCGCAGGTCGGCCAGGCTGGGCGGAGCCAGCGTCACGTCGAAACTGCGCACCGCCGGGTCGAGCTCGACCGGCCGCTCACGGCCCTCGATCTGCGCCCGCTGGGGAGCGGTGATGGAGGTCCTGGGGACATCCACCCGCACGTCGCCCAACACGCGGGTCTGGCAGGCCAGCCGGAAGCCTTCAGCGACGACGTCGCGCTCGACCTCGGTGGGGGGCGAGACCTCCCCGGCGACGACGCGCACGCGGCACGTCCCGCAGGTGCCCGCGCCCCCGCAGATAGCGTTCAGCCCCACGCCAGCCTGGCGGGCCGCCTCCAGCAGCGTCGCGCCTTCCGCCACGCGCGCCCGGCGGCCGAGGGGTTCGAAATCCACGGTGAGTTCGTCAGTCATAGTGAGTCCTTTATGTTTCGAGCAGACCCTGGCGAAGGTTCGACAGTAGATTGCAGGTAAGAAGCATCTTAGCCTTCCAGAAATCGCTCGATCGCGAGGGCCACTCGCAACCTTCGTAAGGGTAGCCTATCGTGCGCGCCAGCGACAACGCTCCTGCTTGGAGCAGAAATCACAGGTCGTCGCGTCGGCCCGCATCTCCGGCCCCAGCCCAACCACAAAGGAGACCGACTTACGCGGCAGCATGAGGCAACTCTCAGTCAGCCGGACGCCGATCTCCCCGGCGGGGATGAGGCCGAAAAGCACGCGCTGCTGCTCGAGCCCCCACCCTTCCTGGCCGGGACTGGCACGCATACCGGCTCTCAACCCGCGGGCTGAAGCCTCATCGCATATCCGCTCGCCGACCATCCGGGCAACCTCCCCGACGGCGGCGACGCCCGCCCCATCCAGCGCCAGGGCCCGCAAGGAGCCACCCGTGGCGAAAAGGGCAGTCACCCGCTCCTCCAGCGCCGGCCCGATGGTACACACCGCGAGGGCGATCTCCGTCGCACCCGCCAGCGCGCGGGCCACTAACGCTCCCTCGAAAACCGAGACCGCCCCACCCTCCAGAGTCACCTGCTGGTGTTGAAAATCGCGCACCGGCAAGATGGCATACAGCGCAGCAGGAGCGAGCAGTGCCTGCGCCTCATCGAGCACATCCTGCGCCACCGCAACGACCGCCGGGCGGGCGCAATCGGGGTCAATGCCCTGCCCACGCAGGACGTGCGCCACCTCGAGCGGAGGTTGAAAATCGGTGATGATGTCCCCCATCATCGAGCCTTTCGAGTGCGGCAGGCCTGGATGTAGCGCATACCGTACTTGTCTCGACCCAGCAGCACGTCGGCGGCCAGGATAACATCGCAGAGATGGCTTGGATCGCCGATGGGACAGTTGACGCCGCAAGAGATCGCCATTGCCAGGAACACCTGATTCAGCAGATGGCGGTCCGGCATACCGAAGGAGACATTGCTGGCCCCGGCGGTGACGTTGGCGTCCAGCTCGGCGCGCATGAGGCTGATGGTCTCCAACGCGATCCTTCCGGCCTCGGGCTCGGCCCCGACCGTCAGCACCAACGGGTCGAAGATGACGTCCTCAGGCGGGATGCCAAGTTCGGCGGCGCGGGCGCGTATCTTGCGGGCCACCTCCAGGCGGCGCTCAGGCGTGGGCGGGATACCGTCGTCGTCCATCACCAGGCCGATGACGGCCGTGTGATATTCGGCCACCAGCGGCAACACCGCCGCCAGTTTAGCCTCCTCCCCGGTGACAGAGTTGACCAGCGGCTTGCCAGGACAGACGGCCAGCGCCGCCGCCAGCGCCTCGGGATTGGCAGTGTCCACGCAGATGGGCACGTCAACAACCTCGGCCACTGCCTCGACGGCGCGGGGCAGCACACTCACCTCGTCCACCCCCGCTGCCCCGACATTCACGTCGAGCACCCCAGCGCCGGCCTCCACCTGTGCCTGCGCCAGTTCCCGCACGAGAGATAGGTCGCCCGCCTGCAGTGCCTCGGCCAGCCTCTTCTTGCCGGTCGGGTTGATGCGCTCGCCGATGATCACGGTTGGCAGTTCGGGGCTGATACGGACGGTAGTAGTCTTACCTCGTAGAGTCGTTTCCATTGTAGAATCCTTTCATCAATTCTCATCTGCTTCGATCTCGGCCCCTTCGACTTTGCCCTTCGACGCGCTCAGGGCATCGCTCAGGGCAAGCCCTTCGACGACGGGCAGGAGGAGCAAGAAGAACGCCGCGCCCCCCTCCGCCAGCGAGTGCAACCCCTCGACCTTGCCCAGGTAGTCGTCTGGAGCCCCGGGCTTGTGACGGTAGATGCGGCCGTTCGGCTTGACCTCTGCCACGTACCGATCCGGGCCGACACGGTGGCTGTAGACCTGGCCATCGTCCAGGTGCACCTGGCCCAGATACTCGTCTGGGCCGTGGCGGTGGCGATAGATCTTGCCGCTACCCAGTTCCACGCGGCCCAGGTACTCATCCGGGCCAGGACGGTGACGGTAAACTCTGCCATTTTCAGACTCGACCCGGCCCAGGTACTCATCCGGCGCGCCGGGCTTGTGAAGATAGACTTTTCCCATTGGCGTTCTCCTTTCATTCGCTCGCTTTGGAGGTGATGTTACAACAGAGTCTCGATTTGGACAAGTCAGGCCGAGGTGATATACTCGCGCTGGAGGTGAGTGGATGAACTATCACCGCGCCGCTCTCTGGGTGACCCGACTGGCTCTGGCCGCGGTGTTCTGCTTCAACGTCGGTTGCGGGCTGGCCTTTGTCGCCAGGCCGGAAGCCTACGCCCCCTCCTTCGAGGTGAGTGGAGTGGCAGGGGAGGCACTCGTCCGCGGGATAGGCATCCTCTTTCTGATGTGGAACGTGACCTACCCGCTGGCGATCTGGAACCCCTGGCGCTACCGCTGGCTATTCCTGATCGTCATCGTACAGCAGGCCATCGGATTGGCGGGTGAGGCGTGGATGCTGCTGACGCTGCCACCGGGACACGCAGCACTGGCGACGACCGGGTGGCGATTCGCTGCCTTCGACGGCGGGGGGTTCGTGGCCATGCTCGTCACTTTCATTCTGACGTACCTGACACGGCCTCGCTGCCCCCAGCGGCGCGCCGCCGAGTGCTGGGGTAGAACCAGGCCACGACGATAGAGGCCGCCAGCAGCAGCGCCGCAAGATGGAATAGCGAACGTGGGCTTCGTCGAAGCCTGTGAGATTCTGTCCAACGGACGGCCGCCCGAACTACCCCCCGACGCTTGTCGTCGGCAGCCGCTTCCGGCGGACTGGGTGCAAATGGCGGAGCCCCGCCCCCCGCGCAAACTGAATCGCGCCGAGCCTGCCCTGAGCCCCGAAGGGACGGAAGCCCTCGACCTGGCCGCCCGCGTCTACCACACGACGCTGGTCGTCGGCCCCAAGGGACCCGACTCCCCGTATGGATACCTGCTGGGGCGAGGCCTGACCGTCGAGGTCATTCAAGAGTTCCAGCCTTGCCCTGAGCACAGCCGAAGGGCTGGCTACTGCTCCGGCGCCATGCTCTCCCCTGCGCTGCGCTACCTGCGCAGCGACCCGGAACACGCGGAGACCGTCGGGCTGCTGCGCCACCGCCCGGTGGCGGGAAGCCGTGGCGCACGGCGTGGTGCTCCGTCTGCCCGAGGGCGTTGACGACGTGAACGACCTGGCGCAGCGACCGGATGGGGAGGCGGTCTTCCACCGGTTGGTCAAGGCGTTGCTGAGTGCCTCGACTAAACCAACCACTTGGTGAGACTGGCCGTGGATGATGAAGCGCCGATGAAGGGGCTACATATCTTAGCCGCCCTCCAACAACCCCTCGGCCGGCACGCCGACCCACCTGGACAGCACCTCGGCGACGGTGTGGGCAGTGACGACCAGTCCTGCGCTCAGGTCGGCGGGGGCGCTGATGGTGGGGATGCGGGCACGGGCGCAGGCCTCGTCCAGCAGGTCCAGCGCCTTGTCGGGCAGGTGGCGGTCGGGCAGCCAGCCGACGGAGAGTTGCACGGCCACCTCCAGCGCGTCCTCGGCAATGGCAACGCCGTGGTGAGCCTCGTACCGCTCCTTGACGCCCCGCAGAATCTCCAGCGCCTCCTCCGGCGTCGGCTCCCCCACCCACACTGGCTGGAAGCGGCGCTCCAGGGCGGCGTCCTGCGCGATGTACTGGCGGTACTCGTCGGTCGTGGTGGCCCCGATGACGCGCAAGTCGCCCCGCGCCAGCGCAGGTTTGAGGATGTTGCCCGCGTCCAGCGATCCACCCTCGACCGCCCCTGCCCGCAGGATGGTGTGGATTTCGTCAATGAACAGGATCACGTCACCGGCTTGTTTGACCTCATCCACCAGCCCCAGCAGCCGTTCCTCGAACTGCCCCCGGTAGGTGGTACCGGCGACGAGTCCGGCGGTGGGCAGTTCGACCAGCCGGGTGTCCTTCAGTTCATCGGGGATACGGCCGGCAGAGATGAGGCGGGCCAACCCCTCGACGATGGCCGTCTTGCCCACGCCCGCCGGGCCAACCAGGACGGGGTTGTTCTTCTTCTTGCGCACCAGCGTGCGCACCAGTTGGCGCAACTCTTGCTTGCGACCGACGAGCGGATCCAGTTCGCCCGCCTGGGCCAGCGCGGTCAGGTCGCGGCCTATGCGGTCCAGGATGGGGGTAGCGGAGGTCAGACCGGTACCCAGGGCTTGCACGTCCACGCCGAGAGATCGCAGCGTGCGCAGCGTAAAGCTGGATTCAGCATCGTCGAGGATGACGGCCAGCAGGTGGCGCTCTTCGACCTGAGAAGCGCCCTCCCTTTTCGCCAGCGCCGATGCTTGCCGGAGGTTGGCGGCGGCGCGACCGGTCAGTTGGGGTTCGGTGCCGGGTGGGGCCTCCCCCCGGCCCAGCGCGGCCCGCAGCCCATCGCGCACCTTCTTGGGGTCGTGGCCCTGGGCGCGCAGCGCAGCGGCGGTGGCCCCGTCCAACTTGGTCAGCGCGATGAACAGGTGCGGCGTGCCGAGGATGCGGGAATGCTGGTGTTGGGCCTCGGCCAACGCGAGGGTGATGATCTGTTCGATGGCGGAGGATAGATCAGACACGGTGGGATGGGCCTCCCGCTCAGGAACTCACGGACGGAGGTTAGGGTTCTCAGTAGTCAGGCCTTCGGCATTGGCCGCTGTCAGCAGATTGCCATCGGCTGCTATTAATGTGAGCGCAGGGAGACCAGCTACTGTGAAGGCCTCATTGGCGGTCAAGGCTGTAGCCAACTGCACAGCGTCGTAGCCACGCAATTTGTGATTTTGAGTCAGAATGACAGCCTGGTGAATGATAGAGTGGGTGATGGCGACCAGTGTATACTCAGCATCACAGTGGTTCAGGAAAAGGGCTACCGCGTCATCGCGTTCCCTGCGAGTAATGCCATTCGATGCACGATGTTTGGCGGCGAGGGCGGCGGCGACTTCCGCCAGGGTAATTGCACCCAGAACGATAGTATGTCCAGACGAAGGATCAGCCAGCGCTTTCACCCAAGCAGTGCCGGTTTCCGGGCTGTAGCGTTTGACCACGGCACTGGCGTCCAGGTAGAAATAGCTCATCCTTTGGGCCCACGCTGTTCCAGGACGATTTCACTGAGCGGTTTGCCTCCGGCCCGAGCCAGAGCAGCGTTGACGTCTTCCAAACGCACCGCTGGGTCCGCAAGCCTGCGCATGTTCGGACCCAGGTCGGTCAACAGTCCGGCGGCACGGAGTGCCTGGCGTACCCTCTCTCGGTTGCTCTTGGATCTTGCCAGCGATGCATCCACGACGGGTATCGCACTGCTGCACTCTCCAGGCGCCAAACCGCTATCGGGCGGTGCCTCCTCGATTCCTAGCATGCTGGCTAACTCGCCGGACACCTGGATGCCATAATGTATTGCGGACAGTTGCGCCGCACGCTCGGCCAGCCACTCCTGGGCCACGACCTGGGGCGACTTGCCCAACCGGGCTGCCTCGTCCCGAAGCTGGCGGTACACTTTATCCGGGATGGTCATACTCACTACTGGCATTCCTCTGCCTCCTGAAGGGATACGCTCTTATGATTAGGGCTATTATAGCATGGATTCTTCGAATTGGCCCAGTCAACGACGCGGCCCGGTTGTATAGCGCGATGAACAGGTGCGGCGTGCCCAGGGCTTGTCCTGAGCCTGCTGAAGGATGGGGGAGCGGTGCCGCTCTTGATCTCGATTAAACCTCTGAGGTTTTCACCATGTCAGTGGCTTTTCTGCACACCCATCGGCTCTGTTTGACATCTACGTTAGGCACTAGCCAGATGCAGTCAACATGTCTCCACTCGTTTGGCCTAGCCAGGAGTTCATGTGCAATCCATTCGGCTTGATCAATGCACTCTGCAAATCCAAAGTCCGAAGTTTTGATCGCAACAACCCTGGTCATGGAGCAATCAACTGTACTGGCGTCCAGAGAACGTGAGAATTGGTCTTCCTTACTCGATAGTGCCTTCCACAGCAGATTACGAATCTTATCTTGATTGGTGGGGGCATCACAATCTTCCAGCCTCCCATAAGCAAGCGATTTCCATCCCTTGATGTCTTTCTTGCGGGTCACTTCTATCGCGTAGCATTTTCCATCTTTTTGCGCCACGATATCTATGTGTGCTTTGTTGCCCTGCTCCGGCACTTTGCAGACACCAGAGAACGTCAACTGCACCAAGAAATCTAGCACCAAGATTTCGGCAAGAAGATCAACAATCACTCCGTCAGTTATATCCCCGTGATCAGGGTCACTACAACCACGATATTCCTTCTGGAACTCTTCAACTCCCGGTATAGATTGGATGTTTGCCAGTCTGTGCTCTAACCTTCGTTGATCGTCAAATACCGCTGAGATGATAGGGCTAGCAAGAATACCCTTCTGCTTCAGTCGTACTCCTATCAAGGGACCAAAGAACTTCTGAGTCAGAGGGAGAGCAGAGAGTCGATCCCAAAGTAACCTTTCAAACTCAGCATAGTTGTCGCATACGGCCTCGGCTGCATCCCGGCACTCCTGCGGTATGCCACGGTAAGAGGCGTACAGTTCGTTGTTATTCTTGATGTGGGCTCCCATAATCGCCTTGCGAACAGTTTCTACTGTGACTCGATCAGTTTTGTTCATATCACTCCCCAGTACCATACCAGATTCTTTCCGCTTTACTGATTGCCTGCGGGCTCTGTACCATCATAACTCAACTTCCCAGGACTCGCCGTAGATCCATCAGTAACTCACGGGCTGGCTCACAACCCAGCCGTAGAGCAAGTTGGGCCTCGCGGACGGCCTCGTCCAAGAGGCCCCGCTCTGCGTAGGCCATGCTCAGGTTATAGTGCGCCTCGGCGTAGTCCGGATTAATACGTAACGCGGTCTCGTATTCGCGGATGGCGCCGTTCAGGCCGTCTTGCTCACGGTAGGCTCGCCCCAGAGAGAAATGCGTCTCAGCAATGTCGGGATTGATGCGTTGCGCGGCTTGCCACTCGCGTATGGCATCTTTCTTGCGATCTTGCTCCCAATAGGTCTCACCCAAGTCGTGGTGCGCCTTGGCATCGTCCGGGTTAATGCTCAGCGCCTCTTGGTATTCGCGGATGGCGTCGTCCAATCGGCCCTGCTGCCCGTAGACCCAGCCCAGGCCAACATGTGCCTCGGCATCGTCCGGGCTAATTCGCAGCGCAGTCCGGATCTCACAGATGGCCTCGTCGAAGCGGCCCTGCTGTGCGTAGGCCATGCCCAGAAGGAAGTGCGCGTCGCTGTCGTCAGGGTTGATTTGCGACGCGGCTTGGTACTCACGGATTTCATCGTCCCACCGCTCCTGCTGCCCGTAGGCCGCGCCCAGCTGTATGTGTGCCCGAGCGTCATCAGGGTCAAGTTGGAGCGCAGCCTGAAACTCTCGGATGGCTTCGTCCAGGCGATCCTGCAGCATGTAGGCCCCGCCTAGATTGACGTGCGCCACGGAGTCGTTGGGACTGATGCGGAGCGCGACCCGGAACTCGCGGATGGCCTCATCCAGGCGCCCCAGCTGCTTGTAGACCACTCCTAGGTTACAACGTGCCATCGCGTGCTCGGGATTGATACGTAGCGCAGCCTGGTATGCTTGGACAGCCTCGTCCTCGCAGCCCTGCTGGTGGTAGGCCGCGCCTAAGCTGTAGTGCGCCTCGGCGAAGTTGGGATTGATGCGCAGCGCGTCCTGAAACTCGCGGATAGCATCATTCAGGCGGCCCTGCTGCGCATACGCCGCGCCCAGGCCAACGTGTGCCTCAGCGATGTCGGGGGTAGTGTCCAGCGCAGCCTGGAACTCGTGGATAGCATCGTCCAAGCGGCCCTGCCGGTAGTGGGCCACCCCGTCATTCAAATCTTCTCTCCAGGCGTCACGTAGCATTTCGCTACCACACTGTCGGCAGTGGTAGCGGATGAATTTCCGCCCGCCCCACTCCTCACGGTGGAAGTCGAAATCTGTGTCGTTGTGACACCTGTTACAAAAGACCCCTTCCCGTTCACATTGGGAACTCCACTGACCTAAGTGTATCCGTGCAAGTCGGATCCCCAGGTCTACGACTCGACTGAAGAAATCGCACCATTCGACAAACTTGTCGGGGTCGACCTTACGAATCCAGCCTTCGCCCAAGTGCACTCCGCTATGGATCAGTCTCCTTTCAGCTCCGTGTATGCAACCGTTGAGTTCGTGGTAGAGATCTGACGCTTCGCATTTCAAGTCCTCGGAGAGAAGTCCACAGTCTACAAGCTTTTTGAGCAGCCCTTTTTTCCCCCGGAACGAGGGGACTCTGTAACTGCCCGCCCGCCAATCCCTGAATGCCATTGGATTCTCACAGAAGTGAATCTGGAGCACCGCGCCCTCAAGATAGTTCCGCAGAACCTGAAACGCCTGCTTGTAGTACATTGAGGCGGCCAGCAGCACTGAGCAATCCAGATCCTCTTCCGATTCTAGGAAGTGAGCTAGTGAGAAAAAAGCGTTCTCGGAAATCACATTACTGACTACTCCTCTCCATGCTATTGCATACTTGGCCATCCTGCCGAAATCGGTGTTGCTGAGGAAGTCGTTGGGTGTGTGCGCGAGTGTTTGGAATTGCTGTGCCCACTGACGGAATCGGGTTACTCCCGTTGAGTACTTGACCAGACCATAGGGACGGTAGATCACGTCAACCTTGCCGTAGAGGTCATACAGAAACTCTAGCACATCGGTGTTGGAATGTAGGTGCGGGCGACTCTCGTGAAGATCCTTAAGGGTGCCTGGGGTGTCTGATGGTATGCCTATGGGGAATCCTTGGATCAGTTCGCCTAGGATGTATGATGGGTATGACAGATCGAGGCCAGGTTCCCAATGATCCATTGGCTCCTTTTGGAAGGGAAGGTGCTGTATGGCTTCCGATGGGATTAGGTCTTCCGTTGGTCCTACTGAAGGGAGCAAGTATCTGGAGACTCTCACCCCTTCTCCCGTACCTTCATCCAGCTTCTTGATCGTCTTCCTTTTTGCTTCATCTTCACCGCTCATAGTCAACCTATCCTCTCAATTAGCGCTATGTAAATCCTTGCAATTTGGGCGCGCAACCTGTCGCCCGCCAGGTACTCCAGCGCCAGGTGGACGTTGGGCTCCACGACCTTGAGCGCGTAGACGGTGACGACGTGGGGATGGTTGAGCCCGCCAGCGGCGCGGGCCTCTTGCAGGAAACGTTTGAACGCCACATCGTCGGTCTAGGCGGTGAAGGTCAGTTCCTTGACCGCGACGGACCGGTCGAGCAGCGTATCGTGAGCCAGGTAGACGGTGCCAAAGGCACCCTGGCCCAGGATGCGCATGATGCGGTACTCGAACAGTTGTTGATTGAGGGCAAGGGGCATTCAGCATCCTCCGCTTGTCGAGTGCGCGTAATTGTAGCCCAGGCAGAGAATACGGTCAAGCCAGCGTGATGAACAGGTACAGCATGCACAAGAGGGAGAAGTGCTGGTGCTGGGTGCCGGTCAGGGCCAAGGCAATGATTTGTTCGGCTTTGTGAGATAGATCAGGCATAGGATGTCTCTTGGTATGTAGTGCGCGTACTACGTTCCCTGAGGATACTCAGGATTGACCCAGCATAGCCAGCAACTCACGGGCTGGTTCGTGTCCCAACTGCAGGGCAAGGTTGGCCTCGTGGGTAGCTTGGGCGAGGCGACCTTGCATCGCGTAGGCCACGCCCAGGTTGTGGTGCGCCTCCGCGTAGCTGGGATTGATACGCAACGCGACCTGGTACTCGACGATGGCAGCATCCATACGCCCCTGCTCCCAATAGGCTTGGCCCAGTAAGAAATGCGCCTGGGCAATATTGGGGGTGGTATGCATCGCAGTCTGGAGTTTGCGGATAAAGTCTTCCCAATGGCCTTCATACTCGCCGTAAGTTGCGTCCAGAAACAGTTGTGACGCACGGTGGTCAGGATTGATGCGCAGTGCAGTCAGCCACTCGCGGAGTGCATCGTCCAGGCGGCCTCGTCGGTCGTAGGCTATGCCTAGGTCGCAGTGAGCCTCAGCAGAGTCAGGGTTGATGCGCAGCGCCGCCTCGTACTCGCGGGTGGACTCGTCCCAACGACCCTGCCGACTGTAGACTGCCCCCAGGGTCAAGTGCGCTATGGCATCGTCCGGGTTGACGCGCAGCGCTGCCTCGTACTCACAGATGGCCTCGTCCAGACGGCCCTGATCCTCGTAAGCCGAAACCACATCATAGTGCAATTCAGCGTTGTCTGGTTCAATACGCAGTGCTATCTGAAACTCGCGGACGGCTTTGTTCCAACGGCCTTGCTTCGCATGGCATTCGCCCAGGTAGCAATGCGCCTTGGCATCGTTCGGATGAGTATGAAGCCAGGCCTTGTGCAAACGGATATTCTGATCACCGAGGTAGTCCTGATGATGGCTTAGCCTCAAATAAGCTATCCGGCTGTCGGGGTCAATACGTAAGGCGGCTTCGTACTCGCGGATGGCATTATCTGGCTGACTTGAAAGAAACTCGTAGACTTCGCCTAGATCAAGACGCACCTGAACGTTGCGTGGGTTGATGCGCAGCGCGGCCTGGTACTCACGGGCCGCGTCATCCCCTCGGCGCTGATGATAGTAAGCCAGCCCCAACTTATGGTGCGCTTCGGCGCAGTCTGGGTTGATGCGGAGCGCATCTTGGTACTCACGGATAGCCTCCTCCCACTGCTCTTCTTCCACATAGGCCACTCCACGATTGACGTGATCCTGTGCCATTTCGGCATTGCTCGGACTAGGACGCTCTACCTGGTCAAGTAGGCTAATCCCCCCACCGACCAGTCGCTGCGTCAGCATCTCCGCCGTGGGTCGCTCCCCCACTCTCTTCGCCAACGACGCCACCACCCCTTCCCCCACCCACCTCGGCACCCCGGGTCGCACCTGGCACACACCCTCCGGCTTCCGCTTGCAAATCGCCCCGTCCAACAATTCCAGCAGCCGTGCCTGGAACAGCATCACGTTGGATCCTGCCGTATCCCGCGCCCGCTGCTCCAGTGCCCCCAGGTCCACGTAGTGGTGCCCCGTCAACATCTCGTACAGCAGCGCACCCACCTGGTAGACGTCGCTCCGCCCATCCACCGGCCGCCCACGTATCTGCTCCGGCGACATGCACACCAGCGTCCCCGGCTGGAAGCCCGCCTGCGTCAACGACGTGCCCCCCGCGCCACGCGGCACGTGCACAATGCCAAAGTCACCCACCTTCGCCCGGCCATCTTCCGTCAGCAGGATGTTCTCCGGCTTCACGTCCCGGTGGACGATACTTTTAGCGTGGGCCGCTGCCAACCCCTCGCACACATCTGCTGCGATGCGCACCGCCTTCTCCACCGGCAGCGGGCTGCGCTCCTCCAGCAACCCACGCAGGCTGCCACCCGCCAGGTACTCCATCACCAGGTAGACGTTGGACTCCACGACCTTGAGCGCGTAGACGGTGACGACGTGGGGGTGATTGAGACCGCCGGCGGCGCGGGCCTCCTGGAGGAAGCGTTTGAACGCCACCTCGTCGGTCTGGGCGGTGAGGGTCAGTTCCTTGATGGCGACCGGGCGGTCGAGCAGCGTGTCGTGGGCCAGGTAGACGGTGCCGAAGGCCCCCTGGCCCAGGACGCGCATGATGCGGTATTCGAAGAGTTGTTGGTTGGGGGCAAGGGGCATGCAGCATCCTCCGCTTGTCGGGTGCGCGTAATTGTAGCCCAGGCGGAGGATACGGTCAAGCCAGGGTTGATCTGGCTGGAGGTGATCCCGCTCTCGGACGTCGCCATCACATCCAAAGAGAGGGGCCAGCACGAGTACCACCCGGCCCGGGGCAAGGCCACCGTCCGGGTGGGCAGTCGCGTACCGTCCAGGGCGGTGCAGGCGCTGATCGCCGCGTGTGACCCCGCGCACCCCAGGGTCACGCCGCGCGAGGCGCTGGAGCGCCTGGCTGTGCTGAGGATAGTGAAAGGCACTGTGTCTATGTCTGCAGATCGCGGTCCAGCCTATCCAGATCAATCAACAACGTTTCGTGGTCCTGGGCGAGGGAGCGGGCCGCGTCGGTGAAACCGGCACGGGCAAAGAAAGCGTAGTACACGACGGCGGAAATCCTTCGGGGGTTAGGCATCGCAGCGCTTCGCTGAGTTACCCCCCAGATGTGGGCAAAAGTAGCGTTTTGCCCGTTCTCCCCCACTTTTTGAGGTGGTACCAACCGTCGGTAACTACCGAAGGATTTACGCCGAGCTGTAGTAGTCCACCGTCCATCCCTCGTCGTCGGCATCAGCAACATCCTGCAAGAGCCTGGGCGTCTTCTCTTCGAGCAGGTTGCGGATCACGTCCCGCCTCACTCGATCCGCCCCCCACTTGCACTCCCCCAGCAGAATAGCCCGCTCCCGCCAGTTCATCGCTACCACGTCGACCTGCACCCGGCGGCTCCAATGACTGCCCACATCCTGCGGCTCGAACGGCAACCTGCCCGCCTGAGCCTGCTCGGCCACCCACTGGCGGCTCAGTTCCTCGAACGCTGTCAGTCCGACGAACGGTCGCAACCCCTCCCGGATGAGCGGCAGGACCCGCTCGGGCCGGTAGGTCAACTCGTCGCGGAAGGGGGTGATGAAACGGAAGTAGAAACGGAAGTAGGGATCGCTGATGTGATAGCGCCCTCGCCGGGAGCGGTGCCGTTGGCTCGGGGGGATAGTCACGGGCAACCGCCGCTCGACCAGGCGCAACTCCTGCAGACGGCCCAGGTAGGCCGATAAGTGGGTCCTCCCCACCAGCGCCGCGTTGGCGATTTCAGACATCGTGTGATGCCCTGCACCGATAGCCTGGAGGATCGCCAGGTGAGCGCGAGGGTCACGCACCTCGTCGTAGAGCAGGAAGGTCGGTTCAGCGATGAACATGCTACCTGGGGCCAGGATGACCTCCTGGATGTTGTCGCTGAGCGAGCGGGCCGGATCGAGCCACTCCAGGTAGGCGGGCACCCCACCCACCACCGCGTAGGCCGCCACCCTCTCCTCCGCCGGCCAGCCGGGCAGAAACTCGCGCAGGTCGGCAAAGGTCAGAGGCTGCAGGTGCCACTGGCCGGTCAGACGCCCGAAGAGCGGAGATTGGCGGGCCTGCAGCGTCTCCATCGCGTGGACGTGGGAGCCACACAGGACGATGATCGTTTGTTGTGTCTTGAACTGCTGATCCCAGGCGTGTTGGAGCGACGAAAGCATCGCCGGGTCGGCTTCAGCACCGTAGGTGAACTCGTCCAGGATGAGAATGTGGCGGCGGTCGCCGAGGAAGGCAGCGATAGCCTGCCAGCAGTCAACCCACGTATCGAAGGTAGGAGCCCGGGCCGGCTCGACCCCCATCACGCGGGCGAAGAGCTTGCGTCGTTGTAGAGGAGAGGGTTCCTTGCCAGCAGCCCAGTACGTATGAGGCAAGCCGGAGGCCTCGGCCCAACGGCGCAAGAGGACGGTTTTCCCCACCCGGCGGCGTCCGTAAAGGAGTATGAGTTGCGCTGTCGAGGGATGCTCGCGCTCCAGTACAGAGTCCAGGAAGGCCAATTCCATCTGGCGGTTCACAAACATCGGTCATCCTCCCTTTGGTCAATTAAGGCACACGTAGATTAGTATAATCTGCACGTGCCTTATCTTACCATGACCTGGGGATAGGGCAAGAGAAGCAGAGGCCAGCGGCAGGACGGAGCAACCTCTCTGCCGCGTTTGCATATCTAACGGAGGTGAAACTTGACCAAAAAGACCATTCCATTTCTGGAAGAGAAGGCATACTGCGGACAGTCCGCAGTCCGCCCCTTCTACGCCGTGGCCCCCGACTCAGGGCTAGTCGTGGCCTCGGTGCTGACGACGGCCCAGGAACTGGGGCTGCGCGTCGCCTCCGGCCTCGTCGCGGGACAGGCGCTAGTTCCTGAGGACGGAGCTGAGGGCGGAATCGTCCCCAAGCGCCAGAAGGACGTCGAGATCCCGCTGCCGCCGGGAGAGGGAGCACCAGATGGAACTCCTGCACCTGGAGCACCAGGCTCTCGGCCTATGCCACCTGTCGAGATCGGGTGAGAGTTGACAGGTCTGGCAGCCGAACCGTCGTTGGCTCACCTGGACAACGAGACCGGCTCTGGGCGTGGCTGCTCCAGTCGCCTCCCTTGGGGATGAGCGTCCAGGCATTCTTGTCCGTTGACGTCGCCCGAACCATGGTTGACGGTTGAAGACAGGCCATGCAGCAAGGGTGAGTCTCTGCCTGCACTGATGTTGCTATAGGTGGTGACGCCGCCGGGTGTCTCTCAAACGTGCTCGACATAGCCGGCCACGGCGCCTAAATCCTGACCGACGATGAGTAAGGTCTTGCCCGCGGGGGGTGTAAATTTGCCGGAAACAGTATCCTCTTGCATAGCGGTCGCTGTAGGTTGTGATGTGGTCGGATCAGCTTGCTGCGCTGGAGACGAACATCCAGCTATCACGCCAATCAACACCAATGAAGCTGCACTCCGCCAAGACATGCCCTACGTCACTATTCGTGCCACGGCGTTGAAACTAGGGCGCAGCGCTGGGTACAGTTCTCGGTACAGCGGATACATCTCCTGATAGGTTGCGCTCGCCGGGCCGGGCATAGTACGGCCGGTTAGTTGAATGGTCGCCGCGCAAGCCGAGGCCACATCGGGAAAGATACCTGCACCGGTCGCTGCCAACCGCGCCGCACCGTAAGCCGCGCCTTCGGTGGTAT
>CAZMOT010000009.1:26698-41968 GCA_964568065.1 uncultured Anaerolineales bacterium
GTGGTATTGACCGTCACCAATTCAGCGTCGAGCACGTCGGCCAGGATCCGCCGCCACAGAGGACTTTTCGCCCCGCCGCCGGTGACGCGCACCTGGGTGATGTCCGCTAACCCAGCCCCCTTCATCAATTCGAAGCTGTCACGCAAGCCAAAGGCCACCCCTTCCAGGACGGCACGGGTCAGGTGCGGTCGGGTGTGCCGCACGGTCAGCCCGACAAAGGCGCCCCGCGCCAGCGGATCGGGGTGCGGGGTGCGTTCGCCGGTGAGGTAAGGAAGGAAGAGAAGGCCATCGCTGCCAGGCGGTATGCTGGCGGCCAGCTCAACCAGTGAATCAAAGTCGGTATCCGGGGCCAGGGTGTCCCGATACCAGCGCAGACTGCCGGCGGCGGACAGCATCACGCCCATCAAGTGCCACTTGCCGGGCACCGCGTGGCAGAAGGCGTGCAGCCGTCCTTCCGGCTCGATGATGGGCTGGTCGGCCGAGGCAAAGACCACGCCCGACGTGCCCAGGCTGAGCGAAACGATACCCTCGACGACAGTACCCGTGCCCACGGCGCCGGCCGCCTGGTCGCCGCCACCGCCCATCACGGGCGTGCTCGCTTTCAGACCGGTGGCCTCGGCTGCCTGCGGGGCGACCTGCCCCGTCACAGCGGTACCCTCGAACGTAGGCGGCAGCCACGCAGGATTAATCTCCAGGGCATCAGTGACCGCTCTCGACCAGTCGCGCTCTCGAACGTCAAAGAGCAACGTGCCCGCGCCCCCCGCTTTGTCTATGGCATACTCGCCCGTCAGTTTGAAGCGCACATAGTCCTTGGGCAGCAAGATCTGTCTGACCTGGGCGAATATCTGCGGCTCGTTGTTCTTGACCCACAGGATCTTGGGGGCGGTGAACCCCGTCAGCGCATCATTGCCGGTGATTTGAACGAGTTGTTCCTTGCCCAGCCGCTCGCGGATTTCGTCGCATTCCGCCGCTGTGCGCTGGTCGTTCCACAGAATTGCAGGACGCAGTACCTCGCCATCACGATCCAGCAAAACGAGGCCGTGCATCTGGCCTGTCAAGCCCACACCTTTGACGTCGGCAGAGTCCACTTGCGACTGCGACAACACCTGGCGGATGCTGTCAATGGTCCCCCGCCACCACAGATCGGGGTGTTGTTCCGTCCACATAGGCTGGGGCGTTTCGTATGTGTATTCCGACGAGGCGACGCCAAGGACCTCGCCGCCTGCTCCCATCAACAGCGCCTTGGTGGCGGTAGTCGAGGAGTCAATTCCTAGAAAACAGGCCACGGTCTTTATCCTCCTGTCGTCAATCCAAGTTTATCCACGAGTTCCTGCACTGCTGTTTCGTCAGGGCGGAACGATACCCCGGCGTGGAGCGCCCACGTCTCGCGATGAGTCACCGATTCGCCCGGCGCCAGGTTGGTGCGAGGCCCTAACGTTTCCAGTTCGAGGAAACGCGGGTTGCAGTAGCACTCGCTCGAACTCCCCCTGTCGAAATAGGCAGCATCTGGCTGATAAGCCGTGTGCTTGACAAACAGAGTGTCCTCCTCAACGTACCCCAGCCAGCCGGCGGGATTCGGAAAGCCGATCTTCAGAGCGCCGCTTGGCATCGTCGCTTCGACGAACACATACCGATCACCCCACGTGATGTGCGGGGAGTTGATCTGGGTATAAGGCCACAGCACAATCTGGCGGTTGGGCAACAGGCCGTATTCGTCGGCTGGTGTCGTCGCTTGAGGCAGAATGGCAGTACCCCCCGGCTTGAGCTGAGTGATGGCCCACGGCGCCAGTTCGACCGGCCATTTGCCCAGGTTATGCAGCGTGTGGTCTACGATGACGCGAGCATCCTGGCCGGGCAGGGTGATGGTCAGCGATTTTCGAATGCCGGTCTGCGCCTCAATGGGCTGGGTGACGCGCACGCCGCTCTCAACGTCGGCGATGGTGACAGGGGCATCGTCCGGGATATACGTGCGCCGAGGGTCTTCGGGGGCGTGCCATAGCCGGTGCCCCCCGCGAAGTGAATAGGCTCCTTCACCGGGGCAGGTCAGGGTTATGTCAGGGACTTGAGCGAGCAAGTTGGCGCCGCCCTGCAAGGCGAGCCCAATGATACGTGGCCCTACGGATTGGGTTACCCATAAGGCCAAGTCATTGTTTTCCAGTTTGATACAATCGTAGCCTGCGAAACGAGTTGTTGTGCGTTTCATCATGTCACCGTACACCCAGCAAGAGTTCCACCGTCAACTGGTCCAGCCGCTCGTAAGCCAGTCCCCGTGCGCCCAGGGCCGCACGATCAAACGATGCCGCTTTCAGAGCCGCCGCTTTCTCCGCACTGTAGGTGCCTTTGAAGGCGTCGGTCGAGCCATCGTCGGCGTTGATCTCTGCCAACAGCGCCTGGATCTCGGAGTCGGCGTTCCATTCCTCCGCCTTCTCCTTCAGAATCAGGTAGGTGCGCATACAGCCACGGGCAAAGTCCTTGACGCCCTCATAGTCTTCGGTACGATAGGCATGGGCGTCAAAGTGGCGGCTACCCTCGTAGCCAACGTCTTCGAGGAGCTTGACGAGGAAGAAGGCGCTCTTCAGGTTGACGGAGCCGAAGCGAAGGTCCTGGTCGTAGCGGCCAAACGCCTGGTCGTTCAGGTCAATGTGGAAGAGCTTACCCGCCTCCCACGACTGGGCGACGGCGTGGACAAAGTTCAACCCCGCCATGTGCTCGTGCGCCACCTCCGGGTTCACGCCCACCATGTCGGCGTGATCCAGCGTCTCGATGAAGGCCAGCATGTGGCCGGTGGTGGAATTGTACATGTCGCCGCGCGGTTCGTTGGGCTTGGCCTCCAGCGCGAATTTGAGGTCGTATCCCTGGTCGAGGACGTATTCGCAGAGAAAGTTCATCGCCCTGCGGCTGCGCTTGATCGCCTCGACCGGGTCTTTGGCGGCGTCGGTCTCGACGCCCTCGCGCCCGCCCCAAAAGACGTACACATTGGCACCCAGTTCCGCGCCCAGGTCAATGGCGTGCATCGTCTTGTGCAGGGCGTAGGCTCGCACTTGCGGGTCGTTCGCCGTGAACGCGCCGTCCTTGAAGGCCGGATCGCCAAAGAGATTCGTCGTCGCCATCGGCACGACCAGCCCCGTATCGGCCAGGGCTTGTTTGAAATCGGCGACGATCTTGTCGCGCTCGGCAGGGGTGGCGTCAATGGGGACCAGGTCGTTGTCGTGAAAGTTCACCCCATAAGCGCCCACTTCCGCCAGCAGGTGAACCAGTTCGACCGGCGACAGAGAAGGGCGGACCGGATCGCCAAAGGGGTCGCGCCCCGCGTTGCCCACGGTCCACAGGCCAAATGTAAATTTGTGCTCGGATTTTGGTTGATAGTGCTCAGACATGATAGCTCCTTTTATCTCGGGTGGTATTTCGCAACAGTCACGGAGTGACCGGGTCCCAGGGCGCTACAATGATCCGTTCCAGGTCCTTGGTCAACACCGTGATACGCTCAGCTATCTCGGCTTTCAGATCGAGTTCGGGATCGTCGGCGAGATCGGACCACAGTTGACTAAACATGTTTACCAGGCGTTTTTCCACGGCTGCCCAGCGGTAAGAGATGGTTAGCACACGCCCGGTTTTCAAACTCGTGGCAAAGGGCTGATACCGGGGATCGCTGACAAAAGGCTCGTCGTTCAATACCTCGATACGTGACGGCAAGCGAACCTCGTGTTGAAGACAGCGGCGTTGGGTTTTGGGGTTGGTGAGATGTTTCACCAGTTTGATGATCGCTTGCTCGTTTCGGGCGTGTCGCCAGATCACCAGATGCGTGCCGCCTACAAAGGGGATTCCCGGAACTCGCACAACCCCGATGTCGGGCAATAGCTCCGTTCCTCCCTCCAACAGACCTAACAGCCAGGAGCCGCTGATAATGGCAGCGGCTCTGCCTTGAAGAAAGAGTGCGTCTGTTTCGACTATATCTAGCCCTCGAGCTGGGGGAGATAGAAAGCGATGCAGTTCAAAGTAAGCGCGCATACCGGTCTGGGCTTTTGGTTCGTGCAAGCGGAAAAACCTCCCGTCTTTGGTACGAAAGCGTCCACCGGCTTTCCACACCCACGGCGCCGCAGTGTACACCACGTTCAGATCGCGGGTTGGTATCGCCCAGGGAATCTCGACTCCGTTGGCCTACAAACGCTCAAGTGTCTTGATAAGGGCTGTTTGCGTCTTGAACGCGCCAGCTTCCTCAATCCCGGCCTGTTTCAGCCAATCTCGGCGATAGTAGATCACTCGTGTGTCGGTGAACAAGGGGACCGCCCAGATTCGGTTGTCTTTCGGGTCCATTACCGCCCACCGCGCGGCTGGGTAGAAAAAGACCCGATCCCCCAGCAAATTCACGTACCGCGACGTCAAAGGGCGCAGTGCATCCATTTCCACGAGACTGCTCAACCAGGTGCTGCCGATCTCGGAGATATCGGGGCCCTGGCCATAGAGCGCGATGCGCAACAATTCGTCCCACGCAAAAGCCCAGTTAATCTGTTGAACGTGCACCTGTATGCCGTGCCGCGCCTGGAAATCGTCCAAACGCAGAGGAACGGGATCCATCATACACGAGAGTGTGAGGTCCGTCATACCTGTATCTCCCGGTGCTCTACTTCACATACCCCCGGCTGAAAAAGACCTTGTCGGCGCCAACGTCGGTGGGCTGACCAACGATTTCGAACTCTCCCGTGAGCGGCAGATGTTGCGAAGAACGGCCCACCATGACCTCAATCGTCCCTGGCTGGACGATATACCGTCCTTGCTCATCGTAGACGCCAAGCTGGTTGACGTACAGGGCAAAGCTCACCGTCTTACGTTCCCCTGGCTGCAAGGTGACGCGCTTGAACCCTTTCAGTTCCTTGATGGGGTGGGGGGCGGCGGCGTCGCGATGGCGAGTGTACAGTTGAACCACCTCGTCGCCGGCCCGATCACCCGTGTTGGTCACATCAGCATGGATGGCGACTTGGCCTCCCGCTTTAACTTTTGACTGATCCATTTGCAAATTGTCGAGTTGGAACGTGGTATAGCTCAATCCGTAGCCAAAGGGAAAGAGCGGCTCTCCCCGAAAGTAGCGGTAGGTGCGGCCTTCCATCTGATAGTCTTCAAAGGGAGGCAAGTCCTCCACCGATTTGTAGAACGTGACAGGCAACCGTCCAGCAGGATTATAATCGCCAAACAGAATATCCGCAAGTGCGTCTCCTCCTGCCTGGCCGGGATACCAGGCCTCCACGATGGCCGGGACGTGTTCGACGGCCCAATTCACGGCCAACGCACTGCCGTTCAACAACACCAGCACGGTGGGCTTGCCCAGGGCGTGGAGCTGCTTGAGGAGTTCTTCTTGAGGGCGCGGCAGCTTGATGTCGGTGCGGTCGCCGCCAGCAAAGCCCTCCACGTTGACCGGCATTTCCTCGCCTTCCAGGGCCGGAGAAAGTCCCATCACTGCAACAACAACGTCTGCTTTCTCAGCCGCTTCCAGCGCCCAGGCTTCATGATCAACGCCGGGAGGGGACCACAGGAGTTGCACCTGCGGGTCAAGACCCTGGCTCACATAGTCCAGCCGGAGACTGTAGAACCGGCCGGCTTCCAGTTCAACCTCTTTGGTGTTGAGGATGGGATAGTGAATGCCTTTATACTCCGCAATCAGTTCGCCATCCAGGTAAAATCTGTACTCGCTAAAGCCATTGACGCCAAGTTTATAAACGCCGCTTTCGGGGGGAACGAGAAAGCCGTTCCATCGCGCGGCAAAACTGTCTCCCCATGGTCCCGTTACCGGGATCGTATCCTTCCAGATGAAGTCAATGGCAGGGTCAACCTGGCTCAACGCCGGCTCACCTTCAAAGTTCGGGGCGTTGTAATAGGCCGCCGTCAAACCAGTTTCGTTCGCGTCAGCATCTGTCGGGCGCAGATGGGTAGACGGGATAACCTCCAGTTGGGGAACACCATCAGCCAGCTCACAACCTTGCGCGTAATACAGTTCAGTAGAGGGCGAAATCTTTCTACGAATACCTTCAAGTGGAGTGACAGCCTTTGCTGGTGTGCCGCTGTAGTTGCCAAGCAACACCTGGAGGTTGTCGGCGTTTGGTCCGATCACAGCAATTGCCTCGAGGTCTTTACGCAGGGGGAGCACGTTGTCCTCGTTCTTGAGCAGCACGATGGACTCTTGTGCCGCCCGCAGCGCCAACTCGCGATGCTTTGGAGAATCAACGATTTTGTAGGGAATCTGAGTGTAAGAAACCTGCTCAGGGGGATCGAACATCCCCAAGCGGAAACGCGCGGTGAAAAGCCGCTTGACCGCACGGTCGATGATGTCCTCCGAAATCAATCCCTGTTGTACGGCATCAAGAAGGGCTGGGTACACCCCGCCGCAGTTGAGTTCACAACCGTTCTTTACCGCCAAAGCCGCTGCTTCTTCTGGGGTGTCCACCACCTTGTGATGGGCATAAATGTCATAAATGGCCCCGCAGTCGGAGACGACGTATCCATCAAAGCCCCACTCCTGGCGGAGTATCTTCTCCAGCAGTGTTGGGCTGGCGCAGCAAGGCTCGCCGTTGACGCGGTTGTAGGCTCCCATCACAGAAGCGGCATTGGCTTCTTTCACGCACGCTTCAAAGGCGGGCAAGTAAGTCTCCCGCATAGTTCGTTCGTCAATTTGCGCGTCAAAATGATGCCGAGCAGACTCCGGCCCGCTGTGCACAGCATAATGCTTGGGCGTGGCTACCAGCTTCAGGTAGCGTGGGTCGTCGCCCTGGAGTCCTTTCGCAAAAACGACCCCCATCTGGGCAGTCAGGTAGGGATCTTCTCCATAAGTCTCTTGGCCGCGACCCCAGCGAGGATCGCGGAAGATGTTGATATTCGGCGACCAGAAGGTCAGGCCGGTGTATATCTCCCGAATACCTCGTCGGGTAGCTTCGTGGTGTTTGGCCCGGGCTTCGTCGGAGATAGCCACCGCGATCTGGTGCATCAGATCGGGGTTCCAGGTTGCGGCCAAGCCGATGGCCTGTGGGAACACCGTGGCCACCCCAGCCCGGCCTACGCCGTGCAGGCATTCGTTCCACCAGTTGTATCGCGGGACACCCAAACGCTCAATGGCGGGAGCGTCAAAGACCATCTGTGATACCTTTTCCTCCAGCGTCATTTGAGACACTAGATCGTCCACCCGATCTTGTATGGGGGTGTGATTGGGATTCATAATCCAGTCCTTTCTTCGTAGGGTCTCAGACTTCTCAAGCGTCCTCGTTCCCGGTGTACTTGTGACACTTGACGAGCACATCGTCAACGTACATATCCTCAGGTACTTGACTTTTGCATATCTTCATTACGTCGGGACATCTTCCCGCGAATTTGCAGCCCTCTCTCAAGTATTCTTCATGTTCTATGTCAGAAAGCGTGATCGCCCCGCTCCATCGCTTTTTTGGATCGGCTTCGGGGATGGATTCTCTAAGAAGTTTTGTGTATGAATGTTTGGGGTCCATCAACACCTTCTCCACAGGCCCCATTTCAACGATGTGCCCTCTGAACATGATGGCGATGCGATCGCTCACATAGTAGGCGGTTGCCAGATCGTGGGTAATGTATAGCACACTCAGGCCAGACTCTTCCTTGAGCTTTTTGAACAGATTCACGATCGACATTCTCAAGGAAGCATCAACCATCGAAACGGGTTCATCCGCGATCAGGAGAGTTGGGTTTGTCAGCAAGGCCCTAGCTATAGAAATCCTCTGCAGTTGCCCTCCGGAGAACTCACTCGGGTACTTGCCAGAGAACTCTTCATAGGAAAGACCTACGGCATTCAGCTTCTCCTTGATCAGTTTTATTGCCTCTCCATTGTCTCTAGCCAACCTAAAGTTCTGGATGGTCTCAAAGAAATACCGATCGACTCTTCGGAGCGGGTTGAAGGTCCCAAACGGATCCTGGAAGATCGCTTGCACGCCTTCTGTGAACCAGACCTTCTTGTCTTTCGATTTCTCGCCCCTCTTGCCCTTGTGCACGATCCCACCTGAGATTGGCTCCTCAAAGCCCAGAATCATTCTGGCGACCGTGGTTTTCCCACAGCCGCTTTCACCAGCCAGGGCAAAGATCTCCGCCGGTTTGATGTAAAACGACACATTGTCGGCTGCCGTTATCCTGATCCTCGAGAGCAAGCTCCCCAAGGAGAAAACTTTGGTCAGGTGATCGAGTTCAAGAAGCTTTTCCATCTTCTCCTTCTCCGACGAGCCAACAGGCAACTTTGTGGTTGGTGTCTAGATCAATGGAGCTCGGCATCTGCTTTGTACAGATGTCTAGGGCGTAGGGGCACCTGGGGTGGAAGGGGCAACCGCTGGGGAGATCTATGAGAGAAGGCGGGCTTCCGGGTACGCTCTCCCGGGTCGTTTTGTCCCCAAACCTCGGCAGAGAGTTGATCAAATACCTGGTGTAGGGATGGAGAGGATTCTCAAAGATATCCGCGGTTGTCGCTTCTTCAACCATCTTTCCGGCGTACATGATACCGACGCGATCGGCGACATTAGCCTGAACGCCCATGTCGTGCGTTACCAGGATGATCGTGTTTTTCAGTCTTTCTTGAATATCCTTCAAAAGCTGCACGACCCCCCTTTGGACGACGACGTCGAGCGCCGTCGTGGGCTCATCAGCGATAATAATCCGGGGCTTTAGAAGCGCCGCCAAGGCGATCGTAACCCGTTGTCTCATTCCACCGGACAACTGGTGTGGATAAGCATCTAAGATCTTTAGCGGCAGTCCCAACTCTGTAATATGTTCCTTGGCGATTTCAAAGACTTCGTCTTTTGTTTTTCCGCTCACGTGACTGTCCAGGAAATCCCGGTAGGTTTCTTTCAGCTTGATCACTGGATTGAGAACGCTCATCGAACCCTGCGGAACGTAGGAAACATACTCCCAGCGCAGCCTTCTCCTTCCCTCTGCACTGAGAGAAGAGACATCGATCTCCTCATCGTTCACACGGTAATAGACCTTCCCTCCGATCAGCCTCAACGGTGGCTCGATGGCGGCATAGAGCGCTTTCAACAGGGTCGTCTTTCCGCACCCGCTTTCGCCGGCAATCCCATAGACTTCGTTCTCCATGATCTCGAGATCAACCTCGTTGACCGCTTTCACCACCTTTTGGGTCCCGAAAACGTCGAGCACGTAGAAGGCTTTCAACTGTTCAGTCCTAAGTATTGTCGTGCTCATAACGCCCTCACTGCGCCCCGACACGTTGGATCCGCGTTCTCGGATCGAGGTATTCGCTGATGCTGACCGAGAGCCAGTACAAGGCCACGAACAGGAGAATCGCTAGGATGATCGGTGTCAGTATCCACCACCAGTACCCAAGCAGTATCGCCTGATAGCTGATCGCCCATTGGAGCATCGTCCCCAGCGTCGGGATGTCCATGTTTACCAGACCAAGAATAGCGAGCGTCATCTCCATCCCAATCGCCCAGGCCATGTTGTTGATCAGGGTGGAGAACACCAGGGGCGTAGCGAAAGGCATGTACTCTTTCAGTACAAGTTGCAGCGTGCCTGTTCCAGAGAGAACAGCAGTCTGAGTGAACTCCCGTTCACGTAAGCTCAATATCAGCGACCGGATCACCCGTGCATCCCAGGCCCATCCGAAGAACGCGAGCAGGAGCCCCAATGTCACGAGGTTCATCATATCCCGCACCAACATCGCCAGCATCACGATGATGAGGAACAACGGTATCACCAGCAGACTGTCGCTGATGAACATCAGGGCTCTGTCGGTGCCTCTTCCCTTATAGCCGGCAACCATCCCGACCAAAACAGCCACGACACGCGACACTGTTCCCGCGATCACCGAGATGATCAGCGAGTTACGCACAGCGAATGTCGCCTGCCAGAAGACGTCTTGTCCCTTGGAGTTGGTCCCCAGGAGGTTGTCCCGCGATGGCTTTAGATCCCTGGGAACGACCCCCCAGAAGGTCGGGTCGTGGGGAGAAAAGATGGTGAGGAGCGCAAGCGCGAGCAGCATGCACAGGACGCAAAAGCTCAACGCAAACCTGTAATCCTTGAAGAGATCTCTGAGTACGCTCACCGTGTCCGCGCTCCTTACGTGTACCTGACCCTCGGATCGAAGAGGGGATACAGCAGGTCAATGACGAGAATCGCCGTTGTGATGGCCACAATCGAAAGGAGCGTGATGCCCATGATCAGGTTATAGTCCCCGGTGACGATCGCGTTGTAGAGGAGCGTTCCGAGCCCCGGGTAGGAGAAGACGATCTCTGTGATCAGCGCGCCGCTGAAAATCTGTCCGAACGACAGCGCAAGCCCCGTGATCTGCGGCAGCAGCGCGTTCCGGATCACGTACCTCGACACAATCCTCCCTTCTTTCACGCCGCCGAGCTTGGCGTATTGGACGAAATCCTCGGCGTTGACGTTCTGCACGATCAGCTTCATCGTCTGGAAGTTGATCGCCCCGCCCAGGATGACGAGCGACAGGGCTGGAAGGAACGAGTGCCTGAGCACATCCTTGATAAAGGGCCAGTTGAAGGCGACCTTTCTCCCGATGTCGGTCCCACCGGCAACCGGGAACCACCTGACGACGTAGGCCAACAGAAGGAGGAGTCCAAAGGCAAAAATGTAATAGGGTATAGGCCTGACGACCATGGCCAAGGTATCGAGGGCTCTCGACCATCGTCTGCGGGAAAAGTGGCCGGCCAACCCTCCGATGATGTTCCCGAGCGTCCAGGAGAGGAACGTCGTCGTCAGCAACAGACCCAGAGTCCAGGGAAGTGACGTTCCGATCAGTTCGATCACCGGCGTCGGGAACTGAAAGAAAGAGACCCCAAAGTCCCCACGGAACAACCTCTGCCAGAACGCGCCGTACTGCTGGAGCATCGATCCTTTGAGTCCGTACATCTCGGTAAGATCCTCGATAAAATCTTCCATAGACGCGGGGTCCAAGTAGGATCCCATTGACGTGAGCTGGGCAATCGTCCGCTGCACTGGATCCGATGGCGTGAAACGAGGGATGAAGAACACGGCCGTGATCCCAAGAAAGATAACCAGAAAGTATTGAATAAGCCGTGGAATGAGATACCGTTTCATGAACATCATGGCTATTTCCTCATCTGCTTCTCCATCTGTGGTTGAAAGAGATTCCCCGGACGGGCTGTGTCACCCGCCCGGGGAAATCGGAGCGACGTCTGTTACGAACTAGTTCCCGGTTGGCTCCAGGAACGGCGTCATGTACTTGAAGGGGCCCCAGTGCACGTAGGGCTGGTTGTAGGGGTTCTCCGCTCCAGGCCAGTTGGTCCAGTAGGTCTCATCCCACGAGACAAATCCGATATATCCGAACGTCGGAATGCCCGGCATCTCCGCGGCAGCGATCTTGAGACCCTCGATGCCGACCGCGATCACCGCTTCGGCGTTGGCAGGGTCGGTCTCGCGCAGCCGCTTGATCACGTCGTCCATCGCCGGGGACGACCAGCGGGAGGTGTGGCCCCTGGTCAGAGATCCAACCGGCTCAACGTACGCGGAGTTGTAAAAGTTGAGCACGCGATACAGGTCAGGGCCAGCGCCCCACGGCTCCTGAGCCGGCCAGTTGCCCGTAACATCGAAATCACCGTTCTGGGTCAGCGTTGACACAACCTCCGACGGGACGTGCACAGCGTCTATACCGAACTGCTTCCACTGCTGTACGGCCGCAGCCGCGTTCTTGAACTCCAGGTGGGACATATCGGCTCGACTGATGACCTCGATCTTCCACACGGAACCGTCCGGCAGCAGCCACTGACCATCGGCGTTCTGGGAGAAACCGTTCTTCTCGAGGAGCTTTGCGGCCTCGTCGGGCGCGTACTTGTACCAGCCGAGCCCGAACGCCTGATCCTGGGCAGCAGGATCATCCGGGACGACGTAGCCTCGACCTTTTGCGTATTCGGCAATGCGCTGCGGTGCATCTGGGTCGTACGGCTTGAACATCTCGCCGTCGCCCAGATCCAGCTCAAAGTCGGCCAACCACGCCTCCATCGGTGCGATGTAGTCTGCAGGGTAGGAACCGAGCGACGGGATGTGGACCGGGCTCAACGTCCCGGTACCGTCAACGGCTTGACCTACGTACTCGGCAATGTCGATCGCCAGCAGGAGCGCCCAGCGGACGTCGGGGTTGTCGTACGGAGCCCTCACCGTGTTGAACGTTAGTCCCGTAAGAGCGGGGTCGTTGTTCACGACCCAGGGGAAGGTCGGCTGATACGCACGGTTCGATTTGCCCTGGGCCAGAGCAGCCTTGAGACCCTCCGCCGAGAGATCCACTGCGTCAAGCTCGTGCGTCAACTGCGCCAAGATCTTGGCTCCCTCGTTGGCGAAGGCCTGGAAGACGATGTACTGGGGCTTCGGCTCGCCGAAGAGGATGCCCGTCGGGCTCTTGTCCCAATCCTCTCGCTTTTCCCAGATGGTCCAGTACCCGCCCTCCTCGTAGCTGTGTAGCTTGTAGGCCCCAGTACCGACGAACGGATCGAACTCGAACGTCACGGGATCGTCTACCGCCTCAAAGATATGCTTCGGCATGATCCACGTGCAGCCCCAACGATCGAGGAACGTGGTGTGGAACCGTGAGTTAGCCTGCGCTAGCTCGAACACGACCGTGTAGTCGTCGGGAGCGGATACACTGGCGACGTTTTCGACCATAAAGTTGTGAGCATTGAAGCCTTCGTATGCCATGAGCATCTCGATTGTGAAGACCACGTCAGCCGACGTGAATGGCTCGCCATCATCCCACGCAACGCCTTCACGGAGAGGAATCTCTACCTGTGTGAAGTCGCTGTTGTAAACTGGATCGCCCGAGGCGAGTCCAGGGATGATCTCGCCGGTGGCAAAGTCAACCGACCACAGCGGCTCGTTCGCCAGGTTCTGCGTGCCGCGGTCGCGCCACTTCCAGCCGACCCATTCGTTAAAGTTGTTGGCAGGGGTAGAGCGTCCCGTGAGGATACCAACGATCAGCGTCTCGCTTCGGGGTAGCTCGCCAAGCACTGGGGGTGCTTCCACTTTTTCCACTGGGGCAGGCGTCGCCGTCACGACCTCGACCACCGGGGTTCCTGCGACGATACGCGTGACCTCTACCTCTACTGATGGCTCAGGAGTGGGTGTAGGGCCGCAGGCACCAAGCACCAGACTCATAATCAGCATCAGCAATAGACCCACCGTAAATAGAATTGACTTACGCATTGTTCTTTTTCCTCCTTTGTGTAAATGGTTTGTTAGACTGTGCCTCGTGTGGAGCCTTGCTCCACACCGGTTCTAGTGCAGGTCTTCTTTCTGTCAGGCTAAGGCAGGCGAAGACCTGTACTACTTCTCATCGCATCTTGTCAAATTCCTCATCACCTCCTTTCAAAGTGGACTGGAATGGCAGCTCACGACACTCCTGGAGTGCACAAGGCACCAATACGACCTGAACCACTGATCCTTGCACTCGCGGTGACCAGGGAACCTTTTTCCGATTGTTGCTACTTCCCTTCAGTACTCGGTAGCGTTACCGGTAACACTACCGAGGCACGAAAACAGAAACGCTGCATACCACCCGAGTTGTTTTTGAGAGAGGTTCACGCGTCTGTGCGCTGATCACCCTCAGTCAACCGGCTCTCTGACCCACTGAGGCGCTGCCCGCGACGGCCTGGCAGGAATCTCTGAATGAGCTGCGTGGACATCTTGTACAGATCGCTCTCTGGAGATTCGCCTTGGATCAGGCTTATTAACATCTCTGTGGCCACGTATCCCATCCGGTCAATAGACTGGTCAACTGTTGTCAAGCTAGGATTGGTGTAGGCTGCCTCGGGGATGTTGTCAAATCCAACTACGGATAAATATTGTTAACTGAAGCCTTCTAAACCTCCAGGTCTTGCCCCCTGCCTATCTCCCGCCGACTTGACAAGTTTAGAAGATGCTGGTCAAGAATCAAAGCATAGGTTCTCGTAGTATGTCGTCCAGCACCAACGTAACAGCACCCATCACGCAGGCGTCTGCGCCGTGGGCCGAAGCGACTACTTCGACAATCTCGCGGGGTTGCTCCAACGCGTGTTCCCGTACTGTCTCTTCAATCACGGGCAACAAAAAAGGACTTGCTAGACTCAAGGCTCCGCCCAAGACCACCATTTCTGGATTGAATGTATTCACCAGATTACTGATGCCTATGCCTAACTGGACGCCGACTTCTTCCAGCGCTGTCTGAGCTATGGGATCGCCGGCTTGGGCAGCCTGGACCACGACGTCCACGTCAATACGGCTCAAGTCGTTTTCAACGAGCGTGCCTATCTGGCTCTCTCCACCGCTCTCAAGCGCCTCCTTCACTCGGCGGACAATGGCGCGTGGCCCAACCACGGTCTCCCAGCAGCCACGTTTGCCGCAGCCACAAAGCTCGCCGTTGGGGTCTACTGTCATGTGTCCGACCTCGCCGGCATAGCCGCTGCTGCCGCGAAAGAGTCTGCCCTTGATAATGATACCGCCTCCCAAGCCAACCCCAGCACTTAAATAGATGAGGTTTTGCACGTTATGAGCTATGCCAAAGTAATATTCGCCCAGAGCAGCGGCGTTGGCTTCGTTCTCGACGAAGACAGGCAGATCAAAATGCTGGGTCCACATCTGGCGGAAGGGAACGTCGCACCAGCGCAGGTTGGGGGCAAACACCAGGTTGCCTTGCCTGATATCTACCAGGCCAGGTACGCCCAGACCAATTCCCAAGTGCCGCAGCCCGCGCTCTTTGCCGATGCTCAGTGCTCGCTGAATGATGTCTTCAACACGTCCGATAATGATGTCCTGTTCATCTTGTGGATCAGAGACAGTGCGTTTACGCCACAGGACGTGAGCGATGAAATCGGTCAGGACGACGGAGACGAAATCAACGCCAATCTCAACGCCCACGGCACAGCCGCCATCAGGATTGAGTTCTAGCAGCATACCAGGGCGTCCCCTCTCAGAGGGTTGCAAGCCTATTTCACGTACAAGATTCTCTTCAAGCAGATCGTTGATGACACTGGAAACAGTGCTACGGTTTAGCCCGGTCGCTGCAGACAAGCCAGCACGAGAGAGAGGCCTACGAGTCCGTAGGCAATCCATAATGAGTGAAGTGTTCAGTTTGCGGACAAGAACTTGATCGGCGGTCGTGGAATGTGTAGGCAACATGTTTTTCCGCAGTATTTGGTTTGTTGCTACGACAAACAAATTATAACACAGGAATCCTCTCTTGTCAATCCCCCCCCGCGCGACCGTCACACATTGGGGACAAGCTCCTGGAAAGCTGAGGCTGGCCACTGC
>CAZMOT010000010.1:0-41341 GCA_964568065.1 uncultured Anaerolineales bacterium
CCTCAAGGGGGTGGGGCTGGAGGTATTGGCAGGGGAGGTGGTGGCTTTGATTATCTTTGGGGTGGTGATTTTGGGTTTTGCTGCGATTCGCTTCCGCAAACGGCTGGAGTAGGCTGAGTCGTGGTGCGTTCTGTAGATGTGAATTGCATGCCACAGATGGTGAACTGAACCTTAAAAACCTGGGTGCGGGTCGTGACAACAATCTCCGATTGTGATACAATATGAGTGAGCACTCACTTTGACAAGGAGGATTGTGTCATGACAAATGAACGGTCGGCCACCCGCCGCGAGCGGCGCATCGCTGCCCGCAAGGTCCAGATTCTCGATGCTGCCGCTACGGTGTTTGCCGAGAAAGGCTTTCATCGCACCACCACCAAGGAGATCGCCAAGGCTGCTGATGTATCTGAGGGGACACTCTATAACTACTTTGATAGTAAAGAGGATATTCTGATCGGCATTATGACCCGTCTGGCCGAGGTGGAGACTCTGCCTGAGGAACTGATGGGGGCGGCGTTGCAAGGCGATGTTCGCGATTTCTTCATCGCTATGTTCCGTCGCCGCATGGGCTACATGCAGCGGGGCCAGGAGATGCTCCAGGCTATCCTGCCGGAGGTGATGGTCAACCCCAAACTGCGTGAGCGCTTCTACCAGCAGTTTGTGCTACGAGTTGCGACGCTGCTGGAGCAGTATATCCAGACGCGAATCGAGATGGGGCACATACGGCCGGTGGACACGGCGCTGGTGGCGCGTGCTGTGCAGAGCATGGTCATCGGGCTGCTCATCTTCCGTATCCTGGGTGACGAAGCGGTCCTGTCGAGGTGGGAGGACGTGCCGGAGGTGGTGGCGACGCTGATCTTTGATGGCCTACGTCCCCGGGAAGGAGGGTGAGATGTCGCTCTCGCGCACTGCTTCACTCATCCGTAAGGAATTCCTGCACATCTTCCGCGACCCGCGCACGCTGGGCGTGATATTTGTGATGCCTGTCATTCAACTCATGCTTATGGGTTACGCCGCCACTACCGACATCGAACACCTGCGCACCGCCGTTCTTGACGGGGACAAGACGGCAGCCAGCCGCGAGCTAATTGAGGCTTATCGAGCATCCAGCTACTTTGACATCGTCTACCACGTTGAGTCAGAGTCGGAACTGGAGCACCTGATAGATGGCGGTCAGGTACGCTCCGGCCTGATCATTCCGGTGGGCTATGGCGAAGAACTGTCCACCGGAGGCCAACCACAGGTCGCTTTCGTCATTGACGGCTCTGATCCCAGCGTTGCCAACACGGTTCTCGCCGCCTCACAGTCGGTTGGACAGGCTCATTCAATGCGCATCGTGGAGCGGACTATGGGGATTGATCTCGCCGATATGCCCGGCGTACAGGTACGCCCTCGGGTGTGGTACAACCCGGAGATGAAGAGTGCGAATTTCATGATTCCCGGCATTATGGGTATGATCCTCTATTTTCAGAGCAGTCTTTTCACTGCAATGGCTATCGTGCGTGAGAGAGAGCTTGGCACCATTGAGCAATTGATCGTGACACCCATCAAGCCGCTGGAGTTGATCGTCGCCAAAGTCATCCCCTACGTGTTCATTGCCTTTTTCAATGTGCTGGAGGTGCTGGCTCTCGGCGTTTTCTGGTTCAGTGTGCCGGTCAGGGGGAACCTGGGATTGTTGCTGGGGCTGTCGGCTCTTTTCCTGCTCTCGTCGTTGGGCATCGGCATCTTGATCTCCAGTGTGGCTAACACGCAACAGGAAGCGATGTTGCTTACATTTCTCACTATGTATCCGTCTATTTTCCTGGGAGGGTTCTTCTTTCCCATCGAGGCTATGCCCGGCTGGCTGCAAGTCATCACCTACGTGATACCTCTGCGCTACATGCTCGTCATCCTCCGGGGCATCATTCTCAAGGGTGTGGGATTGCGGATATTGTACCAGGAAGTGATTGCTTTGATTATTTTCGGGGTGGCAATTATGTTGCTAGCTGCTACCCGGTTTCACAAACGGCTGGAATGACAATGAAATGACAAATGAGCAAATGACAAATGACAAATGGGTCATCGAGACGCATGATCTGACGAAGCAGTTCAAGAACGTCACCGCCGTGGATGGGCTCAACCTGAGCATCCGGCGGGGTGAGATCTTTGGCCTGCTGGGGCCGGACGGAGCCGGCAAGACGACGACGATCCGCATGCTGTGCGCCATTATGGACCCTAGAGAGGGCAACGCCTATGTGGCGGGCTTCGACACAGTAAAGAAGCCGGAAGAGATCAAGAAGCGCATCGGCTACATGCCGCAGCAGTTCTCGCTCTACGGCGACCTGACGGTGTTGGAGAACCTGGTTTTCTTCGCCGATATCTTCCAGGTCAAGCAGGAGGATCGAAAGACACGTATCACCGGGCTGCTGGAGTTCGCCCGATTGAACGAATTCCGCGGGCGGCGGGCGGCTCATCTTTCGGGCGGCATGCAGAAGAAGCTGGCTCTGGCCTGCACGCTGATCCACTCGCCCGAGATCATCTTTCTGGACGAGCCGACCACCGGCGTGGACCCGGTCTCGCGGCGCGAGTTCTGGGACATTCTGACCTCACTTCACCTGTCGGGGGTGACGCTCTTTATCAGCACCCCTTACATGGACGAGGCGGAGCGCTGCTCGCGGGTGGCGCTGATGTTCGAGGGAAGCATCATCGTATGCGACGCGCCGGCGCACATCAAAGGACTCGTGGAGGGTGAGTTGCTGGAACTGCGGCCCGACCGGCTGCGGGAGGCGAGCCACATCATCGAGGGTCTCCCCGGCGTGCTGGAAGTACAGACCTACGGCGACTTGCTGCACGTATTCGTGGACCACGCTGCACGGCGCACGACGGCCATCCAGGAAACGCTGGCCGGGGCGGGGATCGTCGCCGAGGGGCTGCGCCAGACCCGCCCGCGGATGGAACAGGCGTTCATCTCCCTCATCCGCAAGCGGACGGCGGAGAAGTAGCCGCGATTTCCCAATCGCGCGCATAGCATGATACGAAAAGAGCAATTGTGGATAACAAACATCCGATGGACGAGTACACTGTCAAGGTTGTCAATCTGAGCAAAAAGTTTGGTGACTTTACCGCCGTGGATAAAGTCACGTTCAACATCCGGCGGGGGGAGATCTTTGGCTTCCTGGGACCCAACGGCGCGGGCAAGACGACGACGATCCGCATGCTCCTATGTCTCTTGCGGCCCACGGCGGGCCATGCCACCGTGCTGGGTTACGACATTGTGCGCCAGCCTGAGGATATCCGCAAGCACATCGGCTACATGTCCCAGCGGTTCAGCCTCTACCAGGACCTGACCGTGAGCGAGAATCTGGACTTTTACGGGCGCACCTACGGCGTGCGCGGCGAACAGTTGCGCCAGCGCAAGCGGTTTGCAATCGAGATGGCGGGACTTGAGGGGCGAGAGCGGGAGTTGACCCGCAATCTCTCCGGCGGTTGGAAGCAGCGGCTGGCCCTGGGCGCGGCCATCCTCCACGAGCCGGAGATGCTCTTCCTGGACGAGCCGACGGCCGGCGTGGACCCTATCTCCCGGCGGGCCTTCTGGGACCTGCTGTACCAGTTGGCCGAAGAGGGGACGACGATCTTTGTCACCACTCACTATATGGATGAGGCCGAGCACTGCCAGGACCTGGCCTTCATCCACAACGGGCGTATCATCGCCCAGGGAGCGCCAGAGGAGATCAAACTAACCAAGATGCAGGGACAAGTGTTGGAGATTGACTGCACTCAGCCAGACGTAGCGATCGGCGCTCTGCGGCGGATGGGTTTGTTCGAAGAGGTGGCGCTGTACGGGGCACTGATCCACGTGGTGGCCGAAGGTATCGCGGAGCACAAGCCCCGCATCGCACAGGCGCTGGCTGAAGAGGGCGTCCAGGTCCAAACAATGGACATCATCGCCCCGTCGTTGGAGGATGTTTTCATCTCCAACGTGCGGCCAAGTGCGCAAAACAGCGCCAGTACACAGGAGTGAGAATATGAAACGAGAGAAGATTGTCTCGATCATCGTCGTAGTAGTCGCCATCGTCGTGGCAGTGGCAGGTATCTACTTCGCCACGAACCCGGCGGCCTGGCAAGAGGTGCTGGTGCAGATGGAACTGGCCGAACCTGAGGCAGAAGGACTGATGGCCTCCGGGTTCATCGAGGCCGAGGCGGTCTCCATCGCACCGGAACTGGGAGGGCGTGTGGTCGAGTTGCTGGTGGACGAGGGGGACGAGGTCGAGGCCGGGCAAGTGCTGCTGCAACTGGACAGAACGTTGCTGGAGGCCCAGATCGAGGCGACCCAGGCGGGCCTGGACGTAGCCCGGGCAGGGCTGGCCCAGGCGCTGGCGGGGGCGCGCCCGGAGCAGATTCGGCAGGCTGAGGCTAACTTAGCCCAGGCCGAGGCGGCCCGCGACGGGACTTACCAGGCCTGGCAGGACCTCATCGCCATCCGCGACAATCCCCAGGAAATGGACGCCCAGATTGCCCTGGCGAAGGCTCAAGTAGCCGCCGCCGAGGCCGCGCTGTCCCAGACCACCGCACTGAAGGACGCGGCCGAGATCGCCCAGGACGCCTACTGGGATGCGAAGGAGGCGCTGGATGAATTGAAGGAGGAATTGGAAAAGATCCCCGAGCCCTTCCGCCCCGCCCTGCCAGGGCTGCCTTTGGACTTTCACCTCATCCCTAACGTCTACTGGAAATCCTGGGTGGGCGTCAACACAGCCCAGGCCGGGCTGGACGGGGCGCGAGCGGCGCTGAACGACCTGTACGCGATACGGAACAACCCCCAGGAACTGAACGGTCAGGCAGACGCGGCTGAAGCGCAGTACCGGGCCGCGGGGGCCGCCGTCCATAAGGCCCAAGCTCAAGCAGACGCGCTGCGAGCGGGGGCTACGGCGGAGGAAATCGCCATCGTCGAAGCACAGGTAGAGCAAGCCCAGGCCGCGCTCGACGCACTGCTGGTGCTGCGCGACAAGCAGACCATCGCCGCACCAGTCGGCGGGCTGGTTCTGGAACGCAGCATCCACGAGGGGGAACTGGCCGCGCCCGGAGCCACCTTGCTCACGTTGGGCGACCTGGACAAGGTGACGCTGACCGTGTACGTCCCGGAGAACAAGTTGGGACAGGTGCACATCGGCCAACAGGTAGAGGTACGTGTGGATAGTTTCCCGGACCGAACGTTCATGGGGACCGTGGTCGCCATTGCCCACGAAGCAGAGTTCACCCCGCGCAACGTCCAGACGCAGGAGGAGCGTGTGAACATGGTCTTCGCCGTGGACGTGCAAATCTCCAACGCCGACCACGCGCTCAAGCCCGGTCTGCCTGCCGACGCCGTGATCATCACCGAGGAGCAGTAACGTGAACAAATCCCAAACCCCAAACCCAATGGCCTTAAGGCCACCAAAATCCAAAATTGGTCATTGGCCATTGGTTATTGGTTATTTGATACTTGTTTTGCTGGTTAGCTGCGGCAGTGACCAAACGAACGGCACCATCATCGCTTCAGGCTTCATTGAGGGAGAGGAGGTCGTGGTCGCGCCGGAAGCGTCGGGCCGTATCACTGAGACGCTGGTGGATCGCGGGGACGCGGTGCAGGCGGGCGACGTGCTGGTACGCCTGGACGGTGCAGTGCTCCAGAGCCAGCGCTTGGAGGCCGAGGCGGGCCTGGCAGCCGCTCGCGCCAGTCTGGCCCGCGTGCTGGCCGGCGCGCGCCCGGAGGAGATCGCCGCGGCGCGGGCCGGGCTGGCCCAGACGCAGGCCGGACGAGACGGAGCAGCCCAGGCTGTGATTCATGCTCAGGATGCGATCAGCAATCCTCTCTCGCTCGACGCCGAGATCAACGGCGCTATGACCCAGGTGCGCCTGGCCGAACAGAACGTCGCGATGGCAGAGGCGAGCCTGGCGGAGACGGAACTGAAGCACAACTTGTACGCCGAACAGGGAGGCGACGTGGCGCGCACCTGGTATCTCCAGTTGCAGGCGGCCCAGGCGGCGCTGACACAGGCCCAGGCCGAACTGGAAGGCGCTCAGCAGTACCTCAACGCCCTGTGGGCCATACGCGCCAACCCGCTCACGCTTGAGGCCCAACTCCACACCGCTGAAATGCAGCACTGCCTGGCCGAGGCGCAGGTGGCAGCCGCGCAGGCCGCGCTGGATGAACTGGAGGCCGGCCCGACCGAGGAGGAGATCGCGATGGCCGAGGCCCAGGTGCGACAAGCCGAGGCTGCCGTGCGCCTGATTGACGCCCAGATCGCCCAACTCACGCTGACCGCTCCGATGGACGGCATCGTCACCAGCCGCAGCGGTCAGACCGGGGAGACCGCCACAGCGGGAGCGCCGCTGCTCACCATCGCCAACCTGGACGAGGTGACGCTGGTGATCTACATCCCGGAGAATCGCGTCGGGCAGGTGCGAGTGGGGCAGGAGGTGGAGGTGCGGGTGGACTCTTTCCCGGAGCGCGTGTTCGTGGGTCAGATGGCGAGTATCGCGGGCGAGGCGGAGTTCACCCCGCGCAACGTGCAAACGCAGGAGGAGCGCGTCTACCTGGTCTTTGCCGTCAAGGTGCGCATCCCCAACCCCGGCCACGACCTCAAGCCGGGGATGCCCGCCGACGCGACGATCCGGCCCTAGCAACGTGTGGTTGGCCTGATGAGAGCCCACTCCATAGCACGAGGTTGATTACAAGATTTTCGGCGACGACCTTCAGTTCGTAGAGATCGAACTGGACCCCGGCGAGACCGTGATCGCGGAAGCCGGGACGATGATGTACGTAGAAGACGGCATCGGCTTTGAGACCAAGATGGGGGATGGCTCTAAGCCGAAGGCCGGCTTCCTGGATAAGCTGGTGAGCGTTGGGATGCGGGCGATCACCGGCGAGTCGCTATTCATGACGCACTTTACCAACTCTGCGCGTGAAGGGAAGAGGCACGCGGCCTTCGGAGCGCCCTACCCGGGAAAGATCATCGCCATTGACTTGGATGAGGCGCAAGGCGAGCTGATCTGCCAGAAAGACTCTTTCCTATGTGCTGCGCTGGGCACCGAGCTGAGTATTGCTTTCAACAAAAAGATCGGGGCCGGGCTCTTCGGCGGCGAGGGCTTCATCCTCCAGCGGCTCCGCGGCGATGGCATGGTCTTCATCCACGCGGGTGGCACGATCGTGGAGAAGCACCTCAACAACGAGAAGATCATGGTTGATACCGGGTGCATCGTCGCGTTCGAGACTACCATCAGTTACAGCATCCAGCAGGCGGGCAACTTGAAGTCTATGATTTTCGGCGGCGAGGGGCTCTTCCTGGCTACGCTGCAGGGGACTGGCCGCGTTTGTAGCCTTAAGGCCATTTGGCTCCAATCGCTGCCGTTCTCCCGCCTGGCCGACCGCATCCTGGAGTTCGCGCCCTCGGAGGGTGGGAAGTCAATGGGCGAGGGTTCGATTGTAGGCGGGGCGGTCAAGCTCTTGCAGCAGTGAGCAAGGCCTGGACCAAGACCTCCGAGATCGTTCAGAATCTCGGAGGTCTGCTCTGCAGCCAGCTTCTTGAACACAAAGCCCGGTGATGATTTGCTGCTGAGCCTGGTTGCGAACCGACAGCGCACGATGGTTCAATATTCCAGCCGGATGGGAGCCATCCGGCCTCAGGCTCGCGGTGGACTGTCGTCCGCCTGGAGCTTGCAGCAGGTGCATGCGAATGGCTGCCATTCGCCCGGATGGCTGCCATCCGGCTGATGCTAATGTGACGTTGTCAAGGTAGTAACCGACATTGAGTCGTGTGGATTTTGACGGTTTGGAAGGCACGGCAGCGTAACAAGATACCAACGTTTGACAAACAGAAAATCCGTCGCCAACCCAGGCCCAGGCGGGAGGGCGCGCCCTCTGTAGTCCTTCGACAGAGCCTACCCTGAGCGAAGTCGAAGGGCTCAGGACAGGGCATGACGATCACCTTTCGCCGTAAGACAAGCCCACGGTTCTTCGACTCGGCTCAGGACAGGCTCCCGCGTTTTTCGCCTGGCAGCTCCAGTTGTGGTGGAGGAAGCGGGGCGGTGGCCCTTGAGGCAAGACCAACCTGGCCCTGGCGAAAAAACAAGAGACGTGCTCCATGAATCGCAACGAGGACCAAACCCGCCGTGAGTTGATTGACCCCAAATTGCGCGACCGTGGCTGGACCGAGGACCTGATCCGCCGCGAGCGCACCGTTGGTGGCGCCGACATCATTGGCGGCCGGCCGCGCAAGCGCAAGGGCCGTACTGACTATCTGCTTTGTCTCCCCGTCGGGCCAGGCCAATCACCGCTGGCGGTGGCGATCATCGAGGCCAAGAAAGAGAGCGAGTTCCCCGCCCTGGGCATCCAGCAGGGTCGTGACTACCGCCTCCGGTTCAACGTGCCTTTCGTCTTCTCCACCAACGGCCACCTATACGCCGAGTGGGCGAAGGATACCGGCCAGACGGTGGACAACTTGCCGCTGGAAGAGTTTCCAACCCCCGACGATCTCCGCGCCCGTTACGAAGCGCTCAAGGAGTATTCGTTGTCGGGTGACCAGGCGCAAGCCCTGCTGATGCCCTACAAGGGAGGCGAGGCCGCCCGTTGGTACTTTCAGGACGCAGCCATCCGCGCCGCGTTGGAGAAGATTGCGCGGGGCGGCAATCGCGTGTTGCTCTCTCTGGCCACCGGTATCGGCAAGACGATCATCGCCGCTCAGTTGCTCCACAAACTTGCTCAGGCGGGCCAACTCCGGCGGGCGCTGTTCGTGTGCGACAGGGACGAATTACGCACCCAGGGTTGGGGCAAAATGCACGCCGTCTTTGACGACAACGCCCAGATTGTGACTACCCGCGAGCCGCAGAAGAACGCTCGCATTCTGGTCGCCTCCTACCAGACGCTCAACATCACCGACGAGGACGACGAACCCTGGTTCTGGCGTAAAAACTACCCGCCCGGCTATTTCAGTCATATCATCATTGACGAGTGTCATCGTTCGGCCTGGGGCAAGTGGAGCATCATCCTCAGGGACAACTCCAACGCAGTGCAGGTCGGGTTGACGGCCACGCCGCGCATCATCACCGGCGGGCGGCGGAATGACCCGGCGCGCCGGGCCGACGAGGCTATCACGGCCCACAACGTCGAGTACTTTGGCGAGCCGGTCTATGAATACCCGATGTGGATGGGGCAAGAGGATGGCTACCTGGCGGCCAGCGAAGTCGTGCGTCGGGTGGTGGACCTGGATCAGCAGGAGGTTACCCGCGAGGACATTGAGCAGCGGACGGCGACCGATCCCTTCACTGGCCAGGAAGTGAATCCGCAGGAATTGAAAGAACGATACACCGCCAGACAGTACGAGGATAAGCTCATGCTCCCCGACCGGGTGGAGGCGATGTGCGCCGATCTGTTCCAACACTTGCTCGACACCGGCGATCCCCATCGAGCGCTTTGATGATTTCTTCCAACGGCTATCGCTCGCCCCTGATGACCCGGAGCGGGTGAGTGAGCGCAGTTGGTACGTGAGCATTGATACGATTCGCAAGAAAAAGTATGACCTGAAGGCCATCAACCCCAACGCGCCAGATACGTCGGACAAACGCACACCCCAGGAGTTGCTTGCCATCATCCGGCAGGCCCAACGAGAGATTGACGGTAGTCTGGAAGCCTTGATGCAGACGATGGAGTGAGGACGAGACAGACACGACCTCCCTGGTCGGCCACTGCCTGCAGCGCCTCCACCCAGCGTGCGCCTTCCGCCCTTCAGGTCGGCCCACCACCCCACGCAACGTGCAGACGCAGGACGAGCGCGCCAAGAGGGCTCACTCTCTATGGAGTGCACCCTCTTTCCCGCTTGCCTTTCGGAAGTTGTCTTGGTATAATCAAGGTAGAGATTACAACTTGAACAACTTGTACAAAACTATCACCCGAGATCAGCAATTCCCGTTTTGGCGTCAAGACCTGACAGGTTTTCACAATTTTCGTCACTTGAGGCTCAATTTACCACTCGTCACCTGTTTTGAACAACACATTTCGGGCAAAAACCTGTCAGGTCTGGTCATACCGGATTGAGTTACGGAGGGACAAATGGTAAGAACCATCTCATCCTCTGACCTTCGGGCTCAGATCAAGCGGGTGCTCAACGAGGTGGGCTACGGACAAGCCCAGTACATCGTGGAAAAGTTCGGCGAACCCACCGCTGCCATCATCAGCATAGAGGACTTTTGTCTCCTGCAGACGATCAGACGGCAGCAAGCCGTCGCCTCTCTGCAGGAAATCATCGCCAGTATCCGAGCACGGAGCCAACAACTCGACCCCGACGAACTGGACGGTTTGATCGAAGAGGCACGGACTGATTTCTACCGCCTGCGCAGCCTGCAACCCGATGCCTCTTAAAGCCGTCCTCGACACCAATGTCCTGGTCAGCAGCCTGGTGGCTGAACAGGGCCCCCCACGCCGGATACTGGATGCCTGGCTGGAGGGCCGTTATACCCTTGTGACTTCCCTCTACCTGATAGATGAGTTGGTCCACGTCCTTTCTTATCCCCGCATTGCCAAGCACCTGTGCCTGGAAGAGGAGGAACTGGCAGCGATCCTGACCGCTTTGCTCTCCGAGGCACAGGTAACGCCCGGTCAGATTCTCCTGCCAGGGGTGACCCGCGACCCCAAGGACGACGCCGTCGTGGCCTGTGCCAGGGAAGGAGAGGCGGATTATATCGTCAGCGGCGACCAGTACCTGCTGGTGCTGGGCGAGTACGAGGGCATCCGGGTTATCGCTCCGCGCCGATTCGTGGAGATCCTCGCGTCCCTCGGAGCGCAGGTAGATGAGGAAACGAGCGTCTACTGAACCCCTTGAGACCTGAGATTCTTTCCAGGAGGCCGAGTAAGATGAAAGATAGCGACAGTGCCCTGATTCAGACCGTTGACCTGACCAAGTACTACGGCCAGCACCGCGCCGTCGAGGGGCTGGATTTTGGGGTGCGCGGCGGCGAGATATTTGGCTTTTTGGGTCCCAACGGCGCGGGCAAGACGACGACGATGAAGATGATCGTGGGGCTGCTGCGGCCCACGCGCGGGCGGGCTCTCGTCGCCGGCCACGACGTGCAGCAGGAGCCCATCGCCGCCAAAGCCGCCTCCGGCTACGTGCCCGAGGAGCCCCACCTCTACCCCAAGCTCTCGGGCCGCGAGTTCATGCGTTTCATCGGCGATCTCTACAATGTGCCCGCCGGTCAGGTCGAGCACCGCCTCGAGGAACTGCTGCGCCTCTTTGACCTGGACGAGGCCGCTGACAGCCTGATAGATTCTTACAGCCACGGCATGCGCCAGAAGACAGTCATCGCCGCCGCGCTGGTGCACGACCCCCGCGTGCTGGTGCTCGACGAACCCACCTCCGGGCTCGACCCCAAGAGCGCCCGCATGATCAAGGACATCCTGCGCCAGATGGCCGACCGGGGGGCGGCGGTCTTTCTCTCCACGCACATCCTGGAGATCGCCGAGCGCATGTGCGACCGCATCGGCATCCTGAACGAAGGCCAACTGGTCGCCGTCGGGACGATGGACGAACTGCGGGAGATGAGCGCGGGAGAGGCCAGCCTGGAGGACATCTTCCTCAGCCTCACCGGAGGCGCGGAGTACGCCGAGATCGCCGAGGTGCTGCGATGACGCCTGCGGCGATGCTGACACGCGCTGTCTGGAAACTACTGCGCGCCCGCTGGTGGATCTTTCTCAATGGCCTGCGCCGGGCCAGAGGGCGCAGTCTCTTCGGATACATCGCCTTTATCATCGTGATGCTGGGCCTGGCTGCCGGTGCGTTCGCGTTCAGTTGGATAACCTTTTCGTTCTTGCAGCGGCCAGAGGTTACGGAGATGCTCGGAACGGCGCTGCTGGAGAACGTGCCTGTTATGCTGCTGAGCGGCGCCTTTCTGGTCGTGTTTCTCATCAGCTTCCAGGTGTTGCTGCAGGCCCTCTACTTGTCCGGCGACATGGATCTGCTGCTCAGTTCCCCGGTTCCGGCCCGCGCCGTCTTTGTCGCCAAGCTGCTCCAGGCTGTCCTGCCCAACTTCCTATATATAGGCATTTTCACCATGCCGGTGTTGTGGGGGCTGGGAACGGCCAGCGGCTACAACGTACTCTATTACCCGCTGGCGCTGCTGCTGCTGGCGCTCCAGATATTGGCCGCTGCCGGCCTGAGCGCGCTGCTGGTGATGGCGGTCGTGCGCATCTTCCCGGCCCGGCGGGTGTTTGAGGTGATCTCCTTCCTGGGTGCCATTTTCGGCATGTTGTGCTCCCAGTGGACCAACCTCAGCCGGTCGCTGGGAAGCGGCGAGTGGGGAACGGCCTCCAGCTTCGCACAGGTCGCCGGTACATTGAGCCGGTTCAGCAGTACCTGGTTCCCACTGGCCTGGCCTGGGCTGGGGCTGATGGCTCTGGGGCAGGGACGCTGGCTCGCCGGCCTGGGGTACCTGACGCTGAGCGTCGGGCTGGCCGTGGGCGTGTTCGCGCTCTCGCTGCGCGTGGCCGAGCGACTCTACTACTCGGGATGGGCCAGGGTGCGGGCCGCTCCGGGGCGCAAGCCCAGGCGCACCGCCTCCCGTACCGGCATTCCAGCGAGACGACTCCCGCTGTTGTCGCCCGTCGTCAGCACCATTCTGCAGAAGGACTTGCGGATGTTGCGGCGCGACCTGCGCCATCTTTCGCAGTTGATCAGCCCGGTCATCTTTGCCATCATCTACGCCGTCATGATGCTATCCAGCGACAGGGGGGACACGGATCATCCCTTCGCCCAGTTTATGCAGCAGTACGCTTTCTACTTTACGATTCTAATCGCTCTCTTCGCCTGCTGGGGACTCGCCACCCGTCTGGCGATGATGAGCTTCTCCCAGGAGGGCAAACACTATTGGGTTCTAAAGAGCGCGCCGGTCAGTGCCGGTCAACTGGCGCTCGCCAAGTGGCTGACCGCCTTCCTGCCCACACTGGCGGTCGGTTCGGTGCTCCTGATCGGCATCGGTGCGCTACAGCGGGCTGCACTGGGCGACGTGATCTTTGGCTGGCTGGTGGTGGCCTTCGTCGTCGCCGGCAATACCGGCCTCAACCTGGCCTTTGGCATCACCAGCGCCAGGTTGGATTGGACGGACCCGCGCCGCATGACGTCGGGCGGTGCCAGTTGTCTGGCCACGCTGGTACAAACCGGATTTCAGGCTCTTATCCTGGCAATCTTCCTCGGACCAGCCCCGCTCTTGCAGATGCTCGGCGGCCCCAGGATCATTGGCCAATTGATCGGGTTGGCGCTCGGTGGCGCGCTCTCGCTGCTCGTGGCTTTCCTGCCGCCCCGTCTGGTTCTCAAGCGCATCCCGCTCATCGGCGAAGGTGCCGATTGAGCGCCAGGAACACAGGAGGCCCCAAGCTGTGGCCGGTCGTCGCTCCGCTAACGCCGAGCCACAGCGGGCACGGTCTGGAGACCGGCCCGAGCATACGAAGACACGGAGGCATAGATAGGTATCGTGAAACAAGTGGCCGCCATCATCCTGGCCGCGGGAGCGTCCACCCGCTTCGGCCAGCCCAAGCAAGTTCTCGATTGGGGGGGTGTTCCGCTCCTGGCCCACGTCGCCGATGTGGCACTGGCTGCGGGACTTGCGCCGGTGATCGTCGTGCTGGGCTGCCAGGCGGAGGCCGCGCGCGCGGCGCTGGGTGCGCGGCCCGTGCAGGCCGTGATGAACTGGCGCTGGGAGGAGGGGCTGAGCACATCGGTGCAGGTGGGGCTGGCCGCACTCCCGCCCGAGACCGAGGCCGCGATCTTCCTGCAGTGCGATCAACCGCTGATCACGCCCGATCTGCTGCCGGCACTGGTGGCCCGCTTCGAGGAGACCGGTGCATCCATCGTCCATCCCACGCACGCCGGACAGCGGAGCACGCCGGTCTTGTTCGCCCGCCGCCTCTTCCCCGAACTGGCTGCCGTCGGCGGCGACGAGGGAGGGCGCTCTGTCATCGCCCGCCACCCCGACGAGGTCGCTACCATCAAAGTGCCCGATCCCGACACACTATCCGACGTAGACACCCCCGCCGACTATGAGCGGCTAGCGCCGAAATCCCAAAGCCCAAAGCCCAAACTCCAAGCCATCGGCCACCTGATCATAGATATGGACGGCGTGTTGTGGCGCGGCGACGAACCGATGGACGGCCTGCAAGAGTTCTTCGCCTTCCTGCGCCGGCGTCGCATTGACTTTGTCCTCGCAACCAACAACTCTAGCCGGCTGCCGGTGCAATACGTGGCCAAGCTGGCCCGCTTCGGCGTCGAGGTTCCGGCCGAGTGTGTGCTGACCTCTGCCCAGGCCACCGCCGCCTACCTGGCGGGCCTAGCCCCACCTGGCACTCGCGTCTACGCCATCGGCGATGAGGGCGTGCGGCGCGCGCTGGAGCGGCATGGCTTTGTGCTGACCGGCGAAACCGGCGCAGGGGCCACGTACGTCGTCGTCGGTTGGGATCGCCAACTGACGTGGGGCAAATTGGCAACGGCGGCACTGCTCATCCACGCCGGGGCCGGCTTCATCGGCACCAACCCGGACAAAAGCTATCCCACCGAGCGGGGGCCGGTGCCGGGCAACGGCGCGCAGTTGGCGGCGCTGCAGACCACCACCGGCGTCGCGCCGGTCGTCGTCGGCAAGCCAGAGCCGTGGATGTACGAGGAAGCCATGCGGCGAATGGGGGCGCGCTCGGAGACCGGCCCCAGCAAAGAGACCACCGCTGTTGTGGGCGACCGGCTCGATACCGACATTGCCGGAGGCGTGCGGGCCGGGCTGACCACCATACTCGTCCTTTCGGGCATCTCCACCGAGACCGACCTGGCCGCCTCGCCGGTGAAGCCGGACCTGGTGTGTGCGGGTATTGCAGAATTGACAACTGTATGGAAGCGAGCACGGCCGGACAGATGATCGCGCCAGGCAACTTGCTACCATTCGACTGACGTGTTACAATTCAAGCACTGTCGCTCCCCCTCGGTAAATGAGTGCCATGCAATCCGCAATCCACCTCTACAACCTCTCCCTCCCCTCCCTCCAGTCTCTGCTGGCGGGCTGGGGCGAGCCGGCCTACCGCGCCCGCCAACTCTGGGAGTGGCTCTACGTCCACCTGGCGACCGACCTCGACCAGATGACCAACCTGCCGCGGTCGCTGCGCCAAAGGCTGGCGGCCGAGACGACCATCGGCGTGCCGCAGGTGGTGGACACGCTAGAGTCGGCCGATGGGGAAACACGCAAGCACCTGCTCCGCCTGGCGGACGGCGAGATGGTCGAGGTGGTGCTGATGCGCTACGAGCGCCGCCGCACCGTCTGCATCTCCACCCAGGTGGGCTGTCTCGTCGGCTGCGCTTTCTGCGCCACCGGGCAGGCCGGCTTCCGCCGCGACCTCACCGGCGGCGAGGTCGTCGCCCAGGCCCTACACTTTGCCCGCATCCTCCGCGCCGACAGGGAGCGGTTGACCAACGTCGTGCTGATGGGGATGGGCGAACCGCTGCTCAACTACGACGGTTCCCTGGCCGCCATCCGCCGCCTGATTGACCCCCAAGGCTTTAACCTGGGCCAACGGCACATCACCCTCTCCACCGTGGGGGTGGTACCGGGTATCGAGATGCTGGCGGAGGAAGGGTTACAGATCACGCTCGCCGTCTCTCTACACGCCGCCACCGACCAGTTGCGCGACCAACTCATCCCCATCAACCAGCGCTACGGGCTCGACGCCCTCTTCGAGGCCTGCCACCACTACGTCAGGCGCACGGGTCGGCGGGTCAGCTTCGAGTGGGCGCTCATCGAGGGCGTGAACGACACACCGGAGCAAGCCCAGGCGCTGGCTGCCCGTCTCATAGGCATCCTGGCCCACGTCAACCTCATCCCGCTCAACCCCACCCCTGGCTACGAGAACCGGCCGTCCTCCCGCGCTGCAGTGGCCACCTTCGCCGCTATCCTGGAGCGGCACCTCGTCCCCCACACGCTGCGCGTGCGCCGGGGGGTAGATATCCAGGCCGGCTGCGGGCAACTGCGCCAGCGTTCCCCCTCAAAAGGTAAACATCCAGCATCCAGCATCTAGCATCTGGCAACGAGCGCCAGTTGCCAAATCTCCCAACTCGTTGTATCATATTTCCTCAATGACCTGGCCAATCAAAATTGCCCCCTCCATACTCGCCGCCGATTTCACCCGTCTGGCCGAAGCGATCCAAAGTGCCGAGGCCGCAGGTGCGGACTATATCCACGTGGACGTGATGGACGGCCACTTCGTGCCGAATATCACCGTCGGTCCACCCATCGTGCGAGCTTTGCGGCGCGTCACGCAACTGCCACTCGACGTACACCTGATGATCAGCGACCCGGTGCAGCACGTGCCTGCCTTCGCCGAGGCTGGCGCCGCTGGGCTCACCATCCACATCGAAGCCACACCGCACGCACATCGCGTCCTGCAGCAGATGCGAGAACTGGGCGTGCGTCCCGGCGTCTCCCTGAACCCGGCCACGCCAGCGGCCGCTATCAGCGAGATCCTGAACGACGTGGAGTTGGTGCTGGTGATGACCGTCAACCCGGGCTTCGGAGGACAGTCCCTCATCGAGCACACACTGCCCAAGATCGCACGGGTGCGGGAGATGCTAGATAGCGCCGGGAGCGAAGCAGAGTTGGAGGTGGACGGCGGCATCGGGCCACAGACAGCGGAGCGGGTCGTGGCCGCTGGCGCGACGGTGCTGGTGGCCGGAGAAGCTATCTTCGGTGCACCGGAGGGGGTCGCAGCGGCAATCAAGACCATCCGCGAGGCAGGCCGCAGGGGGCGCGCACGGAGCGAAGACTCACGAGTCGAAAGCGGACAGCAGACGTCCGGCAGGCAAAAAAGAAGCCCCCGGTTATAGGGGGCCGGCACAAGAAGAGAGCGGGCGCTAGAGTCTAACGAGTCTTGTTCATCGTCCGCAGGCAGCGGGTGCAGAGATACATACGGCGCGTCTGACCACTGACCTCCACCCGCACCCGCTGGACGTTGGGTTTGAACTTACGTTTGGTCGCTCGTTTGGAGTGGCTGACGTTATGCCCAAACTGAGGGCCTTTACCGCACATCTCACACTTTGCCATTCGTATCACCTCGCCATAGTTCGTAGCGGGGCGTATCATACCACAAGAGGGATATTCGTGCAACCACGGGGAGCGGTGCGGTAGATGGGGAAACTGCTAGCACCAGCCTACCACCCTGACGGAGGGATTCATGTCAGAAAGACAACCCAGTATGGGACGCATCGAGGTCTCGACCACAGCCATCGCCAGCATCGTGAACGAGGCAGTGCTGACCTGCTACGGCGTCGTGGGAACTGCGGCCAAGGACCTGACCTCCGGCATCGTCAACGTTCTCTCACGGGACAGCAAGCGCGGGGTTGAGGTACACATCAAGGACGACCAGATCACCATTGACGTTTACGTGATCATCGAGTACGGCACCCGCATCGTCGCTGTGGCCCGCAGTGTTATGAATGTTGTCAAGTTCAGTGTCGAGCGGGCGCTGGGCGTACCAGTCGCCGAGATCAATGTCCACGTCGAAGGGCTGCGCGTCAGTGATATTGATTGAGGAGAACTAGCAGGTTGACGGACGAGAGATTATCAACGACCATACGAAGGTCTCCGAATCTGACCACAGACGGTCAGGTTTTCAAGCAGTTGTTCCAAGCCGCGCTGGCCTGGCTTCAACATCACCAGACCGCCATCAACGTCCTCAATGTTTACCCGGTCCCCGATGGTGACACGGGAACCAACATGGTGTTGACGATGCAGTCCGCCTGGGACGAGATCAAAGACTCTCCAGAGCGCAACGTGGGGCAGGTAGTCCGTCAGGTGGCTCACGGCGCACTGATGGGCGCTCGGGGCAACTCTGGCGTCATCCTCTCCCAGATCTGGCGCGGGTTCGCGCGCAGCATGGACGAGAAGGAGGCCTATCACGCTCAAGACCTGGCCGCCGCCTGCCAGGAAGCGGCGACGACGGCCTACAGAGGCGTGGTCAAGCCGGTCGAGGGCACGATCCTCACCGTCGCCCGCGCTGTCGCCGATGCGGCGACCCGAGCAGCGAAGGGCACAGAGGATCTGATGCGCATGCTAGAGCAGATGGTGTTCGCCGCTCACGAAGCTGTTATGCTCACCCCTTCACTGCTCCCGGTGCTCGCAGAGGCCGGTGTGGTAGATGCCGGCGGCCAGGGATTATTCGTCATTTTGGAAGGAATGTTGCGTTACATGCGAGGAGAACCCGTCGCCGTGGACGCGCAACTGGTCGAAGCGGTGGATCTTATCGCCACAGGGATAAAGCCCGAGGTCGGCTATGGCTACGATGTACAGTTCCTCATCGTCGGACAAGAACTGGATATAGACACCATCCGCCAAGAAATCGCGGAAATGGGCGAGTGCCCACTTGCCGTGGGCGACCCTACGACGGTCAAGCTGCACATACACGTGCCCGACCCCGGCATCCCCATCAGTTACGGAGCCAGCCTGGGCTCGCTGCGCGACGTCGTGGTGGAGGACATGCAGGCCCAGTATCAGGACTTTATCGCCGAGCGCGAGGTGCCGCTGTCCCCCTCGAGCCAGCCCCTCCAGGAGATTGGCGTCGTGGCTGTCGTCATGGGTGATGGGCTGGCGCGCGTTTTCCAGAGTTTGGGCGTGAGCGCTATCGTGCATGGCGGTCAGACAATGAACCCCAGCACCCAGGACTTGCTAGAGGCCATCGAGAGCCTGCCGGCTGAGCAGGTGATTCTGCTGCCCAACAACAGCAACGTCATCCTGGCGGCTAATCAGACCTGCGCACTCAGCAGCAAACCCGTGGCCGTCATCTCCAGTCGCTCTATCCCGCAGGGCATCGCGGCACTGCTGGCGATTAACTATCAGACCGATCTCGAGGCCAATGTGGCCGCTATGACGAGCGCGATGGAAGAGATCGAGACAGGGGAGATCACCTTCGCAACCCGCTCGGTGACGATCAACGGCCTGGAGATCGCCGATGGACAGATCATCGGCCTGCACGACGGGGAACTGAAGGTAACCGGCACCACAGTCGAAGAGGTAGTGCAGGCGCTGTTGGAGGAGATGAATACCGCCCAATACGAGATCATCACCCTGTACCACGGCGAAGCCGTCAGCGAAGGCGACGCCAACGCGCTCGCCGATCTCCTGCAGCAGAATTGGCCTGACCAGGAAGTCGAGGTCATCCCTGGCGGACAGCCTCATTATCACTACATCCTTTCAGTAGAATGACCATCACCGTTAATTACTAACTTTGGAGGTTCCGTGTCCAGAGTCTACATCGTTACCGACAGCGCAGCAGCTATCGAACCGTCTGTTGCCAAACGGCTCGGAGTCACCATCTTACCGTTGACCATCTGCATTGACCGCGAAGATAACTCGACCGAGGCTTCGACGCTGAGCCCTCGGCCTGAGGCTCGGCCCGAAGGCTCAGTTGAAGCGCTCGAAGTATACCAGGACGGCAAGGACTTGGACCACGAGGAGTTGCTTCTCCGCATGCTACGCGATCGCATCCATCCCAGGATCGTCGGCCCGACGGCTGAGCAGTTCTGGCGCTTGTACAGTCGCCTGACGCGCCATACCGATCAGATCATTTCGCTCCACTCCTCAGCCAGCCTCAGCCTCGTTCACCGCGAAGCCCAGATTGCGGCCCTCGAGTTCCTGGGCCGCTGCGACATCATAGTTATGGACTCGGAAACACTCTCCCTGGGTTTAGGCATCCTGGTGCAGAAAGCGGCACAATTGGCCCGCAAGTCTGTTCCGCTGGGCGAGACCGTGCGCCAGATCCGGGGAATGATCCGACGTATCTACATTGTTCTCGTAACCGATACGCTAGACTATCTGGAGCACAGCCATCTCATCAGCCCGGCCCAGGCCATTCTGGGTGCCATGTTGAGCATCAGGCCCTTCCTGGCGATCGAACAGGGCCAGATCATCCCTATGGAGAAGGTCCGCAGCCGTGAACGGGCGATAGACAAACTGGCTGAGTTTGCCAATGAGTTCTCCGACATCGAACAGATGGCCATCTTGCAGAGCACCTCCTACCCCACTGAGAAAACCAAGGCATTGCGGGAACGGCTGGAACTCATCGCACCGGGCCACAAGTTCCCTATCCTGCTCTATGGCCCACTACTGGCTTCCCATATTGGGCCGGACGGGATAGGTCTGGTGGTGTACGAGGGAATGCCAAAGGTACTACCTCAATGAGCCGAGTACGCATTGTCACCGATAGCACATCCGACCTGCCCCCCGAAGTGGCGGCCCGATTGCGCATCTCCGTCGTGCCAGCCTACGTCCAGATCGGCAATCGCAGTTATCGAGATGAGCCTTCTTCCGGGGGTCTCAGCCGGGAGGAGTTCTACGCCCAACTGCCCACGATGCAGGCCGTGCCGACCACCTCCGTGCCGCCGGCCCACGAATTTGCCACGGCGTATCGCGACCTGGTCGGCGAGGCGGATGAAGTGATTGCTATCGTGGTCTCGGCCAGCCTGAGCGGGATGTACAACGTCGCTCACCTGGGCGCGCAGGAGACGCCGGAGTTGAAGGTGTACGTCGTAGACTCAGAACAGATCACGATGGGCCTCGGTTGGATGGCCATCGCGGCGGCCGAAGCAGCCGCGGATGGCCAGAGCGCCCAGGAGATCCTGGCCTTGGTCGAAGACATGAAGCCCCGGGTGCGCGTCTTTGCAATGCTCGACACGTTGGAGTACCTGCGCCGCAGTGGGCGGGTGAGTTGGGCACGGGCGAAAGCCGCTCAGATCCTGCGCATCAAGCCAATTGTGGAAGTACTTCTGAGCAAGGTCAGAGACCTGGGACGGACGCGGACGAGACACCGGGCCATCGAGCGATTGGTAGAACTCACGCGCGCCTTAGGGCCATTGGAGCGGCTGGCAATCCTCCACACTTATGCTCCCGAGCTAGAAGATCTCCGCCGTCGTTTGGCTGATCTTTGCTCACCCAGCCATTTTCTCACCGTCGCAGTTACCACCATCATCGGCACCCACGTAGGGCCGCGAGGACTGGGCGTGGCCGCCGTGATCACTGGATAAGACATGACAACACCCGTTAAGAAACTGACCAACATTCTCCGCCTGGAGGCAGAAAAGTGTCAGGATCGGGCCGTCTTCGGCGGCCTGGCCCGCTATACCGACACCTGGTCGCAGGAAGCCAGGGCTGCCTTTGGACCTGAGGCGGACGACTGGATCCAGGCAGTAGCCGACCGTTTAGGCGTCTACGGCAGCCTCCCTGATCAAACGGCCCGCCAGGAGGCCGTGGCCACATTGCTGGAAATGCTCAAGGCCGCACCCTCTCTTGGACAGGAGGAAAAGAGAGAGAAAGCACCTTCTCCTCCAGACATCTCTCCCCAGGCTCGGCCTCGTCGTGAGACTGCGGCGAAGCCGCGCTCAGTCGAAAGGCCGGCTCCTACTCCACGGGCTTCCGCCCAGGCACGCACCGGCCTCGATTCCCCGGTCACTGTCCTGCAAGGAGTGGGCCCCCAGCAGGCCCAGCGGCTGGCCAAGCTAGACGTCAACACCATCCGCGACATGCTGTACTTATTCCCTCGCCGCCACGAAGACTACTCTCAACTCAAGCCCATCAACCGGCTCGAGTACGGCGAAGAGGTCACCGTCATCGCTCAGGTCTGGGATGCCGGCGTGCGCGAGACCAGAGGAGGCAGCACGCTCTTCAAAGCCACCCTCTCCGACGGCACCGGCTCCATCGAGGTCACCTGGTTTAACCAGCCCTACCTGGCCGACAAGATCAAAGCCGGTCAACAGATCGTCATCAGCGGCAAGGTGAACGAATACCTGGGGCGGCTGTGTTTCAACTCCCCCGAGTGGGAAACACTGGAAGAGGAACTGTTGCACACGGCCCGTCTCGTGCCAGTCTATCCCCTCACGGGGGGCATCAGCGCCAAGTGGCTGCGCCGCCTGGTGAAACGTACCGTGGACTACTGGTCCAAGCGATTGCCCGACCACATGCCAGCATCGGTGCGTCAGGAGGAGGATCTGCTTGATCTGGAGACCGCCATCGTCCAGGTTCATTTCCCTGACAACAAGGAATCACTGAAGCGAGCCCGCTACCGGCTGGCCTTCGACGAGTTGTTCGTGTTGCAGATCGGCCTGCTGCGCCGGCGACACCTGTGGCGCTCGGTACCGGGCAAGCCATTGCCGGTGGACGATACCACCTTGCGCGGCTTTACTCACGCCCTGCCGTTTGAGCTGACCAACGCCCAGCAGCGGGCCTTGCGGCAAATCGTGGCCGACCTGCGGTCGGACCGGCCAATGAACCGGCTCCTGCAGGGGGATGTAGGCTCGGGTAAGACGGTCGTGGCAGCGGCAGCGATGGCCCTGACGGTGACCACTGGCGCTCAGGCAGCGCTGATGGCCCCCACCGAAATCCTGGCCGAGCAGCACTATCAGACTATCGGTCGCCTCCTGGAACAGATGCCGGGTCACAGACCGACTGTGCGCCTCCTCACAGGCAGTGTCACCGGCCAGGAGCGGGAGGAGATCTACGCCAGGCTGGCCGATGGCGGCGTGGACGTCGTCGTGGGCACCCACGCACTGATCCAGGAGGGCGTGCAGTTCAAGGAACTGGCATTAGCGGTGGTTGACGAGCAGCACCGCTTCGGTGTGCGCCAGAGAGCTGCGCTGCGGCAGAAGGGCTACAATCCCCATCTACTGGTGATGACCGCCACCCCCATTCCACGCTCCCTCGAACTGACGCTGTGGGGGCACCTGGACGTCTCGATCATCGGCGAGATGCCGCCGGGGCGTAAACCGGTCGTGACCCGCTTGATTCTGCCCACCGAGCGGGAACGGGCCTACACCTTTGTGCACAGCCAGACCGAAAAGGGTCGCCAGGTATTCATCATCTGCCCGCTGGTGGAGGAATCGGAAAAGATCGAGGCCAAAGCCGCCGTCGAAGAGCACGAGCGCCTCCAGAAGCACATCTTCCCCGACCTGCGGCTGGGCCTGTTGCACGGGCGTATGAAAGGCAAGGAGAAAGAGGCCACGATGGCTCGCTTCGCCCAGGGAGAACTGGACATCCTGGTCTCTACCTCCGTCGTCGAGGTGGGAATTGACGTGCCCAACGCCACGGTGATGCTCATTGAAGGGGCCGACCGCTTCGGCCTGGCGCAACTCCACCAGTTCCGGGGCCGCGTGGGCCGGGGCGAACACGACTCCTACTGCCTGCTGGTCTCCGATTCCTCCTCTCCTGAGGCACAGGAGCGATTGCAGGCGGTCGAGGCTACCAACGATGGCTTCCTGCTAGCGCAGAAGGACCTGGAATTGCGCGGACCCGGCGAGTTCCTCGGCACCCGCCAGTCGGGCTTCCCCGACCTCAAGCTGGCCAGCGTGACCGATCTGCGGCTGGTCGAGGCCGCCCGCGAGGCCGCCCGTCGCTTTTTCGAGACCGATCCAGAACTGGCTGACCCGGACAACCGGCTTCTTGCCCGGCGGGTGGCGCAGTTTTGGAAAGGTGAAGGAGAAGTCAGTTGACCCACATCGCCATCTACCCTGGCACCTTTGACCCCATTCACCTGGGACACGTGGACATCACCACTCGTGCAGCCAATATCTTCGATGAGTTGGTGGTCGCCGTCTACGACCGGCCAGCGAAGAACCTGATGTTCACCATCGAGGAACGGGTCGAATTGGCGCGCCAGGCCCTGGTTGATCTGCTCAACGTGCGCATAGCTTCCTATAACGGATTGACGGTGGAGTTTGCGCGCCGGATTGGAGCACAGGCTATCGTGCGCGGGCTGCGCGTGATCTCCGACTTCGAACTGGAGTACCAGATGGCACTTACGAACCGCCAACTTGCGCCAGAGGTCGAGTCCGTGTGCCTGATGACGCGCCAGACCCACGCTTTCCTGAGTTCCAGCATCGTTAAGGAGATCGCGCTACTGAAAGGCGACGTGAGTGGGATGGTTTCCCCACACGTCGCGGCCGCGCTGGAGGTAAAACGATGCGAGCGAGAGAAGAACCACGAACCTGTGCCACTAGTTTCACTGCGCGATTAAACGTCGGAGGCCGATATGGACATTTTGCACCTGATAGACCGTCTGGAAGAAGCTATCAAAGGGAGTAAGCGATTGCCCTTCAGCGGCCTGCGGCTGGTGGATGAGCGCCGCATCTGGCCCTTGCTTGACCAGATGCGCATTTCGATCCCCGACGAGGTACGGCGCGCCGAGCGGATCATCCGCGAGAAAGAGCGCACCATAGCCCAGGCCCACGAGGAAGCGGAACGCATCGTCACGCTGGCACGTAGTGAGGCAGCTCAACTCACGGCAGAACACAGCATCGCTCAGGCCGCCAAGTCGCAAGCCGCCACCATCCACGAGCAGGCCGAGCGGGAGGCGGAAAGCGTCCGCGCCGGGGCCGATGACTACGCCTTCGACGTGCTCTGCAAACTGGAGCAGGATATGAAGCGGGCGCTGACAGTGATCGAAAACGGCATCCACGCCATCCAGGCCGAACGGGAGATGAGGGAGAACAAACCACCTGTCTAAGTAAGGAGCACGACAGCGGTGGTGGTGAGATACCTTGACAGGTTCATTGCTCACCCCTATAATACGTCCCCACCCAATCCTGTAATGGGATGCAGTGAGTCAATCAGAAAGGAAGGCGAAGAATACATGCCTGCAGTGCCCAAGCGCAAAATATCAAAAACCCGTGGGAGAAACCGTCGTAGCCACTGGAAGGCCAAGGCTGCGCGATTGGTGACCTGCCTGCAGTGCGGCGCACCGGTGCGACCACACCACGTATGTCTGTCCTGCGGTACTTATCGGGGCATCGAAGTCATCGAGATCGAAGAGGAATAACGCACCACGAAACGTGATGTGTGATTGCGCTTCACGTCCTCGCCAGAGAGCACATTGACGTATGCGTGCCTATCTGTTTCCAGGCCAGGGATCCCAGTACGTAGGAATGGGGCGCGATCTTTACGACGCCTCTCCAGCAGCCCGCACTGTGTTCGACCAGGCCGATAGTATCCTGGATATTGCTCTGTCGCGGCTGTGTTTTGATGGGCCAGCCGAATTACTGAATGACACGTTGAACACGCAGCCAGCCATTCTTGCCACCAGCGTAGCCGTGCTGCGCGTACTGGAAGAACGCGGTATGGATAGCCCAATCTACGTGGCCGGGCATAGCATGGGAGAGTTCAGCGCGCTGGTGGCGGCGGGAGCCCTCTCCTTTGAGGACGGGCTGAGGCTCGTGCGCGAGCGCGGCCGGTTGATGAAACAGGCTGGCGAGCAAAGCCCTGGCGGTATGGCGGCTGTGCTGGGGCTGGAGCGTGAGCCACTGGAAACGATCTGCACTGCGGTGCGGGAGCAGACTTCGGCAAGCTCAGTCGAGCCGAGCGGCGAGTACGTCGGCATCGCTAACGACAACTGCCCTGGGCAACTCGTCATCTCCGGGGAGACAGGTGCGCTGGAGCAAGCGATGGAACTGGCAAGGGAGCAGGGAGCCAGGCGGGTGGTCCGGTTAGCTGTGAGCATCGCGGCGCACTCCCCACTGATGACCAAAGCTGCCGACGAGTTCCGTCGTGTCCTCGACGCGACGCGGTTCCGCGAGCCAGCCATCCCTGTCGTCGCGAATGCCACTGCCCGTCCGCTCACCGATCCCGACGATATCCGCGACGCCCTGGGGCGGCAACTGACCTCGCCCGTGCGTTGGGCCGAGTCGGTGCGCTGGATGATCGCCCAGGGAGTGACGCGCTTCGTCGAGGTGGGACCCAAAGAGGTGCTCACTGGCCTCCTGCGGCGCATAGACCGCACGGTAGAGAGGTTGACCATCGCCCAGGTCCTGGCCCGCGAAAAGTGAGGCCAGATGTCTCGACAGGAGCCATTATGTACGCAGTTTAGAGATTATCGGTGAAGCAACGAAAAATATACCTACGGAACTCTGGCAAAAATACAGCCACATTGACTGGAGAGCAATGGCCGGAATGCGAGACCGATTGATACACCGGTACTTTGGTATAGACTATGTCATTATTGCCCCAAGATTGTGAATGACATTCAGCCTGCCACGAGTACTCGCAGTGGAATGTTGAGCAGTTTTGGGATTTGGAGTTTGGGATTTGGGCTTTGGAACGCAGTTCCCTATGACCTTGTGTGGGGTGTTGTGATAAAAAGTGCCAGTGCTCAAACAAGAGATTCAGCAAATCATTCAAAGTGAAAGACGCAGCTGATGTACCACGCTTGAACTTGATCGGGAGGGGAGGGGATATGATCGCGCTAACTGACAAAGTCGCCGTCGTTACCGGTGCCGCTCAGGGCATCGGCAAGGCTATCGCCGAGACCTTGGCCCAGTGCGGGGCCCACGTGGTGCTGGCCGACCTGCAGGTGGAGAAGGCCGAGGCTGTAGCCAAGGAAATCGCCGCCGACACAGGCCGTCGGGCTATCGCCGTCCAGGTAGATGTGGCCGACCACGACAGTGCCAGGGCCATGATCGACCGCGCCGTCGCTGAATTTGGGCACGTTGACATCCTGGTCAACAACGCCGGCATCACTCGCGACAACCTGATCATGCGGATGAAAGAGGCCGACTGGGACCTGGTGCTCAACATCAATCTCAAGGGTGCTTTCAATTGCGCCCAGGCCACCATACGGCCCATGATGAAGCAACGTTACGGTCGCATCATTAACATCACGTCTGTTTCTGGAGTAGCTGGCCTGGCGGGCCAGACGAACTACTCCTCTTCCAAGGCCGGACTCATCGGCTTCACCAAGGCCCTGGCTAAAGAGGTTGGCTCTCGCAACATCACCGTTAACGCTGTAGCGCCGGGGTTCATAGAGACGGACCTGACTACCGATTTGCCCCAGGAGATCAAGGACATGGCCCTCAAGATTACAGCAGCGGGCAGATTCGGAAAGCCGCAGGATGTCGCCAACGCCGTGGCCTTCCTCGCCTCCGACACAGCCTCCTTCATCACCGGCGAGGTACTGAGGGTGGACGGCGGCCTGGCGATGTAGATGTTGATCGTTGATCAAAGGGGGCTGGATGGAAGCGCAACCTCAAATTGGCAAAATTACGGTCGCACCGGAAGTGTTGGAGACCATCGCCCGTCTCACGACCCTGGCCGTACCGGGTGTGGCCCGCTTGGTCTCACCGGCGGGTGTACGGCGTCTCCTGCGGCACAATGGCGTTAAACTTGAGGTCATTGGAAACAGCGTGCGCGTGGAACTGTACGTTGTGACCGAGCCAGACGCCAATATGCTCAACGTCGGCCGCCAGATCCAGGCCGAGGTTACCCGCGCGATCCAGGACATGGTCGGCATGGAAGTCCAGTCCGTTGACGTGCATATCGAGGACGTAGCCCACCCTTCCGAGGGAGCATGACCGGCCTGCAATCGGGAGGCCCACAAGCGTGAAGAATCGCCATCAGGCCCGCATCGTGGCACTGCAGGCGCTATATGAGATTGACTGTGCGCATCACGCTCCCGCCATCGTGCTGGAGCAGCGGCTGGCCGAAGTCCAACTGCCGAAGGCTGCGGCGGCCTTCAGTCGTCATCTGGTGGACAGCGTGCTCAAGTACCAGCCTGTGCTCGACACTTTCATCCACCGCCACGCTCCCGATTGGCCTCTGGAACAGATGGCTTATATTGACCGCAACATCTTGCGCATCGCAATCTTCGAGTTCGCCGTGGATGGCAAGACGCCAATCAAGGTGGCTATCAACGAGGCCGTCGAACTGGCCAAGACCTTTGGCTCCGACAGTGCCCCGCGATTCGTGAATGGCGTGCTAGGTGCCTTGGTGGAGCATAAAGAGGCTATCGCGCAGACAGTTAATGACGCAGTGAGGGAAAAGCAGTGAATTTCTTGAACATCGGCCCCTGGGAGTTGATGGTTATTCTGGCCATCGCCATTTTGCTGGTTGGTCCCAAGCGCGTGGTGGAAGTCGCCCGCACGATTGGACGTGTCACCAGTCAAATGCGCAAACTCTCAGGTGAGTTCATGGGCACTATCCAAGCCGAGCTCCAGGAGGCCGAGCAAGAGACACGCCAGGCTCTGGAGAGCGTTGGCGAGAGCGGCGCCATCATTTCGGCTGAGATTCAGGGCACTGAACAAGAAACCCGCCAGACCCTGGAGAGCGTTGGCGAGAACGAGCAACAGGTCACCACCAGCATCAAGGGCGAACTTCAGGCCGTCGAGCGTGAGACACACCAGCTTCTGGAGGAGATCGGGGGGAATTTCGCAGGCATTATCAAGGGCGAGCAAGGAGCGAAGAAAGAACAGGATGAAGAAAAAGCAGGCAGAGAATGATCGGGCCGCGATGTCGCTTTTCGAACACCTGGAGGAACTGCGTCAGCGTCTCATCAGGGTGATCATCGCGCTGCTCGTTGGCGTGCTCGTGGGCATGTTTGTCGCTGAGCCTGTCATTGCCATACTGGTCGCCCCACTCACAGAACTCGGAATCAAAGTTCAGGCTATTAAACTCACTGAATCGCTTTCTGTATTCTTCAGGGTCGCCGTCGTGGTCGGTGTTGTACTCGCTATGCCGGTCATTACGTACCAGATGTTCCAGTTTGCAGCGCCCGGTCTGGAGTCCCGTGAACGGCGCTACGTGCTCATCGGTGCGCCGTTCGCCTCGCTGAGTTTCGCCGCCGGCGTGGTCTTCGCGGTCTTTGTCCTGCTCCCCAGGGCGCTCCCCTTCCTTATGGGCTTTATGGACGACATCATTGAGAATCGGCCCCATATTGAGGCTTACTTGTCCACCGTCAGCAACATACTGCTCTGGTCTGGCCTCGTCTTCGAGACGCCGTTGGTGATGTACTTCCTGGCTAAGCTGGGCGTCATCGACGCCCAGGGATTTGCCAAAGTGTGGCGCGTCGTCGTCATCGGCGCGGCCGTCGGAGCGGCAGTCATCACCCCTACGGTTGACCCGGTCAGTATGCTGCTGGTTATGGCACCCTTCTTGCTGTTGTACGGGCTAGGCATTCTGCTGGCTCGATTGGCGTGACCAAGAGGTAAATTGGTAGATTGGGAAAAGTGTCCCCCATCACCACACGATCACTAAGGAGAGAATCAGATGACGAAACAAGCAGGTACGATCATCACCATCGTCGTGGCAGTACTAACGCTCTGTTGCTCTATGAGTTGCTGTGCCAGCGGCATTTACACAGTGGTGGACAATGGTCAGACGCTTGACCTTGGCGGCGTGAATCCGTATGCTGCCGGCATCCCCATTGTCTGCCTGGGTATTCTGGTCTGGGTTGTGCCCGTGCTGCTGTGGCTCTTCCTGGTGCGCGGCAAGGAGGACACTGAAACACTGCCGTATGAGTAAAAAGCGCCTGGTCATTATGGGCACCGCCGGGCGCGACTTACAACTTTAACATCTACTTCCGCGACAATCCAGACTACCAGGTGGTCGCCTTCACCGCCACCCAGCTCCCCAACATCGAGGGGCGCCGGTATCCGCCGGAACTGGCCGGAAACCTGTACCCCGAGGAGGGCATCCCTATCCGCTCATCGGCCAGCCGACGCTGGAGGAGGTTCTGACCGAGCGGCTGGGCTAAACAAAGATCGCTCCAGGCAGAAAAACAGGGGCGCAGCGATGCTGCGCCCCTTGCGTTTGTGCCCGCGTCGGGCAGGCGCGACCCTACTCATAGTTCCTGAGCACGAGCGGGAGGTAGATTCGCGCCTGAATCGTCATGCACACCTCGTTGTAGTCCATCGCGTTACCCACCGGGTCGTGGGCGGAGACACAGATCGTCTCGCCCCAGTCTCCGTGGATGTAAGCCTCAAAACCAGCCGGGGAGCCGGGACGGGCCAGCGTGACCGCCGGCGGGATGAGGACGGAGTTCGAGATGTTGCGTGTGTAGATGATGGCCGTCCCATCGTCCACTGCGCCAGGACTGCCTGTGACCTGCACCAACTGGTGCGTGCTGGTGGGACTGGGAGCCCCCACGACGACGAAACTGACCAGGGTGGACGTAATCGTCGGCGTCGTGGTATCGGCGACGATCAGCGGCGGCGGGTCGAGCGTGGCGGTGATGATCTTTTGGGTATCGGGCACGATGATCACGTCCCACGGCTGATCCTCCAGGAAAAAGTCTACCCGCTTGTCCCAGTAGTCCAGGTAGAGGCGGCTGCGCACCGAGTAATCCCACCAGATACCACCCTCAAACCCAACAGGCCACGGATCCTGGAAGAAGAGCGGGTCCACACCTGAGAAGGGGCCAAAGCAATCATCGCAATGACCCGCCCACCAGCACGGGGCCAGCAGGTCAATGACCACCACCTGATGCACGTCACCCTTCTCCACCTGCAGGATGGCGAGGTCGTTGAGGCAATCGAAGACGACGCCGCGACTGACGTCCACCTGCCAGCCGGAGCCAAAGCCCCAAAAGTCCGTGGCGTACCACTCGTACCAGTACCAGCAGCACCAGGGCCAGTTCCAGGTAAAGCCATTGTCCCACCAGTGGTAGCGTGCCTTCCACAGGTCGAGGACAACCACATCTCCATCGCTGCGAGTCACCAGCGCGATCTTTTTATCGCCCGCCATGTAGATGCGGTCGGGGTAGGCGTCAGTGCCCCAGATTGGCTCACCCCAACAGCCTAATTCCTCGTTATCCCCCAGCACGTTGATCAGGTCGCCGGTGAACAGATCGAACAGGAAGAGATAGCGGTTCTCTCCATCGGTCATGTTCACCAGCAGGATCTTGTTGACATAGTCTATGACCGGCGTTGGCGGGAACCCGTACCAGCGATAGCCTGATTCTGACAGCTCGGCGGGTATCATGTCCGAGATGAAGTACGACGTGGCCTCGTCACCAAACAGGTCCACCACGAGGATGTCGTGGTTGTCCAACATGATCACCCCGATCTTGTTGGTGTAGTCGAACGTCATGCGGCCCACCGGCCTGTACTGCAGCGGGATGATCTGCACCGTTGCGGCGGTTGCCATGTCCACCACGGCCAGGTTCACGTTCAACCCATCCCAGACGTACACCAGCACGTCGTCGTTGATGTAGTCAAAGATCGGCTCGCTCCACACCCACCAGCCATCCATCTTCCACGGGGTGGACGTGAACGCCGGGTCCCACAGGTCAATGAACTGGAGCGTGCCATCCGCCAGCCACACCACAGCGTATCCGTTGAGTGAGTCCACGTCCATGTAGCGCGAGGGACCAGGCAGCGTGCTGGTCACGACCTCGCCGGTGAACGAGTTGATTATGCCGACGGTGTCGTTGTCCAGTTCTGCCAGGAGCAGCCTCTGGCGCGGCGCGAAGACGGGATGGCGCAGCTTGTAGCCGCCCAGGTCGGTCTGCGGGATGATTTGGATGTAGCCTTCGCCGTAGTAGTGCCATTGCAGGAGGTCTATCAGTGCCAGGCTGTGATCCTCCAGTTGCACGACGGCGATCTTGTTCATCCGGTCGAGCGCGATCTGCCCCGCCACGCCTTGACCACCAAAGTCGTCCGGCCCCAGCGTGTCCAGGACATTGCCGTCGAGTTCGTCCACCATCGCCAGGCCGCCCTCATCCAGCAGGATCAGCGCCACGTGGTCGGTGGTGTCTATCATCTTGTGATCGGGCAGGGGCAGCTTGTGGAAGGTGGGGATGTCCTCGTCCACGTGGAAGTAGGAGGTGTTGTAGAAGCCCATGTTGGTAGTGCCCACCGCGTCCACGCCCAGCATCAGGTCGCGGTTGAGCGGGATGGTGTTCTCGACACTCCCACCGGCGATGTCCACCACGTAGAGGTTGCCTTGCGTGGGCAGCACCGCCCGCGCCGGGGGGACGGTCTGCACGATGACGAGTTCCCCTTCGGTGGGCAGGATGACATCGCTTGGCTTGTTGGGGTTGATGAGCACGTCCACGTCGTCGCGCAGCGGGCCGCCGGTAAGTGTGGTGGTAATACCGTCGGTCGTGTTAAAGATGGAGAGGTTGCCGTGGGTGGGCATGACCAGGTAGTGCTTGCCGCCAGTGATGACGTCGGTCGCGTCCACCGCCAGGATGATGTCGCCGGGCAGGGGCAGGCTCTCGATGATCGTGAGCGATGGGACGCTGGTATCCACCGCCACGCGCACCAGCAGGTTCTGGACGCCAGCGACGGGGATCGTGGCGGTGAAGATGGTGGCCCCCGGTCCGATGGCGGACTGGCCCTCGATCAGCACGTCTATGTTGGAGCGCACCCGGCCCGGCAACTGGAGCGTGGTGCTGACTCCGCTGCTCCAATCGAACAGGGTCAGGTGGTTGACGGTGGGCATGATGGCCCAGGGGTTGGTACCGCCGGTCAATCTGGCGAACGGCGCCAGGTCGCTGCCGATGACCAGGTCGCTGGGCAGGGAGACGAGGTGCAGAATCTTGCCCAAGTTGAGTGAGAAAGGAGTGACGTCAATCACGTACACCCCATCCATAGAAGGCACCAGCGCGTAGAAGAGACCAAGTCCTGGACTGACAATGCGCGTGTCCACGTCGGGGCGCAGGCGGCCCCCGCTTGGCGTGCCCGTCAGCGGGACGGTGGCCAGGATATTCTGGAACAGAACGTCAATCACGTGCAGGTGGCCCACGGTGGGCAGCACGGCCATATCCCTGTCAGGATTGAATGCGATGTCCACGCCGGGTACCAGCCCGCCGGTGATGGGGAGGGTGGTAGAGATGCTCATGTTGTCGAGATCTAGCATGTACAATCCATCCAGTACCGGCATCAGCGCTGTGCCGTCACCAAAAGGACCACTACTAGACGACCATGTGCTGAGGGCCAGGTCCACGTCGCTGCGCAGGCGGCTGGGCCAGGTGGCCAGCATCTTGTGCGCGCCCGTGCCCACGTCCACCATCTCCAGGCCAATGGTGGTGGGCATGAGGAACACGTCGGAGCCACCGATTGTCCAGCGCACCGGGTCTACGCCGGGCATAATGTCGCCCTGCAGATTGACCGTCGTGATGATGCTTCCCCCGGTTATGGAGATGACGTCCAACATGCCGATGCCAGGGCCGCCGGTAGAGCCCACGACCGGCACGGCGGCCTTGCTGCCGTCGCCGGAGAAGACGGCGTCCACGTCCAGGGCCAGGCGACCGGAGAGGGACACCGTTTGAGTGGTGATGGAGCTCGGCGGCGCGTCAGATTCAATAACAGAGGAGGAGGCGAGTGACGACGAGAGGGCCACAGCTCCTCCAACCACCAGAATGAACAGCAGACTCAACAGAACCACGACGAGCTTTGGTTGGTATTTCGATTTCATGGGGTAATCCTCCTTAGATTCCCTTTCTGCTCTGCTTTTTTTCTCTAACCACATCGGGCAACTATCACAACAGTTCTTATTCCATCGCCTCCTTTCTCCGAGCTCGGCCTCAGAGAGCCTCACTATGGTGCTGGAAACTTACTTCTCAGACAAGATGCAGGCAACACTCAGGGAATATTTAGGAGCGCAAGGCATATCGAAGAGATTGCGCTGATATTATACTCATCTCCTCGCAGAACTCAAGTCATCCTCTCTGGCCCAGCGTCGGGCAGGCTAGCCAACCTATGACCACAGATCCCGCGCCGGGCGCGGGAAGAGGGACGTATCCCCGCCCTGGTGGACGATCTCTCCCCCGACGAGAGTCATCTCCATGGGAGCTTGCCACCACTGTTGCACTGTCGCCGTGTAAGGGTCCTCACTCCAGACCGCCAGGTCGGCCAGCTTGCCCACCTCGATGGAGCCCTTGATGTCCTCCTCGTGGGCGGCGTAGGCAGAGCCCATCGTGTGGGCCCGCAGCGCCTCCTGGATGGTCAGGGCCTGATCGGGCTCGTGACGCTGATCAGAAGCAGTGATGCGGGTCACCGCTCCAACCAGCGTCGCCTGGGGGGTGTACCAGGGGGTCGTTGGGGCGTCGGAGCCCAGCGCCACTCGGACGCCAGCCTCCAGCCACTCGCGGGTAACGATGGCCCGCCGGGCTCGCTCCTCGCCGAACAGCCCCACAAAGCCGTCTCCCGCCATACGGAGGAACTGCGGCTGGGTGCTGACCACCACCCCCAGGTCCCTCATCCGCTGCGTGGCCTCTGGCTTGGTTAAGATGGCGTGCTCGACGCGGTGGCGGGGGTCGGGCCGCGGGTTACCGTCCATCGCCTCCTCGAAGGCATCCAGCGTCAGATCCACCGCTGCGTCGCCCATGCAGTGAACGCAGATCTGCAGGCCCGTGTCGTGCAGGGCGCGGACGGCGTCCTTAAAGTTCTGCGGGTCCCAGGTAGCCATATCCCAGCGCTCGCCATTGTGCGGCTCGTGACAGTAGGCCATCTTGGCCTGGCCGTCGAGTAGGAACTTGAAGCCAGCGAAGCGCATGAACTCGTCCTCGTAGTGCTCGATCTCGTAGAGTGCCCTGTCCAGATCGCTGGGCCACTCCAACGTGTAGTAGACGGCTCCCCGCAGATACATCTCCCCCCGCTGACCAGCGTCCAGGTAGGTGCCCACGGTGTCCACGCCACGCACATTGTTGTCCTGGAAACTGGTCACCCCGCAGGCGGCGAAGAGGGGCTGGGTGGAGGCGATATTCTCCCGCACCGTGTCCATGGTGTAGCGGGGGACGTGCCGCCGCAGGAGATCCATCGCTCGGTGGTTGTAGAAGACACCGGTCGGCTCACCGTTGGCGTCCCGCTCGATGACACCGCCGGTCGGGTCCGGCGTGTCGGCGGTGATACCGGCGATCTCCAGCGCCAGACTATTGGCCGAGCCATAGTGGCCACCCTGCTGCATGATCCAGACCGGGTGGTTGGGCGAGACCGGATCCAGGTCGTGCTTGTTTGGCAGCCGCCCCTCGGCGATGACCATAAAGTAGCCCTTGACCCACTCCCCTTCAGGCGTCTGGGCCACGGCCTCGGCCACCCCGGCCTGCAGTCCCTCGATTGTCCTGACCTCCGGCGGCAGGAAGGGCACGTAGTAGCCCTGCATCAGGCCCATGATTTGGAAATGATTGTGGGCGTCAATCAGGCCAGGGGTGATCGCCTTGCCGCCCAGGTCCACCACTTGCGTAGCCTCGCCGGCCAGTGGAAGCACGCCTTCGTTAGTCCCCACGACCTCGATCAGGCCATCCTTGACAGCGACCGCCTGGGCGATGGTAGCGGCGGAGTCCACGGTGATGATCTTGCCGTTGAGCAGCACCAGGTCGGCGGCCTGCTCCGGCGGAGCGATGGGCGTGATGGGTGGTAGGGTGGAGGGGACAGTGGTGGCAGCACCCCGCTCCCGCCCGCAGGCCAACGCAGCGCCGGCCAGCGCTGCCCCCGCGCCGACCAAGAACTGGCGACGGGTGACACGATGGAACGATCGTTGCTTCATAGGTTGTCCTCCTGCTGAGTGATATGCAAGGCGCAACGACGTGGGACGGTGACGGTATCGTTCATCCCGTCGCTGGCCCTCGGCATGATGTCAGGGTGGATTCCCGGTCAAGTGATGGTCGTGAAGACGTCGTCTCGCGTGATTGCGTGGCAGCCTGGCTGCGTGTATCAGGGCGACATGATCACGGCACGGATCATATAGTCGTAGTTCACCTCGCTCCAGGGCACCTCGTAGCTTCGGCCATCAGGTGACGTGTTGTCCACGCCCAGCGAGGGATCTGAATGTTGTTCGGAGTACAAGAAGCCCACGTAGAAATCGCCGCTCACCGTCAGGCTGTAACCTGACAGGTCCACATCGAGCCAGCCTGTACCTGCCGGCGGTGTGGCCAGGACAGTGCGTCCCTCCAACCAAAACGATACAAGAGATCTCCAACTTACATCCACCACACGTCCCGCGACCGGCTGGGCGATGGTGTCGGCGAGGTCCGTGGCGATGATCTTGCCGTGGAGCAGCACCAGGCGGCGGCCCATTCCGGTGGAGCGACTGGGGTGCTGAGGTAGAACATCGCATTGCGCACAATCCTCCAGGCTTTGTCCTCAGTATACTCATCTGGGGAAATTGAGCAAGGCAGGCGATTTTTCATTTTTCCCTGTTTGGTATACAATGGGTGTGTGCAACCTGAGACAGTGATGGCCGAGGGCGGCTTGTGCAACCTGGCCGCCAATATCACCAGCGAGGGAGATGCCGACAGGATCGTCCCCTGGCTGTTGGCACAGCGGCTACCTGGACGTCGCCCCCGAGAAGTAAGGGAAACGGGTGGCGATGTTTCTTTGTGCTTAAGACCAATGAGGTGAGAACAGCCAACGACACGTAATATCACCTGGTCAGACATATCCGTTTCTGTCCATTCATCACTTTGAGAGGAGGTAATTCTATGCGTCCAGTGTACGCCGTCTCGGGTGGGGTCTCCAAGTTCGCCAAGGCCCGGCCCGACAAGACCTTTCCAGGAATGGTGAAGGAGGCCTATGACTACGCCCTGGCCGATCTAGGGATCGAGCATCCCCAGTTCTTTGAGCTGGTGGACGGGACAGTGGTTTCGTACTTCTCCGACCATTTCACCCGCCAGTTGATGGCTGGCATCATGGCCCAGGACTATCTAGGAATGTGCCCCAAGTGCTCCCACCGGGTAGAGGGCGGCGGGGCCACGGGCGGTATCTGCTTCCAGGAGGGCTGGAAGGCGATCGCTTCCGGCTACATGGACATCTGCCTGTGCTACGGCTTCGAGCAGATGAGCCACGTCGAGACCTGGAAAGGAAATGAGTTCATCGCCCTGGCCTCCGACGTCTCTTTCGATTACCCCGTGGGTGGCTTCTACTCCGGCTACTACGCCATGATGGTCACCCGTCACATGGCAGAGTTCGGCACCACGGTAGAGCAACTGGCCCACATCTCTGTCAAGAACCACATCAACGCCTACCACAACCCCTACGCCCAGAAGCGCATGCGCCTGACCGTCAAAGACGTGCGGGCAGCGCCGATGGTGGCCTGGCCCCTCACCCGCCACGACATCTGCGTGATGAGCGATGGGGCTGCCGCCGTCATTCTCTGCTCCGAGGATGGGTTGACCAAACTGGAGCAGGCCGCCGGACGGTCTCTCCCTCGCGTCCTTGTCTCCGGCATCGGGTGCGGGACAGACGCGATGCGTATGGCCGACCGCCCCCACCAGTCCTACGAGGACTTTTACAAGTACAACGCCCTGCCCAACGAGATGGACGGCGACTCCCGTGCCTACTACAAGGAACTGTGGGGCCACGGGTTCCGCTACCCTGGCGTCCATTCCTTCCGTGCCGGCCGTATGGGCTCCCGCGAGGCCTACAAGAACGCCGGCATCACCGATCCCCTCAACGAGATTGACTTTGTCGAGTTGCACGATGCCTACACCTCGTCGGAGATCCAGACCTACGAGGACATGGGATTATGCCGATACGGAGAGGGCGGTGACTTTGCGGCCAGTGGCATGGCGTTCATGCCGGGCATCGAGTACGGCCTCGACCTGCCGGAGGAGCCGGTCTGCCCGGTCAATCCCTCCGGTGGTCTCATCGCCTGCGGCCATCCGGTCGGCGCAACCGGCCTGATGCAAGGGGTCTTTGCCATCTGGCAGTTGCAGGGCACCATCGAAAAGCACTTTGGCGACCCAGCACTACAGGTACCAGACGCTCGCCGTGGTGCCATCCACTCTCACGCCGGTACAGGCACCTACGTCACCGTCAGCATCCTAGAGCGAGAAGAATAGGAGAGCCTCATGTCCGACAAAGAATTCCCCAAGCGAATCGAGGAAAATCTGGAGGGGACTGTTGTCTTCAACGTTCCTTTCCCCAAGGGTGATGACCTGTCGTCGCTGAAGGATATGTCGCCCATCGTGATCAAGTTTCCCTACTATATCGAATACAACTACTCCTATGGCCAGGACTCCCCCTTCTTCGCGGCGCTAGCCAACAAACGATTCATAGTCTGCCGCGAGCCAGAGACCGGCTATACCTACGCCACCCCCCGCAGCCACGACGTGTACACCGGCAAGGAGACGGCGTGGGTGGAGATCGAACCGGAGGGAAAAATCCATGCCTTCACTGTCTGTCACTTTGGCTCAGAGGCTTTCCTGCCCGAGTGTCCCTTCGTACTGATCCTGGTGGAGTTTGAGGAGTGCGACACTCTGTTCCTGGGGCGACTGATCGGGGTTGATCCTGAGGAGGCCAACACCGACTGGATCGGTAAGAAGGTGCAGGGGCGTTTCCTGCGCAACTCAAAGCTCAAGCCAACGGACATCTACTTCAACCTGGTAGATTAGTGTGCTGGTAGTTGGTAGACTGGTAGCCAGTTCCCCCATCCACCAGTCTACCTGTTTACCAACCCGCGATGGTGCTATGAAAAGTCCTGCTACACTAGTTGTCCACGGCGGGGCCGGCGACATCCCCAAGGAGACCCACGAGGCCCACGTTGAAGGCTGCCGCCGCGCCGGCGGCGCTGGCTGGGCCGTGCTTGCACGCGGCGGGTCGGCACTGGAGGCGGTCGAGGCCGCCGTGCGTGTTATGGAAGACGATCCCGCTTTCGATGCTGGCTACGGCTCCTTCCTCAACGCCGCAGCCGAGGTCGAACTGGACGCCATCATCGTGGACGGGCGCGACCTCAACTTTGGCGCGGTGGCAGCCGTACAGGGAGTACGCTACCCGGTCACGCTGGCCCGGCTGGTGATGACCGAGAGCGAATACGCCATGCTCGCCGGCGCAGGCGCGGAAGCCTTCGCCCGCGAGCAAGACTTACCCTTATGCCTGCCGGAGGAACTGGTGGCCGAGTCAGCACTGAAGCGCTGGCAGGCTGTCCATTCAGAGGGAGAAACCGGGTTTTTGAGAAAAAACCCGGTTTCCGCGCCATCGGGTACGGTCGGCGCAGTGGCGCTGGACGTGAACGGGAATCTGGCGGCCGCCACCTCGACCGGCGGCACCTTCAACAAGCACCCGGGTCGCGTGGGCGATTCCCCCCTGGTGGGCTGCGGGGCCTATGCCGATAACCGCACCGGGGCTGTTTCCGCAACCGGCCAAGGCGAGGCGTTGATGAAAGTGATCATCAGCAAGGCCGCCTGCGACTTTATCGCCGGGGGGATGACCGCCCAGGAGGCGGCCGACGCGGCCGTCGCGCTGCTGGCCGAGCGCACCACCGGCCACGGCGGGCTCATCGTGCTGGACCGGGTAGGCCGCGTCGGCATCGCCCATAATACCCCCTACATCGCCCATGCTATCATCGCTGCTGGCGGCGAAGTCACTGCTGGCATAGAGCATCGCGAGGGAAAGATGAGACAAGCGTACGAGAAAGGGGAATGATAATGGCGTCACAAGCTCAGTTTCCGTTCAACCAGCCGATTGTCTGGCAACCCAGTGAGGAGTACCTGCGGCGTAGCCGGCTCAAGCGATTCATGGATCGGCACGGGCTGGCTACATTTGAGGAGTTGATGGCACGTTCCACCAGCGACGTTGCCTGGTTCTGGGAAGCAGTCTTTGAAGACCTGGGCATCGAGTTCTACGAGCCATACACGCAAGTCGTGGACCTATCGCGCGGTATCCAGTGGCCCGACTGGTGTGTGGGGGCCAAGCTCAACATCGTCCACAACTGCCTCGATAAGTGGATGGACACGCCGACGCAGAACCGCGTTGCCATCCGCTGGGAGGGCGAGGAAGGCACTGTACGTCTGCTGACATACCGCGACCTTTTTCGTGAGGTCAACCGTGTGGCAGCAGCGCTGCGAGCGGCGGGCTTTGGCAAAGGCGATGCCATCGGCCTCTACATGCCGATGGTGCCCGAGATCGCGATCGCACTGCTGGCGATTGCCAAAATCGGTGGTATCATTCTGCCTCTCTTCTCCGGTTACGGCCCCGGTGCCGTCACCACGCGGCTGGCCGACGCCGAGGCCAAAGCGCTTTTCACTGCTGATGGACAATTCAGGCGCGGCAAACCTTTGCCGATGAAGCCGGTCGTTGACGAGGCGCTGGCCGACGTTCCATCAGTCCAGAAGGTGATCGTCTATCGGCGAGTAGGGCCTGCCCTGAGCAATGCCGAAGGGCTCGATGTGCCTATGGACACAGCCTCCGGGCGTGACGTCTGGTGGGACGACTTCGTCGCCGGCCAGCCAGCCGAGGCACCCACCGAGCGCACCGACGCCGAAGACCTGATCATGATCATCTATACCAGCGGCACTACCGGGCGGCCCAAAGGAGCGGTCCACACCCACTGCGGCTTTCCCATCAAGAGCGCCCAGGACATGGCCCACGGCTTCGACGTCCAGGAATTCGACACCATGTTCTGGATGACCGACATGGGTTGGATGATGGGGCCATGGGAGATCTTCGGCGTGCTGATTCTGGGGGCCAGCATGTTGCTCTACGACGGCGCGCCCAACTACCCCGACGTGGATCGGGTGTGGGCGTTGGTAGAGCGGCACAGCGTCACCTGCTTAGGGTTAGCGCCAACCTTTGCGCGCGCCATCATGCCCTACGGAGATGAGCCAGTAAAGCGCCACGGCTTGAGTTCGCTGCGCATCCTGGGCTCGACCGGCGAGGCGTGGAACCCGGGCCCGTGGCGCTGGCTTTTCGAGACCGTTGGGGGTGGTCGGGTACCCATCATCAACTACTCGGGTGGCACGGAGATCAGCGGTGGCATCGTTTTGGGCAACGTCCTGCGCCCGCTCAAGCCGTGCGCGTTCTCCGGCCCGCCTCCCGGTATGGCTGCCGACGTTGTAGACGAAGCGGGCAATCCGGTGCGGGGCGCAGTGGGTGAACTGGTAGTACGCCAGCCGTGGATCGGAATGACGCGCGGTTTCTGGAAAGACCCGGAGCGCTACCTGGAGACCTATTGGAGTCGCATTCCCGACGTCTGGGTCCACGGCGACTTTGCGGCAATTGACGAGGATGGCCTCTACTACATCCTGGGCCGTTCGGACGATACGATCAAAGTGGCCGGCAAGCGCGTCGGGCCGGCGGAGGTTGAGAACGTGCTGGTCAGCCATTCCGCTGTGGCCGAGGCTGCCGCGATTGGCGTGCCAGACGAGATCAAGGGGCAGGCGGTGGTCGCGTTCGCGGTGCTGCAGTCCGGCTCCGAACCGAGTGAGGCGTTGCGTGCTGAACTGGAGGGGTTGGTGGCGAAGGAGTTGGGCAAGCCGCTCGCGCCCAAGGCGGTGCGTTTCGTGCGCGACATTCCCAAGACGCGCAACGCGAAGGTGATGCGGCGCGTCATCCGGGTCGCCTATCTGGGCGAGGAGCCCGGCGACCTGAGCGCCCTCGTGAACCCGGAGGCGGTCGAGGAGATACGAGAGGCGGTGTGAGGAGGGTTGGTTGGTAGGCTGGTACATTGGTAGATTGGTAGTTGGCAGACTGGTACGTGGCAAGTCGTCATACACCAATCTACCAGGCTCAGTAGATCCAAATTCTTGCCTCAATAAGACTTCAGAAGTCTCCAGGCATGGCTCTATAGGCAAAATCGTCTTAGTTTGTCGAGCATTTTCGTCAGCGGAACGTTCTCCAAGACTTCC
>CAZMOT010000011.1:0-39709 GCA_964568065.1 uncultured Anaerolineales bacterium
CTCGAATTGGGGGTGGACATCGGGCAACTGGATGCCTGCGTGATGGCCGGCTATCCGGGCACCATCGCCAGCGCCTGGCAGCAGGCCGGGCGGGCCGGGCGGCGGGCAGGGCTTTCGGTCGCGGTGTTGGTCGCCAGCGCCCTCCCGCTCGACCAGTACCTGATCACTCATCCGCGCTACTTCTTCGGCCAGCCGGTCGAGCAGGCCTTGCTTGACCCGGACAACCTGGCCGTTCTGGCCAATCACCTGGCTTGCGCGGCCTTTGAGTTACCCTTCGAGCGCGGTGAGCCCTTTGGCAACTTTAGCGACGCGGAGGCGGTGCTGGACGCGATAGCCGGGGAGGGCGTGCTGCACCGCTCCAACGATCGCTACACCTGGATCGGCGAGGGGTATCCGGCAGGGGGGCTCTCCCTGCGCACCGGCACCCCCGATAACGTCGTCATCCAGGGTGTGAGCACTGAAGCTTCGACGGGGCTCAGTGCAGGCCCGCCGCAGGTCGTTGGCCAGATGGATCGTCCCAGTGCACCCGTGCTGCTCCACGAAGGAGCCGTCTACTTGCACGGCGGCGAGACCTACGTCGTGGAGTCTCTGGATTGGGAGGAGGGCATCGCTCGCGTGCAGGCCGCCGAATTGGACTACTATACTCGCGCCTCATCTACGACAGATGTGCGGATCGTCGCAGAATACTCCCCTGGTCACGAGGACGAGGATGCAAGGAAGCAAGGGAAGACGATGAGGGGTTATGGTGAAGTGCTGGTGACAACCCGCGCCACTGGCTACCGCAAGATCAAACGTTACACGCACGAGGTGCTGGCCTGGGCGCCGATTGATCTGCCGCAGCAGGAGTGGCGCACCATCGGCTATTGGCTGGCGCTTTCTGAGGAACTCACGACCCAGTTGCAGGAGGCCGGCGTTCTTCCGCCCCCGGCCGACTATGGCCCTAACTGGCCTGCCCAGCGCGACAGTGCCCGTGCTCGCGACGGGTACCGCTGCCGTCACTGCGGCGCGCCAGAGCGGGAGGGCCGCCAGCACGACGTTCATCACGTCACGCCCTTCCGCACCTTCGGCTACGTCCCCGGCGTCAACGACCTGTACAAGCTCGCCAATCGACTGGAGAATCTGATCACCCTCTGCCCGGCCTGCCACCGCCGCACCGAACGGGCGCGAGGGGCGCGTGGGGCGCTGAGCGGACTGGCCTACCTGTTGCGGAATCTGGCTCCTCTGCACTTGATGTGCGATCCTGGCGACCTGGGGTCGGCCGTGCAGGCCCGAGCTCCGGAGACTGGGTTGCCCACCGTCACTCTTTACGACCGGACGCCGGGCGGGGCTGGCCTGAGCGCGCGTCTCTACGAACTTCACGACGAACTGCTGGAGGCCGCACTGGACGTGGTGCGCCGTTGTCCCTGTGCCGATGGCTGCCCTGGCTGCGTGGGGCCGGCGGGCGAGGCCGAGCCTGGCACAAAAGCACTCACCCGCCAACTGTTGAAGGCTATTGTGGAGAAAACAAAAACCTGGCATAGTTCACAAAACTCTGAAAAGTGGGGATGGTTCCCCAATGTGTGATGAGAAGGTGAATTATTCGTGGGTCGCAATGACAGTGTTTTGCCTTTCCAGGTCAAATTCGCCCCCCCAGATATGCCGTTTTTGGCCCAAAAAGCTGCCTTTTGCCTATATATTGGGGGGTACTTTCGGTGAGTGATGGGCCAGATGAAGACTGTAGTCCCACGAATATCTTGCATCACATCACAGCGTAGGGAACCATCCCGAAAAGTGCCAATAGCACCTTGACAATTTGAGGTAGGTCTCGGTCGTCCGGCAAGTGAAACCAGAGCGACAGGTGTCTACCAGTCGCCTTCCCGGGTCAGTGCGTCGGGAGTGTAGCTAGTCAGCCGGATAGCCCAGCGCTTCCAGCCAGTCCGTCGTTTCTCGTCCGTCGGGAGTGTAGACCTTGATCCCGGCCGACTGGAAGGGGCTCTTTCCCGCTCGCTTACCCCGCTTGAAGACGCGCACGTTGTACCACAGGACGAACAGGTTGAGAAAGTTCTGCGCCGTCTCCCGGCTCTGGAAGCTACGCTTGACCCACAGGTAGGGTTTCAAGACGCTGTTGACTGTCTCAGCAGCACAACTGGTGCGGATGACCCGCTCCAGGATGGTGAGCAACTGCTCGGCCAACTCGTGCTGTACTGCATCGTCGGCGATCAGTTCGACGACCAATGCCTGCGTGTCATCAGCGGCGGTGCGCAAGCTGGTGTGCCCATTGGTCACTGCCCGACTGAGCCGCCAGGCACGGGCCACAGCAGCCTGGAAGAAAACCTGCTCCTGGGGATCGGCAATGGTGCGTCTCAGTCTCCGCTGCCAGGGGATGAGCAGGACTTCCAGCCAGTCCAGGAAGGTCACCAGAGCGCGGACGCGGGGGTGGTCCAATTGACGCAGGCTAGCGATGGTCTCTTCCAGTAGCCACTGGTTGATCTCCCTGTCGCGGATCTCGCCGCTGCGCCAGTCCACCACTCCAGTGCGTCGCACAGGCAGCCGTACTAGAAGCGGAGTTGGCCGCTCAACTCTACCAGGCGCTCTGCTGTTTCCTCCGCCTCGACCCAGATTTCGAACTGTTCCTCGTTCCAATCCGCTTGATGGAGCGGTTTTTCTAGCTTCTCGGCCCGTTCCAGAGCCTTCAGCGCGATGCGCTCCAAGTCTGTGACCGTCTGACGGGCACGATCCTGCGTGCCAGACGTCTTTCTGCACCGGTACCGAGAGTTCCGCTTCCCGCAACGAAGCCGGGTAGCAGCGGTGACCGTCTTCGGATAGACCGATGATCTGCAAGCCCCGGCTCTGGTCGAGCTGCAGCGCCACGCCCCACCGTTCGGCATCGCACCCTTCCTCGACATAGCCGCCGGTAATGACGTGATGACAGGGCTCGACGCTCAACGAGAAGGCTAAGTCATCGAAGTAGGTCTCATCTCGTGCCAAGACCACCTCACCCAGAGGAGAGAAGTCGATCCGATCCACAATCTCCCCTGCCCGCCGGCCGTCCTCGTTGATCAATTCGCTGATGAAACCCACTGAGCGAGTGAGATCAAACGCTGCATCCAAACAGTCCTGCATTGGGCGGATCGTTACACCTCCGGGTAGCAGAAAAGTGAGAAGCGTGCGCCTGAGCCGATTCTCTGTCACGGCCACCAGCGGCACTGGCGAAGAATCTGGAACTGCCACAACTACCGGCGTTCCTGAGGGTGGATGAAGTTGTGGCAGGAAGAGCAGCCCCTCGTACGCACGCTTCCCTATGGTATACACCGTCTCCCGACTGATGTGATAGACCCCGGCCAGCCAGGAGATTGCCCCCCAGCGCTGAGAGCGAGGAAGGCTGACGACCGCGCCAATGAAGAGACGGTCCGGGATAGTAATGTCTGGCCGCTTGAAGCGAGCGAGCAGTTCAACGCCGCCGGGGAACATCTGCCACACCGTCTCCATCGGCTCTGACCACAGCACAGCGGGATTAGCCGCCTGGGTATGCACTATCATAGTAGGTAGCCTCCTTGTATGGAATGGGCTACCATGATAGCAAAGAACTACCTACATCAAATTGTCAAGGTGCCTCTATGTTCAAAATGAACCATGCCAAAAATTTCCTTTGGGTCACGCAAACCCGAGTTTTGCCCTTGATTGAGGGCGTTTGATGGCCAAAACCGTGCAGATATGGAGGAAAATGTACACACATTGGCCAAAAATCTGGTGTAAGCAGGCCATTCCCCGATGGCGGTAACTGAGAGCGTTTGCACCCATTCCATTTCCCACCAGCCTGCTTCACTCGCCTGCCTAACTCTACCTCTCCCCACCTGACCTCGATTTTCACAACGTCATCGCCTGCTGGACCACACGGCTTTGGTTCCCAATCAGTTTCTTCAATGATCAACTCCACTGTTTTGTACCGCTTCTTTCGCTGTTCGTCGTAACGGTATCAAACGCAGATGAGACGATCACCATACTTGGCGAGTAGCTTCTTAGTTCCACGCTGACCGGGTCTCAATGTCAATCGAGTGCGCACAAGGCTCATAGTATACTGGAACTCGCGCATTCGTGCAATTATCGAAATCAGGCTCTCGAACGCTTATTTCCGCTTCGACGGGCGGCCTAACATTCAAATATGCAAAGTACTTCGCATATCACGCAGGCCCTTTCTTTGGCAGGATGCCGCCTCTTGTCACCTGTGCGTAGCCTGCAAAGGAAACCTTGCCCGGACATGGAGGGCCGGATCAACGAGGCCGACGGATGTTTGTTATCCGCCCTCACTGCGGGGGATAGCGAAGGCGCTTCGAGAGAAGCATTTGCGGAAGCGGCCCTGTTTGGCACAAACAGGCGCTGTCTGAAGAGCCCGGTGCAACCTGTCCGCAAGGACAGGCGAAGACCGCACGCTGGAGCCTGTCCTGAGCTTGTCGAAGGAATCCGTGCGGGGGCAGCCGGGAAACCGGCAGTCCTACCGCGATCCCGTTTTGAGCCTCATAGCAAGTAGTGCGCCAGGGCGTGCATCACGATGGCCACTCCCAATGGCAGTGCGTCCTCGTCGAAATCGAACCGAGGATTGTGATGGGGCGCGTTCAACTCGCGCTCTGCGTTGGCCGAGCCGAGGAAGAAATAACAGCCCGGCACCTCCCGGATAAAGAAAGCCGCGTCCTCGCTGCCCATCGTTCGCTCGTCGGAGACGACGTTCTCCAGCCCGACCACCGTCTCGGCCGCCGCACGCACCACCTCAGTGACCTCCGCATCGTTGATCAGTGATGGCGTCAAGGGGACGATCTCCAATTCGGCCGTTGCGCCACAGGCGGCAGCCACCCCCTCGATCACCTCGCGCACTCGCTGCACCACTTCCTCCCTCACCTGCGGGCTGTAGGTGCGGATCGTACCGCTCATCTCAACTTGAGCGGGGATGACGTTGAAGGCATCACCGCCGTGAACCGTGCCCACCGACACCACCGCCGTCTCCAGCGGGCTGACGTTGCGACTTACGACGGTCTGCAGAGCAGTCACGATCTGTGCCGTGGCGACGATGGGATCCACCGTCTGGTGGGGCAGCGCGCCGTGTCCCCCCTGCCCCTGCACGGTGCACGTCCATTTCTCGCCTCCTGCCATGGCCGCGCCCGGCGTGACACCTATGATGCCCACTGGCAAGTTGTTCCAGACGTGGGTAGACAGAAAGACGTCGGGGCGGGGATTCTCCAGCACGCCCTCCTTCACCATCGTCTCAGCCCCGTTCATTCCCTCCTCGCCTGGCTGAAAGACGAGCTTGAGCGTGCCCGCTATCTCCTCCCGGCGCCGCGCCATCAGCGTAGCGACGCCCAGCCCCATCGCCATGTGGGCATCGTGACCGCATGCGTGCATCACGCCTGGATTCTGCGACACGTAGTCAGTTTCGTTCTCCTCGGTGATGGGTAGTGCGTCCATGTCGAAACGCAGCATCACCACCGGGCCAGACCCCTGCCCCTCCAGCAGCCCGACCACGCCCGTGTTTGCGACACCCGTCTGCACCTGGTAACCTAACTGGCGCAACCGTTCGGCGATTAGACTGGCCGAGCGGGTTTCCTGGAAACCCAATTCTGGGTACATGTGAAAGTCACGACGCCAGGCTACCAACTGCTCGCGTAGTGTCTGTGCCTCGACCTTGAAATCCACCTGATTTGACATACTCCCCCTCCCGTTTGCCAAAGTTCTGTTCCCATTTTACCCTGTTGTCACTGCAAGCGCAACCACTGTCCAAAGGAACAGGGGCAATGGATACACCATCGCCCCCACGCCAAGATATGGTAGCGAACACGTCGCTCTGCAGGCCGGGAATTCGACCTGTCTATCCTACCAACGAGCGTGCCAGTTCGACCGCCGAAGCTGCGTCGGGCGCATAGCCGTCAGCACCAATCTCGCCGGCGTAGGCCTGGGTGACCGGTGCTCCTCCGATCATCACCTTGACGTTCTCCCGCACGCCAGCTTCCACCAGCGCGTCAATCGTGCGCTCCATCGCCGGCATGGTGGTGGTCAGCAACGCCGACATGCCAAGCAATTCTGGCCAGAAACCAGGTTTTTCGGAAAAAACCTGGTTTCTTCGCCCGAGACAGTGCCTATGATAACCTTGCCGGCCGACGGTACGTCACTCTCGGCCAGCAGCGGGCGCAAGATGGCCATACCGGCGCGCATGGCACGGGCAGCGATGAGTACCTCGGGCACGAACAACTTGCTAGCGCGGAAATCCATGCCGACCCGATCCATCCCGGCGACGAGCCCACTCTTGAGCATTTCAGCCGATGTTACCCCCTCATCGAGCGCCTTCTGCGTCAGTTCGGCAACCGCGTCAGCATCACCACTATAGAGTTTCTCTACCATCTGCTTGAGTGTGTCAGGCAGTATCCCCTCTCTTGACATTACGTCGAAATCAGTTCCACGTCCTCAGCCGGTATCTCCAGGCGACGATCCTCAACGAGGACGACGACCACCCCTTTCAAGGGCAGCAGGTCTATCACCTTTCCCTCACCATGAGGCGTTCGCACGCGCTTCTTGCGCCGGGGCATCATCTTACACGCCTCCACGTACTGCTCCTGCTCGTAGACCAGGCAACAACGTAGCCGTCCGCACATCCCCGTGATCTCAGAAGGACTGAGCGAAACTCCCTGCGTCTTGGCCGTCTTGATAGAGACGGGACTGAATTCCGAGAGAAAGCGGGAGCAACAGCGTAACTCTCCACAAGCACCATACCCAGCCATCAGTTTGGCATGGTCGCGCGGGCCGATCCGCCGCAAGTCTATGTGGCTATCCAGCTTGCGCTGCAAACGTTGCTGCAACTTGCCAAGGTCCAACTTTTTCTCTTCACTCACGTATAGCAGCGTCAGCCGCTGGCCATCGAAGGCGTACTCGGCAGTGACGATCTTGATAGGCAGGTCCAACTTCGCCGCCGCCTCACGAGCGGCGATCAGCGCTTCTTCCCCCTTTTGCTGCCACTGCTGCCGCAACGCCAGATCACGGCTGGTGGCCCGCCGCCGTACTGGCTTGAGGCCCTTTTTGTCTTCGTCCTTGTGCAGAGGCTGCACATAGACCACCTCTCCCAACTGCAAACCACGCGATGTCTCAACGAGGACAAAGTCACCCAGTCGCAGATCGCGGTGGCCAGTGGCGTCAAAGTGGTAAATCTTGCCTGTGGATTGAAAACGCACGCCCGCAACTCTGGGCCCGGGATCTGATGTCTGGAGTTTGGGATCTGGTGTTTGATGAATCACTTTTTCTTCCGGGAAGCTTTTCACTCCGCTGCCGCCTGCTTGGCTGCGTACTCAGTGGGGTGAATCTCAGCGTGGTACTCCACCGGCCTCGACAATCGCTCCAGGTCCCACAGGAATGACCGCTTGTAGTCGGCCACCTCATAGTCGTGATCCATCTTTATGGCGTCGAAAGTGCAGAACTCTGCGCATAAGCCACACGACATGCAGACACTCACATCAATGTAGAACTCCGCCGGCTCCCGCTTCGGTTTGCCCGTCTCTGGGTCGATGGCGCGCACGATCCAGATACACTGAGGCGGACAAGTCCGAGCACAGATGCCGCAGGCCGTGCAGCGCGGCTTACCCGTCTCCGAGTCTACCACCTGGAAGGGGAACGTGCGGAAATGCTCCGGGAGCGGCAATTTCTCTTTGGGATACTGCACGGTGAAGATGCCCTGACCTTTGGGGCTTTGCCGCGCCGGAATATTCTCGGGCCGGTACCGCCGACCCAGGTAGCGGATGTCCTCCACGTAAGTCATCAAGAAGCGTCGCAGGGTGACGCTGAACGACTTGAGAATACCCAGTCCGTACATTAGCGGTCCACCTCGCCTAGTGTGATATCTATGCTGCCCAGGATGGCCATCACATCGGCCACCTTGTACCCGCGACATAACTCGCCCAGCACCCCCAGGTTGACGAAACTGGCTGTGCGGATGTGATAGCGATATGGGTTCGCTCCACCATCGGAGACCAGGTAGAAGCCCAACTCTCCCTTGGGATGCTCCACCCGGCCATAAGCCTCGCCCGCCGGCACCTTAACGTTGTGCCTCTTCTTTCCGGCCTGGATCGGTCCCTCCGGCAGCCGCTTGAGCGCCTGACGGAGGATGCGCAGCGACTGCCGCATCTCCTCGATGCGCACCATGAAGCGGTCGAAGACGTCTCCATTGTACCGTACCACCACGTCCCAATCCAACTCGTCGTAGACGGAGTAGGGCTCGGCGCGGCGAACATCGTAGGGGACGCCGGAGCCTCGCAGCAGCGGCCCGGTGCAGCCATAGGCCACGGCCACGTCCGGCGGCAACACGCCGACACCTTCGGTGCGAGCGCGGAAGACCTCGTTGTCCGCCAGGAATGTCTCCAATTCGTCCACGCGGCGTGAAAGTCGCTCATTGACCAACTCCTTAGCCAGCGGGACGAATCCTTCAGGCAGATCGCGGGCCACACCGCCGAAGCGGAAGTAGTTGCACATCATCCGCGAACCCGACGCCATCTCGAATAGATCCATAATCAGTTCCCGCTCCTCCAGCCCGTAGAGCATAGCGGTGAAGTAGACGCCGATGTCGTTGCAGAAGGCACCGATGGCGATGAAGTGGTTCATCACGCGGGTCAGTTCCCCCATGACGACGCGGATGTACTCCGCTCGTTCGGGCACCTCCACTCCCAGCAGTTTTTCCACCGCCACAGCATAGCCAAAGTTGTTGTACATCGAGGTGATGTAGTCCAGCCTGTCTGTGTAGGGCATGTTCGCCAGCCACGTGTTGCGCTCGCCGATCTTCTCGTGGTTGCGGTGCAGGTAGCCCAGCGTTGGTTCCAGTCGCTGGATCGTCTCCCCGTCCAACAGGGTCACCAGGCGCAGAACACCGTGGGTGCTGGGATGCTGCGGCCCGATGTTGAGCACCACGCAGTCGGTCTGCATCGGACGCCTGTCTGTAGCGGCAAACTCGTCCGTCGGCGTGTACACCACTGCCTCGGCCTCGGGCTCCCAGCCATTGGGAGACCAGCCTGAGGGATACTGGAGGTTGCGACCTAACGGTGTTCTCCCCTCAGCTTGTACCGGTTTCCCATCGGGATACCGACTGGGGAATGGTTTATGGTCGGCCTCGTAGTACGGCTCGTGCCAATCCTTGCGCAGCGGGTGTCCGTCGAACCCCTCCCACAGCAGGATGCGCCGCAGGTCGGGATGATCCTCAAAGCGGATGCCCAGCAGGTCCCACGCCTCCCGCTCCTGAAAGCTGGCTGAGGGCCAGACGCTCACGAGCGAGGGGACGACGGGGTCGGCACGGTCAGCGTGCACGTGAAGCGTCAAGGGCCCTCCCTGGACGCGGAACAGGTGATAGACGGTCTCGAAGCGGGCCGTGGCCTTCGGATAGTCTACGCCGGTGACGCAGGAAAGGTAGGCGTAGCCCAGTTCATCGCGCAGGAAGGTGGCAACCTCTACCAGGCGGTCGGGCGCGATAACCAACCCCTCGTACTCAGCGGGTTGGGCTGCACCGGGGAAACGCTCTTCCAGGACGGAGAGTATTTCTGCAGTCGGCTCAGAGATTTGGATTTCCTCGGCCACGTTGCTACTCCTCCTTCCCGGCGGCGATCGTCGCGATCTTGTCCGCCAGCCGCCAGTCCACCAAGTCGGGACCCAGCGCCGGTACAGGAACGCCCGCGTCCTCGCCTTTCTGATACCAGCGCAAGCTGCCGATCGTCTCTCGGTCCATCTTGGCGAACAGGGACAGGAAACCATGGATCAACGCCTCTGGTCTGGGCGGGCATCCAGGAACGTAGATGTCCACCGGGATCAGTTTGTCCACCCCGGAGACGACGCTGTAGCCCTCTTTGAATGGCCCGCCGGAGATGGCGCAGGCCCCCATCGCGAGGACATACTTGGGCTCGGGCATCTGGTTATAGAGCCGGACCACCTGAGGAGCCATCTTCTTGGTGATCGTGCCGGAGACGATCATCAGGTCTGCCTGGCGGGGACTGGCGCGCATGAGTTCCATGCCCAAACGCCCAAAGTCGAAGCGAGCGCCGGCTGCGGCGATCATCTCGAAGGCGCAGCAGGCCAGACCAGCGAACAGCGGCCACAGTGACCGCTTGCGGCTCCAGTTGTAGAGCCGGTCCCAGGGCATGAGGCGCACCGTGCCCTGGAGTTCTGGGGGCAATTCTGGCAAACGTGGTTTTTGAGTGGTCATTAAAGCAGTGTCCTCCCTAGATCCATCTTGTGCGTTTGAAAGACGTTACACACGAGTTAAGAGCGACCTCTGCCACAGGGGGCTATTCTACACCGCTTTCTAAAATCGGGCAACCCCCGCGCCGGGTGGACTGGAACAGATCCACAGTAGTTTCCGGCAGGATAGGTTGGCAGAGCATAGGGCCACGTGAAACGTGACACGTGAGGGACTAATGTGGCATCCGGATCACGTTTCACGTACTGGCCGAATTATGATGATGATGATTTGACAAACTATGGAGGCCGTGCTAGAATGTGTGCACCGTTCACAGATACCTGGAAGGTAGCGACACAGTGCAGGCCACAAGAGAGCATATTTTGAATATCCTGAAAGAACGCCACCAGGCGACTGTTGGCGAGTTGAGTCGGGAACTGGGTCTGACCGCTGTCACCGTGCGCCACCACCTCGAAATCCTGCGTGGTGAAGGGCTCGTTGCAGCCCCCCTCGCGCGCCGTCGTAAAGCTCCTGGCCGTCCTCAGCACGTCTACACCCTGACCGAGAAGGCCAGCACCTTATTCCCCAAGGGGTATGATCATCTAGTCAGCCTGATCCTCAGCGAGGTACGCTCGCGTCTATCGTCGGCCGAGGAAGTGGATCAGATGATGAAACGTATCGGTGAGCGTATCGCCAGCCAGGCTGTCCTACCCGATGGGGATGATTTCGGGGCCAGGCTTGCCGCCGCTGTCGAATTCCTGGACGGACTGGGTTACATGGCTCGTTGGGAGCGGCGCGAAGAAGGTAAAGATGCCGGTGACTACTTGATTCACGTCGCCAATTGTCCCTACGAACGGGTAACCGGTCAGGATCACGAAGTCTGCACAATGGACCTGGCGCTGTTGACTCACCTCCTCGGCACGTCTCCTCAGCGCATCACCTGGGCAGCCGAGGGTGACTACCAGTGCACCTACGCCATTCACCCTCCCGGCGAATAACACCTGCGTCAGCAATTCCCGTTTTGGCGTCAAGACCTGACAGGTTTTCACAATTTTCGTCACTTGAGGCTCAATTTGCCACTCGTCACCTGTTTTGAACAACAAATTTCGGGCAAAAACCTGTCAGGTCTGGTCATACCGGGAATTGCTGCACCTGCGTGGAGGATTGTATGCCTATCAAGACGACGCTCATCTACCCTGGCATCGCTGGTCGTGGCTTCAACTCCCTCAAGCAAGGGATGGACGCCGGCTGGATTTCCCACGGCCTGGCCTCCCTCAGCGCCGCTGCCAAAGCCCAGGGGTTCAAGGTAGACCTGATTGACCTGCGGGCTCTTTCGGGTTGGGACCACTTTCGGCAGGTACTGGAAGAGCGGAATCCCGACGTGATCGGGGTGACGATGATGAGCGTGGACTACAACCCGGCCCGCCAGGCCATCGCCATCGCCAAGGAGTTCAATCCTGAAATCATCACCGCCATCGGTGGCCCCCACGTCACCATCGCGCTGGAGGACTCCTTGCACATCCCCCACGTGGATTATCTGGTGACCCAGGAAGGGGAAGTGACCTTCCCCAAACTGCTGCGCTCTATCGAGGGGGGCAACCCGCCTCCTCATCGCGTGCTGCGCGGCGAGACACCCGACCTGGACGCCATTCCCTTCGCCGACCGGGATCTGTTCCTCGACGAATGGCAGAAATGGGGCTACGACCTCGACTCGCCCGAGGTGCCCTTCGTCGAGGAATTGCCACCGCCGTTCGTCACTATCATCGCCGGGCGGGGCTGCCTCTACAACTGCGCTTTCTGCAAACCGGGGGAGGATTACCTCTTCGGCAAGCGCACCCGCCGCCGCTCCGTCGCCAACGTCATCGCCGAGCTGGAGATGCTGCGCGAGCGGTATCACTGCGCCTCGTTCATGTTTCACGACGACTGCCTGACCGAGGATCGCGAGTGGGTAATAGAGTTCACCGAGGACTATAAGGCACGGGGCTTCACCCAGCCCTTCTTCTGCCAGACACGCGCCGACATTCTCGTCAAACACAAAGACATGGTGGCGCGCATGGCCGAAGCCGGGCTGCGCGGCTATTTCATCGGCTTCGAAAGCGGCAACGATCGCGTGCTCAAGTTCATCCGCAAGGGCACGACGGTGGAACAGAACCGCCAGGCGGCCCGCATCTGCCGCAAGTACGGCATCACCGTATGGGCCAATTACATGTTGGGGCTGCCGACCGAGCTCAAACAAGAAGTAATGGACACGGTGCGGCTGATGAAGGAGATTGACCCCGACTACTACAGCCCAGCTTTTTTCACCCCCCATCCCGGCACCGACCTGTACGACTACGTAGTCGAGCACGACCTGAGCCGCATCACCGACTACGACTCCTACCGCCGCAACCCCACCGAGCCGAAGATCAAAGGACAGGACTATGAGTTCCTCAGGTGGGCGATGACCGAGAGTCAGCGCCGCAAGCCGTTCAACGCCCTCAAACGCTGGGCGCGCCACCAGTGGCAGCGAGCCCGCCGCGTGACTCCGACAAAAATGATGCGTAAACTGAGGCTAGCAGGAGCGACATAGGTGAGATGAAACGTGAAACGTGAGGCATATACGTGGCGTTAAAGCATCACGTTTCACGCTCACGTTTGGCGTTTGCCAAAAGCTCCCGCCTGTGCTAGAATACACGCCGCTTTCCCGGGCGGGGGTAGATACCTGGAAGGCACTGCGTATGTATGGCGGTTTCGAGCCGTCGTTCTCCCGCCCGCTCTGCCACTACTGTCCTTCCCCGTTGTAATAAGACGAGTATCGTGCATGAGGAGGTTCTATGCAAGACCCAACTTCCGACATTCAGGAGCAATCGGCAACAGTGGAGAGACAGGAGACTTCGCCCGGTCTTCCTATCACAGAACTGGGGCTCCGCACCCGTACCATAAATACGCTGCTTGGCACGGGCATCAGCACCGTGGCTGATGTATTGGCTGCTCTTGAAAGAGGGGACGAGGCTCTGACTGACCTGAAGGGCTTTGGTCCCACATCATTGGCCGAGGTCAAGGAACGGCTGAGGGAGCTTGGTTTCCTCCCACCTGCCATCACAGAACTGGGGCTCCGCACCCGCACCAGGAATGCACTGCTTGACGCGGGCATCAGCACGGTGGATGACGTATTGGCTACCCTCGAGCAGGGGGACGAGGCTCTGACTGATCTGAAGGGCTTGGGCCCCACGTCACTGGCCGAGGTCAAGGAACGGCTGAAGGAGCATGGCTTCCTCTTGGCGAACGGGGTGGCTGTAGAGGAGGAGAAGAATGTGCTGAGAGCCGCGTTGGAAACCGCACTGGAGCCAGAGAAGTTTGCTCCCGTTCCTCTTATGTTGGAAACCGGGCCGGAGCTGGAAGAGCAGCCACCGGAGGAAATTGTGCCTGCCCCTGCTGCAGTGGAGGCCGCGCCGGAGGGGAGAACGCCGATGGAGGCACTTGCCGTTGCAGCCTCGGCTGTGCCGAGCAAGACAGAGGTGCTGAGTGAGACCCCCTCATTCGCCCAGCGGCTTCAGGCCACCCTGGCCCATGCTCGTGAGCAATTCAGCCTCGGAGCCTGGGCCTATGGTGTGCTCGGTGTGCTGGCCATCGTTGCGCTACTCCTGCCCCCCATTTCTCTTCTGGAGCGGCTGGGCATCGTCGGTTACGAAACCCTCGATGCTGCCAATAGTTCCATCCCTGACCCCGACGGGCTGACGCTGAGCGTTGATCCCGAGACCTTCAGTGACAGATTGCGCGTGCGGCTGGAGGCGATGCCACGCCTGGAATTCCTGGAGGGCTCGGCCGGCGCTGCGTTGCGCGAGGCGGTCGAGGCTCTGCCCGAGCACCTCGCTGTCAAGAGTCCCCTTTACCAAATCCAGGTGCGCGGCGATCCCTCCGAGCCGGTGATGATTGACGTGGTGATGCCCAACAACGCGGAGCCCTGGGAGACACTCGACCTCTACACCTGGACTGGCGAAACGTGGGAATGGGTGGGCAGCGAACTCCACGCTGCGGTCGCCGAGCACGAGTTCATCCGCGCCCAGGTAACCGATGTTCCAGCCAATCTCGTGGTCGTCCAGGCCGGGACTATCACGCAGACCGTCTCCGCCTACCTGGGACCGGATGACAATCTGGGTGCCGCCACTGGCATACTCGGCGAGGCCAACCCCACCGGGTTGCTGCTGGGCACCGATGGAGGCTTCGTCGGTGATCTGGTCAGCCTGCCGCTGCCGGTTGAAGGGACCACCTACGCCATCCTCCCCACCCTGCGCAACTGGGCCCCCGGTGCGGCCGCCAATCTGGGCCTGCTCTCCGACCTGCTGACCATACCCGAAATCCAGGAGGCCCACATCACCAAAGTCGTGCAACTGTGCGCCGAACGGGGCTTTGCTGGTGTGGACGTGGACTACCGGGGAATCGCATCCGACCAACGGGACGCTTATAGTGAGTTCATCAGTGCGCTGGCCGATGGGCTTCACGCCGAGGGGCTGCGGCTGACGGTCGTCGTTGAACCCCCAACGCCCACCGACGGCGGGTGGGATACCAGAGGCTACGACTGGGCTGCGCTTGGTGCTGCCGCCGACGCGGTTAAGATTCCTTTCCCCGAAGACCCCGCTGCGTACGTCGAGCGGGGGCAAGCGAAGCGATTGCTCGACTGGGCCACAGCCCAGGTGGGGCGCTACAAACTGCGCATGCTGGTCTCCTCCCTCAGCGTGGAGCGAAGCGGTGAAGAGATCAACTACATCTCGCTGGAGCGGGCACTGGCTCCCTTTGGAGAGGTCATAGCTCTCAACGACGTATCCCAGGTCGAACCCGGCAGCCAGGTGGAGTTTGGCCTCTCGGGCCAGCTATTGAGCATCACATCTCAGGAGGCCGCCGGCACCTATCGCCTGGAGTACGAGGCCGGCGATGGAGGGACCCACACCGTATGGCTTGGCACGGCGGCCAATCTCGCGGCCAAGTTGCGCTGGGCGCAGCAGTATCATCTGGGTGGCATTGCCGTGGCCGATCTGTTCGCTCCCGGCAACGCCGCAGGCATCATGGACGCGGTAGCTGGCTATCGCGCTGGCACAGCCTCCTCCGCAGGACAGGAAATAGATGTCGTCTGGTCCGTCGCCAGTGCAGCGGCGACGGTAGACCAGCAGACCTCGCCCCTCACCAATCCCGGTTACAACTGGACAGTGATGGTCACGACCGGCACGTACACCGTCAAAGCGACGGTCGCGGGTTTCGATCATGGCTCCGTAGCGATCGAGGTGGGCAGGTCAGAGCCTGAAACTCCGGAGACACCGGAGGTCGCTGCCACCGATACCGATGGAGGAGGCAGCGACGTGGCGGAAGAATGTCTCGGTGCCAGCTTCGAGGGCGAGACCATCCCCGACAACACACAACTGGACAAGGGGGAATCGTTCGTCAAGACCTGGAGCATGCGCAACAGCGGGACCTGCGCCTGGCCCGAGGACACCATACTGGCCTTCACTGACGAAACGCAGATGGGTGCGCCGGATAGCGTCGCGGTGGGCGCGGTGGCGGTGGGGGAGAAGGTGGACATCAGCGTGGACATGGTCGCACCGGACACTGACGGCGTGTTCAAGAGTGTGTGGGCGCTGAAGGCGGGCGACACCTATATACCGGGAGGGCAGGAGGTCTGGGTGGTGATCGTGGCTGGGGAAGCGGCAGCGCCCCCACCAGCTCCGGTCAGCGGTGGCTCGTTCGAGTTGGGGGCACACATTACCAGCCATGCATTCCCTTACGCCGACAAGATGCGCTACGCCGGCATGACGTGGGCGAAGGAGCAGATACACTATGGTGGTGATGCCTCGGGTCTCATCGCAGCCGCGCACGCCAACGGCTTCAAGATCCAATTGAGCGCCCTGGGCAGGCCGGACATGGTCACCCAGCCTGGCTTCGAACAGAACTTTGCCAACTGGGTAGCCAGGCTGGCAGCAGCCGGGGCCGACGCCATTGAGGTGTGGAACGAGCCCAACATTGACCGCGAATGGCAGATCGGCCACATTAGCCCACAGGCATACACCAACCTGCTGTGTGCCTCCTACAACGCCATCAGAGCCGCGAACCCTGGCACGCTGGTCATCAGCGCTGCGCCGTCGCCTACCGGGTGGTTTGGCGGCTGCGGTCCTAACGGTTGCGACGATGCGCCGTGGATGGCAGGGCTGCGCGACGCGGGCGCTGCAGGGTGTATGGACTACCTCGGCGCGCATCACAATGGAGGTGCTACGTCGCCCTCGGCCCGCAGCGGCCACCCGGCCGACCCCGCCAGCACCCACCACTCCTGGTTCTTCTTGCCTCAGACCGAGTTATATTACAACACCTTCGGTGGGGCGCGCAAGTTGTTCTACACCGAGATGGGCTACGCCTCGCAGGAAGGGGTACCGACTTTCAGCGACATGTTTGCCTGGGCTCGGGGTACAAACAACGCTCAACAAGCGGCCTGGCTGGCCGAGGCAGTGCAACTGAGCATCAATACCGGGATGGTGCGCTGTGTCATCGTCTGGAACATTGGCAGGGGGCGCGCCGACTACGATCCGCAGGACGGCTATAACATCATTCGCCCAGACGGGAGTTGCCCGGCCTGCGATGCGCTCCACGGTGTGATGGGCTCGCGCTGAGTGTTGACTGGGGTTGTAAGTCGTGCTATACTGACAGTGGGAAGCGATGTGATATATCTGAGATCGAGACCAGGGCCTCTCTAGTTGAGCACACAACACTGCGCGAGAGACTAATGGTTAGCGCAAAATGCAGACGACATTTGCCATGAGCGCCTACGAGGTCATAGGGATTTCAGCCTGCATTGCGGACAGTACCGCATCATCTATCTGTGGGATAGGAGGGGCGAGAAAATCATCGTTGAACTCATCGGCAAGCATGACGAGGTCTATCGGAAACTGAAACATCATCCGTAACTGGATTCCCTGTGCCACTATGCCCTATTAAAGCAAGTCGGGGGTTCGGCTGTAGCCGAGCCCCCTTGCCCGTAAGGAGGTTGCAATGTCTGGTTTCTCTTATGGCAATCGAGGCCTGAGTGGCAGGCGGTTCTACGTTGCTATCGCTGCCTGGCTCGCTCTTGTCCTCGCCGGTGGGCTCTGCACCTGGTACGGCTGGTTTGGCCCTGGCAGCGAGGGCAGCCAGCAAGCTGCGGAGGCCACGCTGGTCAGTGAGGTCGCCACTCTCACTGTGGAGGCAGTTGCTGTCCAACCCTCTCCCACCAGCGCTGCTGTGCCACCCACCATCCCGGCGCAGGAGGTCTTTGGCTACGGCATCGCTGTCCACGGCACAGGGGGAGGGAACGTGGACTATACGATGGGCCAGGTTGAGAGCCTGGGTATGGGTTGGGTCAAGCAGCAGATGCGCTGGGCCGACGTCGAACGCAACCCAGGCGAGATGGAGTGGGGTCCCTACGACTGGGTGGTAGAGGCCGCCAATCAGCGCGGTATCAAGGTCATGTTCAGTGTGGTGGACGCGCCCAGTTGGAAGCATAGTTCGTACGTAGACGATAACCCAGAAGCAGCCCCACCAGATGATCTGGCAGACTTTGCCGACTTCCTGGGAATCGTGGCAGAGCGCTACCGCGGCCGCATCCACGCCATCGAGGTCTGGAATGAGCAGAACTTGGACCGCGAGTGGGACACCGCCGAGGGCGTCAACGCCGGGCGGTACGTCGAGATGCTGCGGCTGTCCTATCAGGCCATCAAGAGCCGCGATCCCAACATCATCGTCATCAGCGGCGCGCTCTCACCTGCGGCCGGCCCTTGGCTTGATCCAAACAACTCGAATCGTATCATTGTCATGGACGATTTCGAATACTTGGACCAGATGATCACTGCTGGCCTGCTTAACTACTGCGACTGCGTAGGGACTCATCACAATGGCATCAACATCCCGCCCAGTGTGGACTGCGACGGCACATATCAAGACCCTGACGCGCAATTCCGGGGTTACTGGGATCCCCCTCAGCCCCCCCATCACAGTTGGTGTTTCAAGACTACGCTGGAGGGCTACCATGAGCACATTGCGGCGGCCGGGGAAGACAAGCCTCTCTGTGTGACAGAGTTCGGTTGGGCCACAGCGGAGGGGTTTGACGGTTACCCACAAGGCTTCGAATTCGCCCTGGACAACACTCTGGAGGAACAGGCGCAGTGGGATGTGGAGGCGTTTCAGTTGATGCGCCAGTGGGGTTTTGTGCGCCTGGCGTTCCTCTGGAATCTAAACTTTTCGCAATTGCATGGCGGACTTGGACCAGAAAGCCCGAACGCTCCCTATGGGATAATTGACTTACAGGGTATCGCCCGTCCGGCCTTTGGTGCCATCGGCGCCATGGAGAAGCCTTGAACAATGACTCGATGAACAACAACCCAACGAACAACCAGGTAACCAGTGATCGGGTAGCTTCCCGTCGGCGACGCGGGGTTACCAGGTCCGCGTCTCTACGTGATGCGTTTGTGCTGCTCCTCCTTGTGCTTTTGGCCTTGGCTTTTGGAGTCTGGGATTTGGGATTTGAGGCTTTGCCCGATCCCACTCCCGCGCCCACTGCTCCCCCCACTCCCACCTCGTGGCCCCGCGCGCGCATGGCATCCCCCGAGTATGGTATGCAGGCTTTTCTGTGGTGGCGCAGGGAGGTGGCTTGGCGCGATCTGCAGTTGATCCGCGACGCCAATTTTACCTGGGTCAAGCAACACGTGGGCTGGCGCGAGGTCGAAGGAGTGGCCAAGGGTGTTTTCGACTGGGACCACACCGACGCCATCGTCGCGGAGGCAGAGCAGTTTGGTCTGAACGTGCTCTTTCGCCTCGACCGTGAGCCGGTGTGGACAGTGCCACCCGAAGGCGTGCGTTCCCACAACGGGCCTCCGGAGAACCCGCAGGACTTTGGAGACTTTTGCCACGCCTTGGCCGAGCGGTACCAGGGGCGCGTGCATGCCTACCAGGTGTGGAACGAACCCAACCTGACCCGCGAGTGGGGAGGATGGTTCCCTGAACCAGCCGAGTACGTCGAATTGCTGCGTGCGTGCTACATCGGAGTCAAAACCGCCGACCCGGACGCGCTGGTCATCTCGGCCGGGCTGTCGCCCACGGGCAATGTCCTGCCCGAGGCTATTCCCGATATAGAGTACCTGATCGGGATGTACGAGGCCGGAGCAGCACCGTATTTTGACCTGCTGGGCGTCAATGCCCCTGGCTTCAAGTATCCACCCGAAATCTCACCTGAGGAGGTCGCTGAGAAACACGACGGCCACCGCTTCTTTTGCTTCCGTCACGTCGAGGATGCGCGCAAAGTTATGCTGCGGTACGGTGATGGCGAGAAGCAGGTGGCGGTGCTGGAGATGGGGTGGACCACCGACCCGCGCCCGGATTCACCGTATCACTGGCACGCCGTTACCGTAGAGCAGCAGGCCGAGTATCTGATACGCGCCTTCCGCTACGCCAAGGAACACTGGTCTCCCTGGATCGGGTTGATGACGGTGATCTCCATCGCCGACCCAGATTGGACCGGAGAGGACGAACAATACTGGTGGGCCATCACCGAGCCGGTCTGGCCCAAGACTCGCGTGCGTCCGGCCTACGAAGTATTGCGTGATCTGGAGAAGTGACTGTCAAAGCCCAAATCCCAAAAGCCAAATCCCAAACTATGCTGGTGATTGACGGTTCACACGGCGAAGGTGGAGGACAGGTACTGCGCACCGCGCTGACGTTGGCGGTCCTCACCGGGAAGCCGATGCGCATCGAGCACATTCGTGCCGGGCGTAGGAAGCCGGGCCTTCGGCCTCAGCACCTGACCGCCGTGCGGGCGGCCGCCGTCGTGTGCGGTGCACGCCTGGAAGGGGACGAGTTGGGTTCCCAGATACTCACTTTTGTTCCCGGTGGCCCGCCCTGCTCCGGCGAGTACACCTTCGACGTGGCCGAGGCAGCCCGGGGCGGTAGCGCTGGGTCGGTGAGTCTGGTGCTACAGACGGTGCTCCTACCCTTGGTGCTCTCGGAAGGAGAATCGCGCCTGACGCTGCGGGGCGGAACGCACGCGCCCTGGGCACCGCCAGCATCCTACCTGGAGCACGTTTTCCTGCCCGCACTGGCACAGATGGGCGTGCGCGCGCAGGTGGAACTGGTGCGCTGGGGATTCTACCCGGCAGGCGGTGGAGAGATACAGACGCGCATTATGGGACGTGAGGGACCGCTGAGTCCTATCGCGTTGACCGAACGTGGGGAACTGCAGCGAGTCTGGGGTACGGCAGCGGTGATGAACCTGCCGGCTCACATTTCCCAGCGTATGGCTGCCCGCGCCCGCAACGTGCTGGCGGAGGCGAGCCTTCAGGCGCAGGTGGAGCCTCTTCGATTGCGCGGCGCCGGCCCCGGGGCTGGCATTTTCCTGTTTGCCGAGTATGCAGCCCCACCGAGCGGTGAGGCCGCTACCGTTGGCTTCACCGCCTACGGACGCAAGGGGTTGCCGGCCGAGCGTGTGGCTGAGATAGCCTGTGAGGGCCTGCTGGCCCATCATCGCTCTGGTGCTCCGGCCGACCCGCACCTGGCCGATCAACTGGTGCTGCCGATGGCTTTAGCAGGAAAGTCCCGACTGAGCACTTCGCGCGTGTCTCAACATCTGCTGACCAACGTCTGGGTCGTGCGGCAATTCCTGGCGCGGGAGTTAAGCATCGAGGGGGAACCAGGAGCACCGGGGGCGCTGGTTGTGAAGGGAGTAGAGCATGATTGAGATCGTCTTTCTGGGCACTTCAGCATCGGCACCCTCGGTCCACCGTGGGCTCTCGGCACAGATTGTTCTCTACAAGGACTACCGTTTTCTGGTGGATTGCGGCGAAGGGACGCAACGGCAAATCCTGCACAGTGGCCTGGGGTTCAAGCGACTCAATAGAATTCTCCTCACCCATGGCCACCTCGACCATATCCTCGGCCTGGGTGGGCTGATCTCTACTTTCGCACGCTGGGAGGCGATTGACCACGTCGAGATCTACGGTGGCGGGTGGGCGCTCGAACGGGTGTACGATCTGATTTACGGCGTGGTGTTGCGGGGTGCCGAGCCGCCCATTGAGATTGATTTCGTTGAGGTGCACCCAGGAGTCGTTCTGGAGGATGATACCTTCGAGGTCGTGGCCTTCCCGGTCGTCCACCGTGGCCCCAGCCTGGGCTACCTGTTCCGCGAGAAGCCGCGTCGCCCGTTTCTCAACGAACGGGCAGAGGCATTGGGGGTACCACGGGGGCCGGAGCGACGACGGCTGGTTGCCGGCGAGTCGGTGACGTTACCCGATGGTCGTGTGATTCACCCCGACGACGTACTCGGCCCGGCACGGTCGGGCGCGTGTCTGGCCCACGTAGGTGACGCCGGGCGTACGAGGGGCCTGGAGGCAGCCATACGTGGGGTCGATGTGCTGGTCATCGAGGCCACGTACTTGCGACGCGAGGTGGACATGGCGCGTCGTTTCGCTCACCTTACAGCAGCGCAGGCGGCTCAGTTGGCCCGGGACGGGGGGGTACACCGGCTAGTGCTTACTCACGTCTCGCGGCGCTATCGCGAGGCCGAGATCCTGGACGAGGCGCGGTCAATTTTTCCAGAGGCAGTCATCGCCCGTGATTTCGACCACTTCCGCGTGTTGCGCAGAGATGTGAAGCGTGAAACGTAATTCGACAATGTCACATTAGGCCCGCGATGGTTCAATATTCCAGCCGGATGGGAGCCATCCGGCCTCAGGCTCGCGGTGGACGACAGTCCACCACTCCAGACGCGGACTGTCGTCCGCTTGGAGCTTGCAGAAGTGCAGTTTTACGTTAATGTGACATTGATTTCTACGAGGGCTTGCCAGTAGTGTGCGCATGGACTATAATTGAACAGAACGTGGGGAGCGAATATGTCATCGTACCGTAGGGCCAGCGTCCGGGAATTGACTTCAGCCGCCTATGAATTGGATTCGGGCGTTGTCGAGGGGCGGTTGCACCGTAGCGCAGAAGATGGTCGTTGGATGGTAGATGATACGTCGTTGGGCGAGTGGCTGGACAGGTACGATGGACAGCAAATCGTGCTCATCGTCGCCTCATTGGAAGATGACCGCCCTATTCCACCCAAGGTCTGCCGCACCTGTGGCAATGAGTACGTGGGCGCTGAGTGCCCGCGTTGCCGCGAAGCTCGCATCCGCTTACGAGGGTTTTAGGGAGCAGCCGCCAGGGAGGCGAACGAGGGAGGTCACGTGCAGGTCCCCTCGTCTTTTTGTGCGCTCCGCTTCTGCAGGCCCTGGCCGAGTATGCCGAGACTGCTCGGCCGAGCTCACCGAGGTCTCACGGCGAGGCCTTCGCAGGGGTTTCCTTAGTCTCGTCCCGCCGCCCGCGCTGGGCCGTCTCCAGCATCAGAGCAGGCCGTAGCCAATGCCTCCGGCGGGGTACAAACGTCTGCGCCAGCCCCATCCCCGCCACCGTCCCAAACGCGGCCGCGTACAGTAGCGTGAAGGGAATCACCCCATAGCGGCCGGTGACCAAGGCCACGATCGCCGCAGCCAGCGCGTAGAGCGCCAGCACGACCTCACCAATGGTGCTGCCGTCGGCATGGAGCCGGTAGTCGCTATCGGTCCAGCGACCGGCTCGCTCCTCGAGCCGGAACTTGGGCGTGCGGGCGAACGTGCCACCCCAGCGAGTCAGCCCGCGCCCAACCGCCTGGGCGTTGGACCACGCGGTGCCAATCCCGACCAGCGCCAGCAGCGGGAAAGCCCGCAGCCGCCGCACCCAGTCGGGGTACAACTGCTGCTGGGAGATGGCGTAAACCAGCGGCGGTCCCAGGAACATCAACTCCAGGCCGCCGAACGGAAATTGCACAGAATCGGGCAGCAGCAGCAGGGGCAGTGAGGCCAGCAGGAGCACCACCATCAGCGCGAAGGCCAGGTAACTGCTCAGGTGCACCAGCGCCATCACCTTCTGCCCCCACCTCAGTCGCCGGCTGCGTAGGAGAGGCCCGGCCAGTTTGCGCAAGGTTTGCAGCGACCCCTGCGCCCAGCGGGACTGCTGCCGCTTGAACGCCGCGATCTGGGGGGGCACCTCGGCCGGCGCGTCCACCGTTGGCAGATAGAGACATTCCCAGCCGGCCAACTGGGCGCGATAACTCAAGTCCAGGTCCTCGCAGAGGGTGTCGGCTTGCCACCCGCCGGACTCCTCGATGCAGCGCCTGCGCCACACCCCGGCCGCGCCGTTGAAACTCATCAGCAACCCGGAGCGATGCCGTCCGGCCTGCTCGACGACAAAGTGGCCGTCGAGCGCCAGCACCTGGGCGCGGGTCAGAGGGGAGTAGTCGGCGTTGAGGTACGACCAGCGGGTCTGCACCAACCCCAATCGTGGGCGCGCCAGGAAGTGAGGAACCGTCTGGAGCAGGAAATCGGGATGAGGGCAGAAATCGGCGTCGAAGATGGCAACGTACTCACCACGAGCCTGAGATAGGCCCCAGGCCAGCGCCCCGGCCTTGAAGCCGCTACGGTCGGGCCGCCGCAGGACCGCGACGTCTACCCCCTGCTCGCGGTGGAGCGCCGCCCGCGCACGGGCCAGGTGAGTGGTCTCATCGGTCGAGTCGTCCAGGATCTGGATTTGCAGACGATCGCGGGGGTAGTCAAGCGCGGCCACCCTGTCTATCACCCGCTCGACCACGTGGCGTTCGTTGTACACGGGCACCTGCACGGTAACCGTCGGCAGAGCGACCCGGTCTATGGTTGGCGCGGGGATAATCGTCCGCCGATGGCGCAGATAGAGGAATGCCAGGACAAAGGAATTCAGCCCATAGATCGCCAGCCAGATGGCAACCAGGGCGTGGATGAACGTCAGAAGCGTCACTTCAGCCCCAGCAGCTCATACACCGCGATCGGTTCGTTGAAGCCCTTTGCCTCTATAGGCGGGAGCGGCCTGGCCTCGACGTGCTCTCGTACTCGCTCGTAGATTGCTTGTGAAAGTAGGATCTGCCCTGGTGCTGCGGCACTTTCCAGGCGGGACGCCAGATTCACGCTGGAACCGATGGCGGTGTAGTTCATCTGCTGTGCGGTGCCGATGTTGCCCACGACCGCATCACCGACGTTGATGCCCACCCCATAGTCAAGCCAGGAGGCCTCGGTCATCCGCTCGTGGAGCAGAGCGATCCCCTCCTGGATCTTGAGTGCCGCCCGCACCGCACGCAGGACGTGATCCTCCTGGCGAAGTGGCGCGTTGAAGAGAGCGACCACACAATCTCCCAGGATCTTGTCGAGCGTTCCATACTCAGCCAGTATCGCCTTGGCGCCGACGTCCAGGTACTGGTTGAGCACATCGACCAACGTCTCGGGGTCGTGCTGGCGGCTGAAATTGGTGAAGCCACGGATGTCGGCAAACAGGCTGGTGATCTCCTGCCGCTGCCCGCCCAGTTTCAACTCATCGGGATCGGACGGCAGTTGCTCGATGACGGCCGGCGAGACGTAGCGTCGAAACATCTGGGAGATCGCTTCCAGCCGGCGCTGTTCCGTGAGGTCGTCTACCACGATGGCGATGCCCTGCGTCTCATCATCAGCATCCTTGAGAGGCGAAAGGCTGGTGCGCAGGATGACTGGACCACGTTCGGGGAGTGATAGTTCCCTCTCGATTCCCACCACTGGCTCCCCGTGCGTCTTGACCTCCTCAACCTGCGACCGCAGTTCGCCCGCCAGCACCGGAATGGCATCGGTGAAGCGCGAGCCGCCAACGGCCGACACTGACTTCTGCAGGATGCGCCCGGCGGCCCGATTGAAGAGCGTGATTTGATCCTCAACGTCGGTGGTGATGACGCCACTGGTGATGGAGGCGAAGACGTTGTCCATCAGCGCTTTGGCGTTGGAGACGCTCTCGAACAGGCGAGCGTTATCAATGGCGATTGCCGCCTGACCGGCAAAAGCAGCCAGCAGGTCACGGTCCCGGTCGGAGAAGAGGCCACTGAGGATGCGGTTGTCGGCGTAGATCACGCCGGTGATCCGCCCGCGCGCTCTGAGTGGCACGCACAGGATCGAGCGCAGATTGTAGCCGATGACGCTCTCCTGTGCTTTGAAGCGCGGGTCCATCTGCGCGTTGGTCGTGACGATGGGCTCTCCGCTGGTGGCCACCTGGTTGACAATGCTCCGGCTGATCTCGAACGATGACGAAGCGATGGTCTCGCGGTCCATATTGCGGGCGGCCCGGAACTCTAGTTCGCCCGTTTCCGGATCCACGAGCATCAGGAAGGAACACTCGGCTCCCGTCAGGCGGATAATCTGGTCCATCACCTCGTTCAGCACCTCCGTCATGTCCAGAGAAGAACTGATCGCCTGAGTGACGTCGCACAAGGCATCCAGTTCACCTCGCTCGCGTGCCTGAGTCTTCAGCTCCTGTTCGAGGCGAGCCAGCGCGTCCTGGAGAGCCGGAAGGTAGTGCGTAAGTTCCGTCGCCACCGACGTGCCAGCCCCACTGTGCTGGCCAATGGTACGGGCCAGGTTGGTCAATCCCTCACGCAGGGTAGCGACGTCATCCTGACCTGGAACCGGGGTTTTGGAAGAATGCTCGCTCATGGCGCTCTCATTATACCTCATCTTTCCGGCTCAGGCAAAAGTCGCCGCCCCCGTGATGATGGCCTGTTCCTGGAGCAGGGTGCTTCATGGGATGCTGTCCGCGTCACTCAAAAGGTGATCTGCTGAACAACGGGCAATCCGCGGGGGGCAACACTCGTTGAGAGTTGACAACGTCTTTGAAATGGGCTACACTATTCAACGTCTCTGGTCATTGTGGTGACAAAGCAACCTTTGGAACGATGAGCTAGTGGCCGGCCCGCTGAACAATGAAGACTACACCTTTGAGGTGCACAGCTCAGGTGGAGCGATCATCGGCACCGGCAAGGTGGTATCAGGAGATGGGCAGGAGGTCGAGAAGACACCCTTCATCGAAGCGGTTGATTATCCATAGCCAAAACACCAGGTTGAATCAAGCTGTGAGGCCCCCCCCATCCGGCTGCTCCCACGGTGTAGCCTGGCAGTGGGGGCCTCCTTGTGGTATAATGTGCCGCATATTTGCGCGCATACTTGCGACCGGAGGGAACTATGAAGCCACCGTTTGACCCGATTCTTATTCGCATCACGCCGGATTTCGGCATCCACTGGTACGGCATCCTGATAGTCACCGGCATTATGTTGGGTGCCGTTTACGCCTCCTGGCGGGCTAAGCAGGATGGTGAGAACCCCGACCACGTCTGGAACGGGCTCGTCGTCGCCATCATCCTGGCCATCATCTGCGCTCGGATCTACCACATTTTCTCCGAGCCTACCGGCGGGATGGTGGGCTGGAGTTACTACCGTCAACACCCCATCGAGATACTCTACATCTGGCATGGTGGTCTGGGCATCTACGGCGCCATCGTCGGGGGTGTGGTGGCTGTCCTGATCTATGCCTGGCGCGCCAGGTTGCGCCCGCTGCAGTGGCTCGACTACGGCGCGCCGGGGCTGGCCCTGGGTCAAGTCATCGGTCGCTGGGGGAACTTTATCAACCAGGAACTGTATGGACCGCCTACCAATAGCTCCTGGGGTTTGATCATTGAGCCACAGCACCGCATCGCTCCCTACAACGATCTCACAGTCTATCCGCCTGACACCCTCTTCCACCCCACCTTCCTGTACGAATCATTGTGGTGCTTGCTGCTGTTCATCACCCTGGCGCTGATCGCACATAAGTTGAAGGATCGTCTGTTGGAAGGGGACATCGTCCTGGGCTACATCATCGGCTACCCGCTGGGTCGCTTCTTCATTGAGTACTACCGCCCCGACGCCTGGATGATCGGCTCCATCGCGGCCGCGCAACTGTTCGCCATCATCTTTGTGGTAGGAGGGGTAGCAGTGCTGGTCGTGCGGCACGTCAGAGCGAGGGCCGCTGCGCCGACCACCGAGGCCGCTGAAGAGGTACCAGAGGCGGAACCAGGTCCAGAGCCAGAGAATGGCGCCGGGGACTGAAGGGCGAAGGCCTGATAGTCCAATGAAAGTATATGGACATGGATATGCAGATTGCACAACTGGTGGGAAGCCGCCTGGAGAGCCTGATGCCACTGGCATTGGGCTCTTTTTGTCTCGTCACCAGGAGAGCAGGCAGTGACAAAGGGAGCAGACCTCTATCGCTTGCAATGCCTGGATAGTGAGACAGACGCGAAGCAACGTCGCCTGGCGGAGGTGGAGGCTGCACTAGGAGAGAGCGAAGCACTGCAGGAGGCACGCCAGGCGTTGGAGAGCGCGCAGGCGCTGGTCCAAAGATGGGCGCTACGACAACGCGACCTGGAACTGGAGATTCAGAGTCCCTCTGACAAGATCTCAAGATCTGAGCAGCGGCTCTACAGTGGCACAGTCAAGAACCCCAAGGAATTGGCAGACCTGCAGGCAGAGATCGCCTCGCTCCGGCGTAGGCAGCAGAAACTGGAGGACGATCTGCTAGAGGCGATGATTGAGCGGGAAGAGGCGGAAACCGCGCAGGCTCAGGCTGAGGAACATCTCAATGAGACACAGACCTGCTGGTCGGCCCAACAAGCGGACATGATGTTTGAGCGGGAGGCGCTGCAGGCACAGCTAGCGGAAATCGAGCAGGCACGAACAAGCCTGCTGCCCAGCATCGAGGCTGGTGACCTGGCCACATACCAGGCCTTGCGGCACCGAAAAGGTGGGCTGGCCGTAGCCCAGGTGCACGATGGTGCATGTAGTGTATGCGGTGTCGCAATATCGCCGCGTCTGGAATGGCAGTTGCGGCATGGAGAACCGGCCTGCTGCAACAACTGTGAATGTATCATCGTGCGTACCTGATGACCAAAAAAGACCATGGCCTCCTCTTGTCCGAGGAGGCCATGGCCCGCGAAAGGAGGGTAACCACAAACAACCTTTGATGTGGGTTTTCGGGGGGGCAGGAACCCATCCCAACATCACTCTTATTTTACCGGATAGGTGGTCTCCTGTCAATGGTACTAATGTACCATTTTAATAGGGTGCAAACGCTCTCAGTTACCGCCATCGGGGAATGGCCTGCTTACACCAGATTTTTGTCCAATGTGTGTATGTGTACATTTTCCTCCATATCTGCACGGTTTTGGCCATCGGTAGTCCCCCCGTAGAGTGTTGGTAGCCTTGGACGAGAGAAAACAGCGTGGAAAGCTCGAGTTTTTCGCCTGATAAGGCGATTTTGGTGCCTGAAACTCGTTCAACAACCGTCATTTGACATCAACAACACCCAAGAGGGGGACTACCTGGCCATCAAACGCCCTCAATCAAGGGCAAAACTCGGGTTTGCGTGACCCAAAGGATATTTTTTGTCCCGTTTTTGGAGACTGGTAACAGAGCATCTGCACCCATTTTAATATTCCTCTAGCAGTTTCTTCGGAACCGGAACCTATTGCGGAATTCCAATAGTTCGACACAGTTGACATTCGAGTCAATCTGACTATCATAAATAGAGAGGTCTGACCCGTACTATAGATGTTGCCGATGTGAGCGGATCGTGCTTTGTATTGCCTACTCCACCATTTTATATCTGCCGGGACATGCTCCGGCTCCTGGATCCTGGCGCTTTGACCCCCTATCAGCGCTGATAGGCGCGGGGATAGCCCTTCTTCTGGCTTGGCTGGTCTACGTCCTACGCAATGAACTGCGTTTGGGCTGGGAGACCATGGTGGCCCCGTTGATCCGGTTACGCCATCGCCTGCAGGCCAGCGCCGGTGATCGCTACCGCGAACTGGTCGCCACGCGGGCGCGCTCCCTCACCGTATCGGCACACGTGGCCCCGCTAGACGCTGTCTTCATCGAACCCGAACTACTCGCTCCCTCGCCCCTTCCTCCACCTACCTCAGAATCAGTTGAGTCCGTGCTCATTGGCCCCCGAACCTTGTCGCTGCGCCAGATACTGGGAGGACATCATCAGTTGGTGATTCTAGGAGCGTCCGGGACAGGAAAGACCACACTACTGGCGTATCTTGCCTTCCTGTGCGCCCGCATAACGGAGAACGGCGAGAATACTGAGACCGAAGCGACGCTGGGACCAGTCCAGGAGCGGTTGCCGCTCTACGTGCCGCTCCCGGCTATGGATTGGGACGAGCAGGGCGAAACGAATCAAGAAAGCAAAGCTCCCGAAACCACACAGAAGAGCGCCAGGCGGAAGGACGACAAGGAGGAAAGGCTCCTCAACGCAGCCCTGGCCGCTGTCGGGGGCAAAAGCGGGCTGATAAGCCCTTTGCGCCAGTACCTGGAGGCTGGTCGGGCCATCGTGCTTGCCGACGGATGGGATGAACTGTTGCCGCAGCAGCGTCAGCAAGCCGCAGCGTGGTTGGCCGAACTGGTCGCCGCTCTACCTGGAAACCTGTGGCTGGTCGGCGCGGGGACGCGGGGCTACGCGCCTTTGATAGAGGCAGGCTTTGTGCCCCTAACTCTGGCCTCTTGGAACGCCAGACAGGTGGGGGCATTTGCGAGGCAGTGGGTGGAGACTTGCACACCAGCGAACGGAGACCCCTCTGTTGCCCCCAGCGAGTTGGTAGCCGAATTGCAGCGCGCAGCGCGAACAGGAGCCCCCCCATTGGAGTTGGCGTTGCAGGCATTCGTGTATCTCTCGAACCAAGAGTCGCTGGCCAAACGGACGGCCCTGTTCGATCGTGCGTTGGACTTGCTGCTGTGGGAAGAGGAGGAACCCTGGTTGTTGGCGGCTTGCCGGGTGGCCCTGGCCCAGTTGGCGCTGCAACTTCAGCAAGAGCAACGTGCGGCTGTCAGCCGTGAGGAGATCGAGGCGGCTCTCGAGACCGCGCTTCCCCCCTCTGAGGAGCGTCCGGCAAATGCAGCCACCCATGCCTTCCGTGCGTTGACCGGTGAGCGGGGGTTGCTTCGCCTGGAGGGCTCCAATCGCTATGCTTTCATGCACCCACTTTGGCGGGCGTATTTGGCGGCACGCCAACTGATCGCCGTTGCCCCCACTACCCTCGTCGAGCGGCTGGACGATCCTCGTTGGTCCGAGGTATTGCACTTCTACGCCGAACTCGGCGACACGAGGCCGCTTGTGACAGCGTGGTTGCGCAGCCCGGACGATATGTTCCACACGCGCCTCCGCGTTCTCGGTTCCTGGATCAGCGTGGCCCCAGAGGATGCCACCTGGCGCGACGGGGCGATGGCAATGCTGGCCCGTGTTTTCCTCCAGCCCGGTCAACCCGCGCAGATCCGGCGAACACTGGCGGAGGGGCTGGCGACGACCGGTGTACCTGGCGTCACCTACCTGTTCAAGCGAGCACTACAGCACCCAGATGTCACAGTACGCGCTGCCACTGTTCTGGGACTAGTGAGGGTAACACGTGAGCCGGACTCATCAACACTTCAGGCTATGCTGGAGGATGAGGATCATGCTGTGCGTGAAGCCGCTGTGCGTGGATTGGCATACTTGAGTGTTGATACTGCAACGCACTGGTTGAAGTACGTGCTACTGGAAGGAGATGATGCGCTCCGCCCCCTGGCTGCTGAGGCGTTGGCCCAATATGGAGAACAGGGAGTAGCCATCCTGACCGAAGCAGTTGAGTCGGAAGACGTGGTAGCCCGGCGGGCGGCGGTCTTTGGGTTCGCGCGGGTGGGAGCGCAGGATCTATTGGGGAAAATAGCGAGAGAGGACGAACAATGGGTCGTGCGCTCGGCAGCAACGGCAGCCTTGGAGGAGTTGGAGGAGCAGGACAAGGTCTCTGGCGTTACGCCTCCACCTGAGATCGAGCAGTTGCCCTGGCTTATTTCGTGGGCAGCGACCCAAGGCGAAGGGGTTGGGTTGGGCAATGCCGCCTGGCAGATGCTCAGGCGCGCTTTAAGCGAGGGGGATACGCCGGTTCGCCTGGCCGCAGCGCAGGTAATGGCTCAGCAAGGTCGCCCTGATGACATCGAACTGCTGCGAACCGTGCTAACCGACCCCGATCCGGTTGTCGCGAACGCAGCGTTTGAGGCGCTGGCCGAAATTGGAAACCGGTATGATTTGAGGGTTGAGTGAACGGAGAGCGGAAGGTGCGACGCACTTCTAAGATGCGTCGCACCTACTCTACCAGCAGAGCGCGGACAGCGTCGGCGGAGACACCCCTCACACACACTCGCTTCTGACGTGAGGCGTGGCCGGTGAGAATCTCGACGGCAGAGGGCGAGACGTTCAGCCGCCCGGCCAGGAACTTTTGCAGCGCCCGGTTGGCTTTGCCCTTCTCTGGTGGGGCCGCCAGCCGTACCTTGAGCGCGTCGCCGTGCAGCCCCACGATCGCGTCCTGCCTGGACCGAGGCAGGACACGTACCTGAAAGGTGCACCCCTCTTTTCCTTCGGTTACCTGCAACGTCACATCAGCCTCCGGCGTTAGAACAGCGCCAGGATCAGCGTCCGCAGTAACTGCTCCACGACCAGGAGGATAACCAGAGCTACCATAGGCGTAAAGTCCAGTCCACCCCTGGGCGGAATATAGCGCCGCAATGGAGCCAATACTGGTTCCGTGATCTGAACTAGAAAGCGCATCACCGGGTGGTAGTAACTGACTCCCAACCACGGCAGCAACGCGCGGGCGATGAAGGCGAAAGAATATAGAGTGAATATCAGGTTGGTCAGTTGCAGCAAAACGGCAGCCACGTGAACCTCCGTCAATCTAAGCGTGGGCCAAAAATGGCACGCCCAATACGCACCATCGTTGCCCCCTCCTCTATCGCGACCTCAAAGTCGTCGGTCATACCCATCGAGAGGTGACACCAATCGTGGGCTGGCCAGCGTTCCTGCAACACGTCCAGCAGAACGCGCAGGCTGGCAAAGACCGGCCGCACGGTCTTTGGATCAGTGACGAAAGGAGCCATCGTCATCAAGCCCCGCACTGCAAGCCCAGGCAACGCCAGGATCTCCTCGACGGCGGCGAAGAAAGTCTCTCTCCGTGCTGCATCGCGCTCCCAATCCTGCAGGTCAAACCCGAACTTGGTCTCCTCGCCGGAGACGTTGCACTCCAGCAGCACCGGTATTGACCGTCTGGCTTCCTGCGCGAAGCGGCTCAACCGGCGGGCGATCTTGAGCCGATCCACGGAGTGGATGTAGTCAAAGTGCGCCACCACCGCCTGCGCCTTGCGGCTCTGCACGTGGCCCACCATGTGCCAGGTGGAACGGGGGCCAGAGATGGCGGCGCGAACGGCAGGGATTTTGATCGCCCCCTCTTCGACGCGGTTTTCGCCAAAGTGGCGTACACCAGCCTGGTAGGCGGCGATGACCGCCTCGGCGGGGAAAGTCTTGGCCACAGCGACCAGCATGACCGTGGCGGGATCCCGCCCGGATCGCAGGGCCGCCTCGGCGATGCGTTTCTGCACCTGTGCCAGATTACGCGCAATGAAATTGTGTGCAATGTCGGTCATTCCAACAATCCTATCACTAAACCAAAACGTCCGGTGCACCCGTGCTCAGCCCGATGTGAGAAGAACTCGTCTACGCGGCACGCGGTGCAGAGGTTGGCATCCTCGATTTGTCCCACGCCGACGGCGTGGAGTTGGGCCTGCACTGCAGCAGGCAGGTCAAGATAGATTTGCCCATCGGCGTCGCGCACCACGTCGGCCCCAGGTGGACACGCGCCCTTCACCGCTGCCGCAACTTCTGGCCCCACCTCGTAGCAGCAGGGGCCGATGGTGGGACCGATGCCGGCCCACAGGTCGGCCGAGTCGCAGCCCAGCCGTTCCGTCAGCGTCCGCACCGTCGCTCCGACGACGCCCGCCACCACACCGCGCCATCCCGCGTGGGCCATCCCCACCACACGCCGCACGGGGTCGAAAAACAGGATCGGCGCACAGTCGGCGAAGCGCATCAGCAGAGGCACGGCCGGCACAGCGGTCACCAGTGCATCGGTGGCTGGCTGGACGGTGCCCAAGTGGGCTCGCCCGACCATCCCTACGCACGCTCCGTGTATCTGATAGGGACTGACGATTCGTCGGGGATCCAATCCCAATGCGCTCAAGGCCCGCCGGTGATTCTCCTCCACGGCCGCCAGATCGTCACCGATGGTGTGGCCCAGGTTGAGTGTAGCATAAGGCCCCTGGCTTACACCGCCAATGCGGGTAAGAACGGCGTGGATCAGTCCCTCCGCCCCGCCCAGTCCCTCGAAGCTATATAGCACGATGCCGTCTGCACGCACGCGCTTCATCTGCCATCCATCCGTCGCTCTACTCCCACCCGAATCGCTGATGCAGTGTCTCCTGGAACTCTTCCATCGTTTCCTGAACAAGAGGGTAGGCCAGCCAAACGGTAGCCCAGCCGAAGAGGGCGCCGCTGATCAAACGCATCACCGGCGTGCTCTCGTAAGGAGTGATAGGGCCGTCAGACCAGAACGTGGTCAGCACGTAGGATAGGAACTGATACCCTCCATCCAACAGCATCGGCACGATGCCGAGGCCGATGTAGGCCCACCACGGCAAGGGGGAGACATTCCGCCACCGGCGCAACAGCCCGTACGCCAGCCCAGATACCAAGATCATACCATAGATGGCGGTGTCGCGCTGGCAGAGAGCCATTTTGTAACCCACCGCCTCGTTGCCAATGAAGGTGTCCGTCCACGGCCCGGGTATCACGCTCGTCCCCACTCGCTCCATCAACTCCGGTAGCGTGTAGGCAAATTGCGGCCCAAACAAAAAGAAAGAGCGCTGAGGCAGTTGGTGGCACAGAGGCACGTAAATGGTATGAATGATCATCGCCGGCACTGTAGCACCCAGGTACATCAGCACTGGAGCCAAAACGGGAAGGCCCACGTAGAGGAAGGCTAGCGTGTTGAAAACGGCCAGCCAGTGTTTGGAGAGCCAGAAGACGAAGCGATCAGCCAGGATGACAATCCTGTGCTGGGTCTCACTTAGGGGAGACCTGGCTTCCGCTCTTCGCCGCTCCACCTCAGCCAACACCTCGGCTGCGGTCGGTTGTCCACTGCTGTCTTGTGGGTTCATCTGCCATAACCTTGTGAAGGCATTTGCAAAGTTCGATTATAGCACAAACGGCTCATCCGACAATGAGAACACCGCAGCGGATGGGGAATACTGAACGGAGAAGACTGTCAGTCGAAGCCGTCCGACTACGAGGTAGAAACACAGCCGAAGGACACAGGGCAAAAAAGCCGGCCCGATCAGGGCACAGGCCCCAACCGGGCCGGGTGTCGCGAGACATTCCCTACCGTCGCCAGCGATAATCGTTGTTCAGCGCCTTCTTAAAGTCCTTGTGTATCTCTCCCCGGTGCTCGAGGGCCCAGTCGTCGCCCGTCCAACGGTAGAGCAGCAGGCAGTGGATCTGTTGGGCGTGAGGAGTGCTGTTCCAGCGATGAATCTCCTCGTAGGCCGCTTGTGCCCAGCCTACGTCCTTGTTCACCCAACCAACTTTTCCCTCCTCACCCTGGTTGCGCGGTTGGTGATCCAGTGCCAGCCAGTGGTTGCTCTCGGTGATGTAGATCGGGCGGTCGCGCCACTTGTCCGGGATGGCCTCAGCGAAGGGCCGGTAGGCCAGGAAGTCGTAGTAATGCTCGTCAGGCGTGCCTGGCTGAAGGAATGGATCCCGAAACATAGTCGGCGCAGTGATCAGGCTGACGTCAAGCCAATGCGTGTACGTGTGCAGCGCAATACCATCCAGATCGTCAATGTGACTGAGCATTTCCTTGAAATACTCCAGCGGCTTGTTGCGTTTACCGCCCATCTTTGCCCAGGGGTAGGTGTTGTAGGGATCCACCGCTCCGGCCACGACGATGGCCTCCGGTTGTACCTCCTTGATACGTTGCCGCGCCAGGTTGAACGCCTCGGCAAACATCTCCGGGGTGATGTGCTCGATCGGGTTCTCGGCCCCGCCGGGGTGCTCGCGCACGTTGTTCTGCTCGTTGCCAACGATCCAGATGTGGCATCCCTGGGAGTTCTGGATGTAGCGGGCACAAGCTCGGGCGAAGTCTGCGTACTTGGCACGAACCGGCAGCGTGCCGCTGGGCTCATAGCCGTGGTTGAGGCGGATGATGACACCGTAGCCGTTATGGGACCACTGGGTATAGTCGTGACCGCCGCTGTGGTTGGGGTTAGTGCCTACCCCCTCGGTGAAGAGCACCCAGCCAGTCTTGTTCTTGCCCTCGAAGAGAAAGCGTAAGTTGGCGGGGGTGGAGGAGTCGGCGGCGTGGATGCCAAAGATCCAGGCGCTCTCTCCGCTAGACAGTGTTGTGTCTTTCACTGGCTTTCGCTTATCGGTCTTTCGCTGGGCCTGTACGTACAGGCCATTCACGTATCCCTCGCGCAGACTGGGAGTGCGAATCTTGAGCCAACGGTCCTTCCCCACCTTGCCCCCCGCCACTGCCGGATCTTCCAGCACCTCCAATACAGTCCTGTTCCCCACGTGCCATCTGATGGGAATATCCGGCCCCGCCCCCGGCCCCTGCCGCACGTTCAGCCCGGCAGTGCTGTGGACGACCAGGAGGGAAACTGGCTCACCGGTCACAGGGGGCTCTCCGTAGAGACGCAAGTACCAGGCAGCGACGTAGCCCACGACGCTTTCGGAGATGCGGACGTGGAGCCACTGATTCTTTTGCCCCACCTTCGCCCGTACATCTCCCACCGGTTCCAGGGCTGCCAGCACAGCCCCGTCATCTACCCGCGTGCTGGGAGGCTTTTCAGTGGAAGGAGTCGGACGGACGTTCAGGTAGCCCAACTCCGGGCTCACCACTTCCACCTGTACGCCGACTTTGTCGACTTGTTCAGTTTCTTTGACTTCAACTTCCTCAATGAGGCTCAGGTACCAGGCGGCCACGTAGCCCTCAATGCCTTCGGGGGTGCGGACGCGGAGCCACTGGCCATCCTGCCCTACCTGTGCCCGTACAGCAGCCTCCGGCCCCAGAGCTGTCACCACGACCCCGTCATCTACCCGCGTGACGGGAGGTCGCCCGGTGGAGGGAGTCGGGCGGACGTTCAGGTAGCCCACCTCCGGGCTCACCACCTTCACCGGTACGCTGGTCTGGACAGGCGTGGGAGACTCGCCCAATGGGCAGGCGCGGATGAGCGGCAGAAGATCATCGTTGATCACACGCGCGGTGAAGACGCTGAAGAACGATGGGCCGTGCGCTGCCAGCCGGTCAAGCCAGACCTGGAACTCGTCGGGGCTCATGCGCATGTCACCGTGCTCGTCGTGGTAGGGGCCCAGGATTGGGTACAGGGGGGGACGATGACCCCAACGGGCGCACCAGTACTCGTAATGGCCGTAGGTCCACTCGTCAATCACGCGCTGCGCCTGCTGGTCGGGGGGTACGGTGCTCTCGGGCTCGAAGAAAGTACCGTAGGACATCGGCATCAAACCGCCTTTGCAGAACTCGTTCATCTGTTCGTAGGGCAGGTCTTGATGTTTGGAGATGTTGGGAAAGGAACAGTTGTAGAGCTTATTTGGGTCGAGTCCGGTGGCGTGGATGTGCTGGCCCAGTTGAGCAGCCTGTCCCAGGCGGCCGCAGCACTGTTCCGCCTCGGTGTCGAAGACAAAGCCCTGGAAGCCATCCTGAAAGGCCCGCACGACGATCTGGGCCTCTGCCTGGGGATCGTCTAGCAGTAGCCAACTCCACGCGAAGGGGATCAAACCCGCAGCGGTGATCTTCTGGGCGACCTCGGCCATCCCGTCGTAGTAGGTCGAGCCCTGACCGACTTTGTAGAGGATGTGGGTCGCGTCCATCTGAGGGGCAATCTGAATTGCCCGATCCAGTTCCTCTTTGCCGTAGGCCCACAGGCCCTTGCCGTGTAACATTTTTTTCTCCTTATCTCATGTATGACTTCTCATCGTTCAACGCGAAACATATCGGTTATCCAGGACGTAAAAGCGCCACGGAACAGTGAGCGCCACCTCGTCCCCTCGCACGCCGACCCGGGGCCCGGTGGCGATGGCTTCGTCGGGTACGTCGGCGTCTTCCTCGATGAACAGGAGCGCGTCGGGTGCGCACAGGTCGGCCCCATCGAACTGCCGGTCAACCCCGAGCGCCTGGCACAAGCGGGCCGGACCGCTGGTGAGCCGCACGTCCGGCACATCGCCACGCTGTGCTCTCATCACCTCGACCCCCTCCAAAGGCTCCAGTACCCGGATGAGCACCGCTGCCGGGTAGCCCTCCCGCTCGGTGACGGCATTGAGGCAGTAGTGCATCCCGTAGACGAAGTAGACGTAGGCGTGGCCGGGCGGGCCGAACATCGTCGCGTTGCGGCGGGTAGCGCCACGGCTGGCATGGCAGGCCCGGTCTCTCTGCCCAACGTACGCCTCGACCTCGACGATGCGCCCGGACAATCGCTTCCCATCTAGCACCCGCACCAACCGCTGCCCCATCAGTTCGCGGGCGACGGTGAGTGTATCGCGGGCGAAGAACTCGCGGTTCAGATGCGCCATCGCTCTGTGCGCCATTGCTTCACCGCTGGAATCGAGGGTCGCGTTCCAGCGTCAGGCGCAGCCCCTGGGCCAGGTCCACGCGTGGCTCGTAGTTCAATAGCCTGTACGCGGCGGTTACGTCGGCGCACAGGCGAGAGACACCACCGCTCTCGGCAGGACTGTGGAGCATCTCTACGTTTCGCCCTACCACCTTCGCCACCAGTGCTGCCAGTTCGTTGACGCTGGTCTCGCGGCCACAGCCCACGTTGATGATGCGGCGGTCCACGTCGGCGGCGGTGGCAGCCGCCACCAGCGGTTCCATCACATCGTCCACATAGACAAAGTCGCGGGTCTGCCCGCCGCCGCCGAAGATGACCAGCGACCCGCCTCGCAGCGCTTGGTGCAGGAAGCGCGGCACCACCGGCGGGTGAGAGGGAGGCAGGTTCTGGCCCGGCCCATAGGCATTGAAGATGCGCAAGATTACCGTCTCGATGCCCCACAGTGCGCCGATGGTGCGAACGTAGTACTCGGCGGCCAGTTTACTCACTGCATAGGGGGATTGAGGGTTGGGAGATTGATCCTCCCGCACTGGCTGCTCGGCCTGCTCGCCATAGACGGCGCCAGAGGAGGTGAGGACCACCCGATGCACCCCTGCGTCCCGCATCGCCTCCATCACGCTGACCGTGCCGCCGACGTTGACCTCATTATACTTGCGAGGGTAGAGGATAGATTCGCTGACCAACACACGCGCCGCCAGGTGGTAGACGCAGTCCACGTCCTGTAGGAGCGTCCACAACTTGGGTCGGTCGGCCACGTCGCCTCGGGTGAAAAGCACCTGCTCATCCAGTTGGGCAGGGTCACCTGCGCTGAGGTCGTCAATGACTCGTACCTGGTGCCCGTCGCGGGCCAGTCGGTTGGCCAGGGCTGCTCCGAGAAATCCAGCCCCACCAGTGACAAGGAAATGCACAGCGAACTCCGTCTCAATGACAAGCAAATGACAAACGAGTGAACCGTTCCTATTATAGCACAATTCGCTGCAAATGGGCGAATGGATGGATTTGCGAGTCTCCTTGACACGCCCTCTATTCTGTGGTATACTGTGCGCAAACGATTGCGCAATCGTTTGCGCAAACGATAGCGAAGGAGGTGCATCATTGTTACAATGCGCGACGTGGCAGAACGCGCCGGTGTCTCTATCACCACTGTTTCCCACGTGATCAACGAGACCCGCCTGGTCAGCGACGAACTCCGGGGGCGGGTGTTGGCTGCTATGCAAGAGTTGGGTTACCAACCCAACCTGCTGGCCCGCGGCCTGCGCCGTGGAGAGACACACACCATCGGCATGATCGTCCCCGACAGCGCCAACCCTTTCTTCGCCGAGGTCGCCCGGGGCTTCGAGGACGCTAGCTTCGAGCAAGGATACAGTGTCATTCTCTGTAACTCTGACGGCGACCTGGACAAAGAACTCCTCTACACCAACGTGCTGGCCGAGAAACAGGTTGACGGTATTCTCTTCGTGGCGGCCGGCGTGAGCACAGGGCACATCCGAGCCCTGCAAGAGCGGCGCATGCCCGTGGTCGTCGTGGATCGCGAGATTTCCGACGTGTCCGTTGATGAGGTGTTGACCGATAACGCTCGGGGGGGATGGCTGGCTACCTGCCATCTAGTTGAGCTGGGACATCGCCGCATTGGTTGCATCACTGGTCCCTCGGACGTCACTCCTAGCGCCGAGCGGGTCACTGGCTATCGGCAGGCCTTGCGTGAAGCGGGCATTCCCGTGGACGAGGCGCTCGTCGTGAAAGGTGACTTTCAATACGAAAGTGGCTTCCAGGCAGCGCGTCAACTCCTGTCAACGGATGATTCACTCACGGCCATTTTCGCCTGCAATGACCTGATGGCCATCGGCGCTACCCGCGCGGCCTTGGAGCTGGGACAGCAGGTTCCGGCTGGCTTGTCTGTGGTCGGGTTTGACGACGTGCGTCTGGCCTCTTTTGCCAATCCCCCTCTCACCACCATTGCGCAACCCAAGTATGAGATGGGAGTGGTGGCCGCAACGATGTTGCTGGAGCGTATGCGTGACCTCGACATGCCACCGCGCCGGCGAGTGCTTGATGCCAGCCTCTTGATTCGCCAATCCACTACACCTGTGGGAGCACCTGTGGGCTGAAGGGTGAAGATATATGACTGCACACG
>CAZMOT010000012.1:0-39283 GCA_964568065.1 uncultured Anaerolineales bacterium
CCAGGCTGGCCACCGGGTCGTCGGCCAGGATCATGCGGGGCTGCTGCATCAGCGCGCGGGCGATCCCCACTCGCTGCTGCTGTCCGCCGCTCAGTTCGTCCGCCCGCTTGTGGGCCTGGTCGGCGATACCCACCCGCTCCAGCGCCTGCCTCGCCATCTCCCGATTCTCGGCCGGGAAGCGGTGCAGGAGACTGGCCCACGGGTTCACGTACCCCAGCCGCCCGGAGAGGACGTTGGTGAGGACGGTGGAGCGTTTGACCAGGTTGAACAGTTGAAAGACCATCCCGATCTGGCGACGAATCTGGCGCAACTGGGACGGTTCGGCGGCCGTGATATCCACCCCGTCCCATACGATTTGCCCCTCGGTCGGCTCGATCAACCGGTTGATGCAGCGCAGGAGGGTGGACTTGCCGGAACCGCTCAGTCCGATGATGATCAGGAACTCGCCGTCCGCTACCTCAAAGCTGACGTCGCGCAGGGCGACAGTTCCATCGTCATAGATTTTGGTCAGGTTCTTGACCTCAAACATCCTTCCTCCTATTTGTCACGAGGGGGGACAAAGTCCCCCCTCGTATGGATTGTTCGATGGTCGGCTCGCGACCTAGTCTCCCATCAGGTCCTCGGCGCTGATGCCCGCGGCCTGGAGAATCTGGCGGAAGGCGTCGTAGAAGGAGTCGCCCGCCTCAATCAGTTCTTCCCACTGGTAGGCGGTATCCAGCGCCTCCATGCCTTCTTCCGTTGCAGCGATGGCCAGCAGCCCAGCCACGATCTGATCGCGCAACTCCTGTGACACGGCAGTCTGGAACTGGACGCCGTCGTTGGGGATGTCTGGCTCGATGGCGATGACCACGGTCTGCTCCATCACGTCGGGATAGTCCTCCTCGATGCGGGTCCGGGCGTCCACGTAGGTGGCGCCGGCGTCGCAGGTGCCATCGTAAACAGCAGCGGCAACTGCGTCGTGGCTGCCGGCGTCCACGACCTCTGCCAGGCCGGTGTCGGGGTCAACCCCTGCACCCTTCAGCATAATCGAGGGGATCACCCAGCCGCTCGTGGAGAGCGGGTCGGGACGGCAAAAGGTCTTGCCCGCCAGGTCAGAAAGCTCGGTGAGGCCGCTGTCGGCGTGGACGATGATCTGGCCGTTGTAGGTGGGGCTGCCGAAGCGTACGGAGAGCATGGCGGCCTCGGCGCAGCCCCGGTCGGCGGACATGACGTAGGCGAAGGTTGCCAGCGACGACATATGAGCCTCGGCCGGGTCGGCGCACATGGCCTCGATCGCGCCGGCGTACTCGGTGGCAACGCGAACCTCGAAGAACAGACCCGTCTCCTCGTGCAGCAGGTCAACTACCGACTGAGCGCCAGCAGTCACGCGCTCCATCTCGCCGGAGGGGACAAAGACCCAGATGATCGGGTTCTCCTCGGAGCCCAGTTCGGGGGGCACTTCGGTCGGTTCCTCGGTTGGCACTGCGGTGGGCGGTACCGCCGTGGGCGCAGGAGTCTCCTCCTCCGGGCACGCACACGCCGCCAGTGCCATCGCCAGGAGCACCAGCACAGAGAGCAAAGTCATGGGTAAACGCTTGTTAAACATAGTCTTTCCTCCTTAGTTAATTTGTGGGTGTTTGTACACTTGCTGACCAGCAGATCTGTATCTCAATAGAATCCCCCCTTTCGTCAGGTATCGGAGCTGTGCGCCTATATGATACTCCATTTGTCCAAGACTGGCAAATCGGCCCAGAGCTTGACGACACTGATCGTCAAGCGCACCCTACGGCACCTGGATGCGCAGAAACACCGGGTCCACCCGAAAGTTGACCATCGAGATCTCCACGTCCTCGTGGATCAGCGAGGCGTAGCAGTACTGCGGGTTGCGGGCCTCCACAAAGTCCACGAAGCGGATGCCGCCGGTGACGACCGCCCGCTTTCCCGCCGGCAGGTAGAGGTACCCCTCATCGTCCACCAAGTCGTCCGGCCCGCCTACCGCCCAGCGCCAGGGATGGTCCGTGGGGCTGGTCTCACAGTGGATGCCTACCCGGAACGCACCGGACTGCTCGTACTCGCCCAGGGTGGCATAGTTCTGGTCGCTGTCGTACACCGTGCCCGGTGGCGGGCCGCTGGTGCGAATGGGCACGACGCTGTCGTTTTCGACCGTCAACGTGAAATAGAGCGTGCCGCTCAACGGGACGGTCTCCGCCGACCACTCGACCTCGCCGTTGAAGATGTAGGCCCGTGGCACCCCGCCGTCCTTGATGGTCAGCGTGTCTCTTGCCTCTGTCCACTGCCCCACCGCATCCCGCGCCCGCATGGTCACGGTGTACGTGCCATCAGGTGGTGGATCTGCTCCGTGATCCACTCCGGCGTCGTAGTCGAATTCGTGCCAGCCCGCTTCGTTGAGCTTGGTGACTGTCTCCTTCTCCTCCACGTGATAGCGCACCCCATCCTCTCCTACCAAATAGACAATCAACTCCTCCACGTCCTTCTTGAGATGCACGTTGATCGTCGCCCGGTCGCTGATGCTATCTCGGTTAGGGGTGAAGACCGGCGGATGCACGCTGAAGCCGCATAGTTCCGGCAGCGCAGTGTCGGCATCGGCGATGCTGAGCATACCGGTGACCTGCTCGGTGACACCTTCTGCATCGGTTGCCTCCACCATCCATGTGTATGCCCCGTCCTGCAGCACGCGCTTCTCCACCGTGAACCCCTCGAACTGCTCGTTCTCATCCTCATCGGGCAGCACGTAGCCATTCACCACGCCGGCAAAGTGGACCTGGTAGGGCTCCTCGACGGAGGGACCATGGTGGACGTGATCGCGGAAGTAGCAACGATTCCCCTCATCATCCTCAAAGTAGATCGAGACCTCCGCGCTGCGGGCCAGGTTGTACGTGATCACCAGCACGTCTGTGTCGTGATCTGCGTTGGGTGTGATGGTGTCCGTGGAGAATGAGACTTTGCTCAACAGCGGCTTTTCTCCGCAAGCAGTCAACGTCAACACCAGGCCGAGCATCACTGCTGCTACCAGGATGTGCCACTTTTGCAATGCAACCCTCCCCGAATCAGAGTTCGGGCCGAAGTGTACCACAAATTGGTAGAATGGTAAACCCGCAAGTTGGTAGATTACTCAACCAATTGCCAATTTGCCTATCTACGAATCTACCAATGACCGACTTGCATTTCCCAGGAAAACGAGTACAATCCGCGCCAGCCAGTGGGGTTTGCAGAGACGATGAACTACCTAGAGGCCATAGCCTATCTTCACAGTCTCACGGATTACGAAAAGACGCGCATCGAGCGCTATACGCCCGAGGCACTCGACCTTTCGCGGGTCGAACGGCTGCTGGCGGCGGTAGGCCACCCTCATACCTGCTTCCCGGCGGTACACATTGCTGGCACCAAGGGCAAGGGATCCACAGCGGCACTGTGCGAGGCATGCTTGCGGGCCGCCGGTTACCGTACCGGTTGCTACACCTCGCCTCACCTTCACACCTTCTGTGAGCGCATCCAGGTGGCTGGGCGGAAAATTACACGGCAAGAAGTCGTTGCGCTGGTGGAGCAAGTCCGCCCGCTGATCGAGCGCGCGCCTGGTGTGACTACCTTCGAGGCTATCACCATCATGGGCTTCCTACACTTTGCCCGCTCCGGGGTGGATGTGGCCGTCGTCGAGGTGGGGCTAGGCGGCCGGCTCGATGCCACTAACGTCTTGATGCCCGAGGTATCCGCTATTACCTCACTCAGTCTCGACCACACCTACCTGCTGGGTAATACTCTGGCCGAGATCGCACGCGAGAAAGCGGGCATCATCAAGCCCGGTATCCCGGTTGTGAGTGCGCCGCAGCGGCCTGAAGCGATCGAGGTGCTCGAAGCGATCAGCCGGGAACGCGGGGCACCACTCACAGAAGTTGGTCGTGATTGGGATTACGAGCCCGGCCCTGCAGACCTGGACGGCCAGGTTTTCACCATCCAACGCATTACCGGCGGCGGCTCGGAACTGGACGGTGAATACTGGATACCCCTTCTAGGCCGCCATCAATTGGAGAACGGCGCCAGCGCCATCGCTGCCCTGGATATCATGTGCCAGCAGGGCTTCCGCATCCCCGCCGAGGCTGTGCGAAAAGGTCTACGCAACGTCCACTGGCCAGGGCGATTGGAGATTCTCAGCCGTGAGCCGTTGATCGTCGTAGACTGTGCGCACAATCCCTACTCGGCGCAAGTGCTACGCCAGGCATTGGAAGAGTGGTTCCCCGGCCAACGCTGGGTGCTGATCTTTGGCGCTTCGACAGACAAAGACATTGCCGGGGTACTAAGAGCCCTTCTACCGATCAGCGACTACATCATCGTCACGCGCTCCGATCATCCACGGGCGGCAGCGCCGATTGAGTTGGCCGACGTTGTCGCTTCGGTGGGAGGCGGAGCGGAGGTCAGCGTGAATGTGAGAAAATCGCTCCGGCGTGGGCTGGCAGTTATGGATCCAGGCAGACTGCGGCCAGCCTTCGGCGTGAGTGCTCAGTCGAACGCTCAATCGAGCCACGGTCTCCTGGTAAGCGGTTCCGTCTTTCTGGTCGCCGGTGCGCGTGAAGAATGGGCACGCTACACTGGCACTCCGCTGCCAGACAATGACAACGAATAGGAAACTTGGTGCAGGAAGTGTATGATGGAAAACAGGATGATTCATAGTTGGTGGCCCCAGATGGAATGGCCGCAGGGAATACCATATTCTCTGGATGATGTAGATTTTGATGATTTTGGCGAAGAGGGTCCGCAAGAATTTCCAGGTGAAGCCATCGAAGCACCCCTTCTGCCGCTGCGCGACATGGTAATGTTCCCCCGCATGGTCACGCCGCTCTTCGTCGGGCGCGACCGCTCGATAGAGGCGATCGAGGTCGCGAATGAGCAAGGCGAACCGATCATCGCCGTCGCTCAGCGGGATGCAAACATAATGGAGCCGAGCCCTGAGGATCTCTTTACCTTTGGCACTGTGGTGGACGTCGGTCGCATGTTGCGCATGCCCGATGGCACCATCAGCATGCTGAGCCAGGGACTCCAGCGGGTGCAGATTGTCGAATACGTCCACCTGGAGCCTTACATCCGCGTGCGCGCTCTGCCCATCTACGAAGCGCTGGACAAGACTCCGCTCACGGAGGCACTGATGCGGGCGGTGTTGGCGCTTTTCGAGAAAGTCGTGCAGTTAAATCGTGCCTTGCCCGAAGATGCCTACGTCTTTGCCATGAACATAGATGAGCCGGGCTGGCTGGCCGACTTGATGGCCCAGGCACTGGATCTGGAGGTAGTGGAACAACAGGAAGTGCTGGAGACCCTCGACAGCGCAGCGCGGCTGCAGCGTGTCAGCGTCCTGCTAGCCAAGGAACTGGATGTGCTCGAATTGGAGGATCGCATCCACTCGAAGGTGCAACAGGAATTGGACAAGGCCCAGCACGAGTACTTCCTGCGCGAACAGATGAAGGTCATCCAAAGCGAGCTGGGCGAGGCAGACGCCTACACCCAGGAAGTCAACGAACTGCGCGAAAAAGTCGCAGAGATGGAGTTGCCCGACGAGGTGCGCGCCCGGGCGAACAAGGAGCTCGACCGGCTGGCGTCTATGCCGCCGATGTCGCCCGAGGTCGGCATAATCCGCACCTACCTCGACTGGCTAATCGAGTTGCCGTGGTCGGAGACCACCGAGGACAACCTGGACGTCAAGCACGTAGAGGAGGTGCTGGAATCGCGCCACTACGGGCTGCCCAAGGCCAAGGAGCGCATCCTGGAATACATCGCAGTGCGACGTCTGGCAGCCAACAAGATGCGCAGTCCCATCCTGTGCTTCGTAGGTCCGCCTGGCACCGGCAAGACCTCGCTGGGGCAGTCCATCGCCGAGGCGCTGGAGCGCAAGTTCGTCCGCGTAAGCCTGGGCGGGGTGAGGGACGAGGCGGAGGTTCGGGGTCATCGCCGTACCTACATCGGTTCGCTGCCCGGTCGCATCATCCAGACCATGCGGCGGGCTAGCACGATCAACCCTCTCTTCATGCTCGACGAGGTGGACAAGCTGGGGTTGGATTTCCGAGGCGATCCGGCTGCGGCCTTGCTGGAGGTGCTGGACCCCGAGCAGAATCACGCTTTCTCCGATCATTACCTCGATGTGTCCTACGATCTTTCAAAGGTCCTGTTCATCACCACGGCCAATATTCTCGGTCCCATCCCGCCAGCATTGCAAGACCGCATGGAGGTGATCGAGTTCCCTGGCTATATTGACGAGGAGAAACTGGAGATCGCGCGCCGTTTCCTGATCCCGCGCCAACTGGAAGAGCATGGCCTGGAAGAGACTCCCATCACCTTCACCAATGGTGTGTTGCGAGCGCTCATCCGCGAGTATACCTACGAGGCCGGCGTGCGCAATCTCGAACGCAAGATTGCCAACATCTGCCGCAAGATCACCCGCCGCCTGGCCGAAGGGGGTTCACCTCCGCGTCGCGTCACGGCTCGAATGCTCACCCGCTACCTCGGCCCGCCGGTGTACATCCACAACCTGGCGGAGAAGCAGGATGTGGTTGGCATCGCCACGGGAATATCGCGGACCGAGGCAGGAGGGGATTTGCTGCCGGTAGAGGTCGTGCTGATGCCTGGCAAAGGCAACCTGCTGCTGACCGGGCACTTGGGCGAGGTGCTGCAAGAATCGGCGCAGGCGGCGTTGAGCTACATCCGCTCCCGCAGCCAGGATTTCGACGTCAAACCTGAGGTCTTTGAAAAAACCGACATCCACATCCACCTGCCGGAGGGGGCGATTCCCAAGGACGGCCCATCGGCCGGTATCACGATCGCCACGGCGCTCATCTCCGCCTTCACCAGCCGGGCCGTGCGCCACGACGTGGGTATGACAGGCGAGATCACACTGCGTGGCCGCGTGTTGCCTGTCGGCGGCCTCAAGGAGAAGATGCTGGCAGCCTACCGCGCTGGTCTCAAGACAGTCATCATCCCCAAGCGCAACAAGAAGGACCTCGTTGACGTCCCTCGACGTGTCAAGCGCGGCATGAACATCGTCCTGGCCGAGCAGATGGACGAGGTGCTTACGACAGCACTGCCACCGCCCCCTCCACCATCTCACCGACGCCAGTCCTAGCACCGGGACGTAGCGAACTGCGTTCCAAAGCCCAAACTCCAAAGTGGCTCAACATTCGGAATGTAATTCCGAATCAAGAGCAATAATGACGTGGATACTCTCCTTTCCATCCCTCAGTGAATTAAAAAGGAGGAGCGGCAGCAGTGGATGGGACGAACCGTCCAAGTTGCTACTCAACCGGTGCTCGCTCCTCCAACATCTGAACACGCCCCTGGCTTATTTCCACCGTCTGTGCTAGTACCATTGTCCTATGGAATACTCCGACACTTTGTGGTATATTGTGTTTGTTCCTGTGATATAGTGTTGCTTGACAGTCTTACTGAAGGCACATCATGTCTACGCTAGCTGCAAACTCGATTAAGGAGCGAATCTTCCTCACCCCGCAGGAGGTCTCGGACTTACTGCGGATTTCGACCCAGACAGTGCGCCGCTGGATCAAAGAGGGGAGACTGCCGGCGTACAAAGTCGGCCGGGCATGGCGGATCAAAGAAGGCGACCTGAATAGATGGCTCAACGAGCAGTATACCATTGCGACGGCTGGTAACTAAGCGTGCCATCCACCAGGAGCGCAGTCGCAAAAGCCGCTATGGGTTCCGGTCTGCAAGGTCGCACGCAGCGTTAAAGGCAGTGACCGAGAAACGCGAGAAAGCCGGGGTGGATGAACACCCGGCATCTGCCTGTAAGGTGTGAGGACCGACATATGGACTTTGACCTTCAGGTCGCGCATAGTGTTACAGAGATTGGCCTGGAAGCGTGGGATTGCCTGGGCGATGGTCATCCTTTTGCCAGTCACCGCTGGTATCGCTTTAGCGAAACTGTGTTGACTGACGATAGGCCCGTTTACATAGTCCTGTCTCGGGGGAACGAACCGCTGGCTCGTGCTACATTCTGGCTCAAAAGGCGGGAGCCACTGCCGATTCCGTCGCGGGCGGTGCATGGTTTGTGGAATACTATGCTGCGTCGCTGGCCGCTGTTGGTGTGTCGGGTACCACTAGCCAACATCTCAGGTCTGATTCTGCCCGATCCACCGCTGCGTGATACCGCTCTGAAGACTATTGCCCAGGTTGCTCAGGATCAGGCGCGACAGTGCCAGGCTTCTTTTCTGCTGTTTGATTATCTGGAGGGCCACGAAGCCCAGTGGGCTGGTTGGTCGGACGCTTTCACGCCGGCTACGGTTACGGACCCGGGGACTCGTTTGGTTATCACCTGGCCCGATTTCGAGAGCTATCTGAAGCATCTGCGCAAATCGGTGCGGAAGGACTACCGCCGGCACCGCAATCGCGCTGCCGACCTGAGCATTGAGGTCGCGCATCACCCGACGGTGACATCCGTGGACGAGGCAATGGTGCTGATCCGAAACGTCGAGAAGCATCACAACTCACCGCCCAATCCTTGGGCACGGGCGGTGCTAGAAAACGCTCACGTGGTAGATGCCACCTGGTTGACGGTGGAGGCAGAGGGGCAACTAGTGGGCTGCGGTCTTACTCTGGGGGACGGGGGCGTCCGTTTCCTGGCGTTGCTGGGGCTCGACTATGGCGTGCAATATGCCTATTTTCAGTTAGTCTATGCGGCGATCCGCTGTGCGATTGAAGAAGGGGCTCGGATCTTGCGGGGAGGCGGGGGGGCCTACGAGATGAAGCAGCGATTGGGATTCCAGATGGAGAGCAACGATCACGTGACTTTTGCTGCGAGCAATCGGGGGCTTCGCTGGGTGGCACGCCGGCTGGCGAAAAACCTATAAGTCCCAGGTGGAAGCTTCCTACGTCAGAAGGTAGATGGTCGTGGACCTGGAGACATTTCAGAGTTTGCCCACGGAGGAGGTGGCCCGACTGGTACGCGAGTCGGGACCGAAAGTGTGCGTGTTCCCCGTTAATGGCACCCGGCGGTGGCTGATGCTGGAATATCCAGATGAGGTGGCGGCGGACTTTGTGGACGCATATTTGCGTGTCGTCGGACAGCGGATGACGGAGCTTTTCAAGCTTTTCTTCGATCATGGTATTGACACGTTATTGTCGCCGCTCTTTGGGCCAGATTTACTGGAGCGCGAGGACGAGTACTTACACCTGGTAGCGGTGGGATTGTCGTGGTTCGTGCGAGACCAGAACTGCCTGGATTTCTACGACGCTTACGACGTTCGGGCGCGTGTCTATGGAGACGCTCCGCGTTATCTCAAGAGCACGTCTTATACTCACCTGCAGAGTGCCTTCGATGAACTGGCCCAACGCACGGCAACTCACCGTCGTCACAGGCTGTTTATAGGTATCTGCGCCCACGACGCGACGGAGACCGTCGCCGAAATCAGTGTTCGTTATTATCAAGAACACGGACATCTACCGAATAAGCGCCAGATCGTGGAAGCCTATTACGGCGAGTACGTCGAGCCTGTGGACATCTTTATTGGCTTTGATCGCCCCACGGTATTTGATATGCCGCTGGTCGCCACCGGCAGTGAAGACTTGTACTTTACGGTCAGCCCGTCTCCGTACTTGGATGCTCACATCCTGCGAGCGATTCTGTACGATCATATATATGTTCGCCGGGTGAATGAAGCCAGTTACGCTGGACTCTCCGCTGAGGACTGGCAAGTCCTGGCGGACTTTTATACTCTGAACCGACGACGTGTTCTGGGTCTGGGTTGCCAGAGTATGAATGAGCGTTTCTGGTACCCTTTGCCCCAGGTAGAACTACCGCCGTGCTTGGCAGAACAAAGTATCATCGGACCGCAATTGCTCCGGTCATCTGCTACGACCAGCAGAGAATCCGGGAGTAAACACAATGGAGCAAGCTGACGTTGTTGTCGTCGGTGCTGGGCCAGGAGGTTCTTCCGCCGCGTACTTTCTAGCGCGGGCAGGTGCACGGGTCATCCTGCTTGACAAGGAGACGTTTCCAAGAGACAAGACGTGCGGCGATTGTGTTTCTGGCAGCGCGTTGAAACAGTTGGACCGCATGGGGCTCAATGGGTGGATAGAGACCGAGGGCTTCCACGCTCCAAGTGGAGTGCGCATCGGTGCCCCCAACGGTGAACTGGCTGTCCTTGAGATAGCTTCTCGCTCAAACCAGACTTTTCGTTTCGGACGAACCATCCCCCGCAGGAAGCTGGACACAGCCCTGCTTGGCGTGGCGACAGCGGCTGGTGCCCAGTTTATGGCGGGCGCACGAGCAACAGGCACGTCAGTAGAGGATGGGAGTGCGAACGTCTACGTCGTAGCCAACGGCAAGACTCAAACCCTACGCTGCCAGATTGTCATCGCTGCCGATGGTACAAAGGGGAGTTTCAGTCACAGCGTTGGCTTGCAGGAGGGCCCTCTAGTAGGTGTTGCGGTACGTGCATATCTCGCTGGCGATGACCACTGCGAGAACTTTTTTGACATGTTCTATGAGGCGGACATTGTACCGGGTTATGGCTGGGTCTTCCCCGTAGGACACGGCGTTTGCAACGTTGGCATCGGAATGACAGTTATGCAGGCCAACGGGAATAGTCTCAAAGGGCAGCTGCAGGAGTTCATCAGCACGAATCCACATGTGCTTGATAGACTACCTAACCACAAAGTCGTGGAAGGGCCACACGGAGCCAGTCTATACTGGAGCTTTCGACCCAAACGTGCTTACCGAGACCGGCTGCTGGCTGTAGGGGATGCAGTAGGTCTAATCAATCCTCTGACAGGTTCAGGCATAAGCAAAGCGCTGATCAGTGGCGAAATCGCCGCTCAATGCGCCCATGATGCAGTGGCGTCCGGTGACTGTTCCGCGGACAGTCTAGCCATCTATGGACGAAAGCTATGGTCACGGTTTGGCAAGCGACACGTTCAACTCAAGATAGTGCAACGCCTGTTCAGGCACAGGCGCATACTCAACCGCCTGGTCTATTTACTCAATCACGAGGCATCGGCCAACCAGGTAGCAAGCAACATCCTGAGGAGCAAGATGGACTATATGGCCTTGTTGAAACCCAGCGTGCTCATAAGGCTGCTTGTTTGATCGGTGGCATGATCCCGCTATCCTGGTCACCGGTAAGTTGGGCGGAAAAGGTGTAGCACAGAGTATGGGACGAATAAAGAAACTTTTAAGTGCCATAAGCCGAATGTTGGATGTCCCTTCGACAGACCCTGACGACGCCCGCCGGCGAAAACTGCTCAACATTCTGTCGCTAGGCGCAGCATTGTCAGCCGCCTTGGCGCTATTGGTGACGCTCGTTGCCGACATCGCGGGCCTGGAGCGCCTGGAGGGTGTCTCCGTGGTTTATCTGAGTGGTCTTGCCATGTTAGTGGGCGTATTAACCATCATTGTGATCAATCGTTACTGGTCGGGCTGGCTGGCCAGTTCGCTATTCTTGTTGTTCTTGACAGCCGTTTTGTCCATCAGCGATGTGCCGCAAGAGATATCGAACGGCCGCAGCACAATAGTGTTTGCCGTGCCGATTGTCGTGGCGAGCGTCTTGCTGCGCCCCGACGCCAGTTTCATCATGGCCGCCTTGAGCAGCCTGGTGATCACTGTCATCGCACTAGGCGTGGGCGAAGTGCCCAACCCATTCGCTATGATCTTGTTCCTTGCGCTTGCCATAGTATCCTGGCTCTCGGCCCGCAGCCTTGAGCGGGTACTGCAGGATTTGCGCGCTCTCAACCGTGAACTGGATCAGCGCGTCGTCGAGCGAACCCGCGAGCTGGCCGAGACTCTGAGCAAGAACCAGGCTATCCTCGAAGGCATTGCCGATGGGGTCATCGTATTTGATAACGATGACGAGGCCGCCATCGCCAACCCCGCCATCGCCGATCTTCTGGAGCGATCTGCTGACGCGATCATAGGCCATGACATCAAGACGTTGATGGGCGATGACGTGGACGCCGAAGACCGGGAATTGATCGTCGGCCTTCTAAGGAACCGAGACATGCGCTACCCCAGTCTTAAGCTCGAGTGGGGCGACAGGACCCTTTCGGTGAGCATCGCTCCCGTTCACATTGCCTCCGGAGAGGCAATCGGTACCGTAGCTGTGTTCCGCGATTTCACCCGCGAGGCCGAACTGGATCGTATGAAGAGTACCTTTGTGGCCATCGCCTCACACGAACTGCGCACGCCACTCAGTGCCATCCTGGGCTACGCCGACATGTTACAGGCGGGCATACACGGCCCACTTTCCGAAGAACAACGTAGTACACTGGAACGCATCGTTGCCAACACCGGGCACCTGTTGAACCTGGTCAGCAACTTGCTGGATCAGGCCCAGATAGAGGCGGGTACGCTGAGGCTCAATTTCACCCCGTTCACTCTGTCTGACCTGTTTGACAACGTACAGGGCGCGATGGACGTATTGGCACAGTCCAAAGGGCTGGAACTGAGCAGCCACATCGCCACCGACATGCCCGACACGTTTTTCGGTGACCGGCAAAGACTTTATCAGATCCTGATAAACCTGATCGGTAACGCTATCAAGTTTACCGATGAGGGAACGGTACTCGTGTGCGCTTATCGCTTCGACGCAGACCATTGGGTGCTGGAAGTGTCCGACACCGGCTTTGGTATCCCACCAGAAGCCCAACCCTACATCTTCGAACCATTTCGACAAGTGGATGACTTGTCCACGCGAGTGTACACCGGCGCAGGGCTGGGGCTATCCATTGTCAAGCAATTGGTTGACTTGATGGATGGTGATATTACACTGAAAAGCGGGGTGGGGCACGGGAGTACATTCACCATCGTTCTGCCGCTTGTCCCGCCTCCTTTGAGCCCATCTGAAGAGCACATGCTCAGAAGCTTTGTCTTATAATAGGAGGTCTCGCCATGAGTAATCCACTTGCGCTGATCGTCGAAGACGACTACGATTTGTCAAACATCTTTGCCCAAGCCTTACAGGCGGCCGGATTTGAGACACAGATCTTTAGGACCGGTGATGCAGCCCTTGTGCGACTGTCTTCCACAAAGCCGGACGTCGTAGTGCTGGATCTACACCTGCCCCGCGTAGCGGGGATGGACATCCTGCGCCAAATTCGCGCCGACCCTCGGCTGGCAGAGACCCGCGTTATCGTCGCCACTGCCGACGATCGCCAGGCCGAAGCTCTCCAGGATGAAGCTGACCTGGTTCTCGTCAAACCTATCAGTTTCAGTCAGTTGCGCGACCTGGCCGCGCGTTTGAAGAAATAACGCACACCCGCCGGAGGAGATCACGCCGAACATCTCGCTCGGGCAGACGATCAACCACGTCGTGGCGGTGATCGTGCCGGTGGTGGGCGGGCTGGAGTGCCATCAATCCGTTGGAATGAGATGATCAGCCTCGTCGTGTGCCTGCATGGCCCGCATCACCGGGCGGCTGCGCTGCCACAGCCAGACCGTTTGCGCCAAGGCCCCAGCCCCAAGGGCCGCCAGGCCGACGTACAGTCCCGTCATCTGCCCCCAGGCCACTCCGCCCCACAAGATCGCGCTGCTGGTAAGCAGGAAGATCGCCAACGCTTCGGTGATGCCACGGGTGCGGCGGCTGTGAACAATGGTGCCCTGATACCAGCTTTGCAAGACGGTCAAACCGGGTATTAGTAGCCCAACCCATAGACCCCGGTGAGCCAGCGTAACCAGCCGTGGGTTCAGCGCCGACAGACGCCCAAACCAGAACGTCGCCAGGGGCGTGGCGGCTACGATCAGCAACGCACCGGTCGTCAGCGCGGTAAGCCAAGCTGCGAATTGGCGCAAGTTGCGCCCCGCACATGGCTCATCCAGCAGCGCGATGACGACCTCGTTGTATGCCATACCCAGGCTCCGCAGAAGGAAGAGCAGGCCAGAGACGACCGACCACACGGCCAGCGAATCCAGCGCGTCGGGCATACGGCTGAGGGCCGCGCTGCCTATTGGCTGCGCCAGCAAGGCCAGGAGTGAGGTCATTGCGAGCGGGACGTAGAATTCAAGGAAGGTGCGGAAGGTCAGAGGCTGTTCGGCGGGCGGGGCCTGCTTGAGTTGGTGGCGCAGCACGGGCCGCACGCGCAGCCCGGCATAGATGGCCTCGCTGACGACCCCAGCCGCGATACCGCTGGCCGCGACGACAATGCCGGGATTGATGCCAATGAGATAGCCTGTCACCAGCACCAGCACGTCGGCGCCGAGCCGGACCAGGGTCCCCAGGCCCACTGCCCGCGAGTGGCCAAAGCAGATCAGCACGCCCTGATTGAAACGGCGATAGGCAATAGACCACGTCCAGGGGATCATGATCATCAGGCCCAGACGGGCGGGTTCGATGATCTCTGCTGGCGCGCCGATCAACTCGACGGCGACGACGTAGTAGAGCGGCGTGAAGGCGATCAGCACGTGGAGCGCGGTCAAGAGCGCCCCCGCGCGCATCATGAAGCGGCGCAGCCTGAGGTAGGAGTCCCAGTCCTTGCTGAGGGCAGTTGAGGCCGATAGAAGCATGATGATCGGCGACTCGACGATCAGCGCAATAGGAAAGACGACGCCGCCCCAGGCCGCCAGGTTGATCTCCGGTTCGGCCAGCCGCGCCACGACAGCGCTCATCGTGGGGCCTTCGACGGCCATCAGCAGCCAACTGGCAGCCAGTGGCCACCAGGTACGCACAATGCGGTGCATTGACAACGGCGCATGGTCAGTGGTCATCAAATGGTCACCTCAGGCTCAATAGCCAATCCCGCACGGCCCACTGGGAGCGCAGGCGCACGACCGCGAGATGGGCGTACTCGGACTGGTTGAGGAGAGCCGGAAACTCTCTTCGCCTTCTCCGGTAGGTGCGGAGCGCCCACAGAATAATGGAATCGCGAGTGAGGAACTGGTCAAAGGCCCGCTCGCGGTTCCCACCCCATAACTCCTCCCGGGTAAAGATGCGGCGCAACGTTCGCCACGCCAGCCGCCCCAGAATCACCGGCAGGGTATAGTCCAGCCACACGACGGTGTCCGCCCGGCCCCAGACGATATCGCGCACCTTGCTATAGTTGCCATCAACGACCCAGTTCTCCCCACCCAGCGCTCGCGCCGTGCGCTCTCGTAAGACCTCAATTGGGAAAGGCGTCCAGTTGGGACCCCAATGTAGCGCGTCCAGTTCCACGTGAGGAATAGCAAGTCGTCGAGAGAGTTGTCGTGCCAGCGTCGTCTTGCCGGAGCCGGTCGTGCCCACGACAGCGATGCGCCGGCCACACTCAATTGGTAGATGGGTAACTGGTAGACCGGTAAACTGGTACATTCGTAATCGGTGGCACAGTATAGCACAACAGCAGCAGGTGACAAAGTCCCCGTATTCACTCACGTAAAATGTTACCCAAGTGGTATAGTTAGCTCAAATGATAATGTTACTGGAGGTAACTGTGTCCACTGAAGATAAAATGACCATTGACGAAGAAAGAGAGTATCTGCGCAAAATGCAGAAGCGGTATGCTGAGGCTAGCCGCAAAGAACGCGGACAACTCTTGGACGAGATGGAGGCAGTCACCTGCAAGCATCGCCAGAGTCTGATCCGGCTGATGAACAGTAGTTTAGAAAGGAAGCCACGCTGCAAGCAACGGGGGAGTGTCTATGGGGCGGATGTAGATGACGCTCTGCGCGTCATTTAAAAAAGCTTTGACTACATCTGTGCCGACCGCCTGACACCCAATTTGGTTTGGATGGCGACCTCCCCAGAGTTGCTGCACCAGTTGGAGAAGATCAGTCTCTCCACCGTGAAACGTAGATTGAAGCGGATTGACCAAGACCAGTTCCGGCTGCCCCGCAAGCGTTCAGGGTGCACTAAGAGATTGCTGCGTGACATCCCGATGCTTCGGCTTCCGTGGAACATATCGGAACCTGGTCCATCATTGTGGACCTACCGCTTCTGGCGAGTATATGTGTACCCTACTATTTAACTTGACAGAGAGATTTCGAGACGAGAGGTATCAGGAGATGATCCACGTCATCCGGGAGCCTGCTACCAGAACAGATCACCGAAATGGCACAGGTTTCAGGGGGGCTGTTCATCAAGAGCTGTGTGAACAACCGTCTGCCGCTTAGGGCTCACGAACACAGCGGAAACCCACCACGTGGATGCGGCGGGCGGGATGGGCGATGTCGCGGCGGGTAGTGCGGGCGTCGCTGCCGGGATGGTTCCAGGAGCCACCCCGCACTACCTTGTACTTTTCACCGAAAAACGGGGATTGGTACTCGCTCCGGGGGTAGGCCTGGTACCAGTCGGCCACCCACTCCCATACGTTGCCGGCCATGTCATAGGCCTCATAAGGGCTGACCCCAGCCGGGTAGCTCCCCACAAGGGTGGTATCGCCTATCCAATGGTCGGAGTTTAGCTTGCGGGGATCAAAGCTGTCACCCCAAGGGTAGGCTCGCCCATCGCTTCCCCGCGCCGCCTTCTCCCATTCCGCCTCGGTGGGCAGCCGCTTGCCATAGTACCGGCAGTAGGCTTGCGCTCCGTACCAACTCACGTTGGTCACCGGGTGCTGCTCATACCCTGCCTCTACCACATAGCGCCCTTCCCGGTACAGGATGCGGCTGTCCGGGTCCTCCGCCCAGGTGTCCAAGCAGATGTGGCCTCCGCACTGGCCAGCCGGGCCTCCCACGGCGTTGAGAAACCGGGCATATTGGGCGTTGGTGACCTGGTATCGGTCGATGTAAAAAGCCTCCAGGCACACTCTCCAGGCTGGCCGCTCATCTGGGCTGCCTTCCTGGCTGCCCATGATGAATTCACCGGCGGGGACCAAGACCACGTCCGAAGGAGGCGGTGCAGTGGGGAAAAGACCCAGGAAGAATCCAGCGGTGCCAGCCAGTGCGACCACGATCAGGATTGTCCCCATCAAGGCGGCTGGAGTTCGGAGGCGGTTGACCATAGCCATCCTAAGCAACGAGAAGAGGCTCGCTGTCCCACGGACATCAGCGGCTTTTGCCCGCTATCCATGGGCCTTTCCTGACCACCTTATTGTACGAACAGTTATTCAATCTGTCAAGCAAGAACTTTCCACGGGAGTGTCTATTCCCTCGGCCCATCGTGGGCGTGGGCTTGCGTTTGACATTATTGGGAAGTTGGAGTACAATTTCTCGACTTCATAGGGACCATAGGGGATGATGCTTACGCCGCTCTCGTCCCTGTATGTGGGGGGCTCAGGGTGCTGGCTGACGATACAGGGCCTCGACTGAGCTCCGTGCAGGCTGATTTGCCAGAATCTGGCTCGTCAAAAGGCCCTGGTGAGCAGACGAAAGGAGGTGAGAGAAAGGAAAATAACTCGTGACGATCAGTTTTCGGTAATCGTTTCCACCAACACTAAGGAGGATGAATAAAGATGACCAAGAAGATTGTGAGTTTGGGTGCGGCCTTAACTCTGTTTGCTGTCCTCGTTGCGGCGTGCGCACCAGCCGCTGCGACCCCCTACGACGGGGTGATCAAGATCGGCAACGTCGCCCCCCTCACCGGCGACATCCCCAAGGTGGGAGAAGGAGCCAAGTATTCCTTGGAGATGTGGCTTGAGGACATCGAGGCAGCAGGTGGCCTGGACGTTGGCGGGGTAAAGTACCAGGTCGAGGTAATTCACGAGGACAACGAGTCCAAGGGCGAGTCCGCCGCTGCTGCGGCGACAAAGTTGATCGTGGAGGATGAGGTGCTGGCGATCATCGGCGCCTATGCCAGTAAGCAGGCCATCCCCACCGGGGAGGTCGCGGACGCCAACGAGACGCCGATGGTCAGCCCCTGGTCAACCAATCCCAGGACGACCGAGAATCGGCCCTGGGTCTTCCGCGGCTGCTTCCTCGATCCCTTCCAGGGGCCGGTAGTGGCCAACTTTGTCACCGAGGAATTCGGATTCACCAAGGCGGCGGTGCTCTACGACGTGGCCAGCGACTACCCCAAGGGGTTGGCCGAGTTCTTCAAGGCGGCCTGGGAGGAGATCCACGGCGCCGGCTCAGTGGTGGCCTTCGAGACCTTTACCACCAAGGACCGGGACTTTAGCGCCCAGTTGACCAAGATCAAAGACTCGGGTGCCGAGTTCTTCTTCACCCCCCAGTACTACGACGAGGTCCCCTTAATCGCGAAACAGGCCCACGAGCTGGGGCTGACACAGATCATCGTGGGCAGCGATAGTTGGGGCTCGGCGGAGCTGATGCCGCTCTGCGGCGACGACTGCGTAGGGTACTACTTCAGCACCCACTACGCGGCCGCGGGGGCCAAGGGCGCCACCAAGGAGTTCATCGACCGCTACACTGAGAAGTACGGCTATGTCCCGGACGATGTGGCGGCTTTGACCTGGGACACGGCGCTGATCTTCCAGAAGGCCATCGAGGATTGCGGCAATCTCACCGGCGACCTCGCGGCGGATCGCAAGTGCATCCGTGATGCCCTGGCCAAGATCACGGACTTTGACGGCATCACGGGCAAAATGACCTTCACTGAGGAGGGTGACCCCATCAAGTGCGCGGTCATCGTCAAGATCAACGAGGCTCACGAGTTCGAGTTCTACAAATCGGCCTGCCCGTAGGTCTAAAAGGGGTGTAGCCTGTTGGGTGTGAGGCTCATCTCCCATCCATCGCACCAGAAGGGCGGGCTAGGGGGAGAACCCTTAGCCCGCCCCCCCTTGAGCTTCAGGAGGTCATCATGGGAAGACTTAAACTAGTAATCTTTAGCGTCGTGGGCATAATCCTGACGATAGCTTTGATCTTTCTACTTTCTGGCATGTCGCCAGCCACCTTTGTGCAACAACTGTTCAATGCTTTACAATGCGGCAGCTTCTACGCCTTGATCGCCCTGGGCTACTCCATGGTCTACGGCGTCCTCCTGCTTTTCAACTTCACCCACGGCGACATCTTCATGGTCGGAGCCTATATCGGGCTGGGTGTCTCGATCGGTCTAATGGCTCTCGTCGCGTGGTTGGGCATCCCTCCCCTGCCCAACTGGTTGCTCCTCGCGTTGACCATCCTCCTGGCCATGCTCCTGACGTCCTTCGTGGGAGCACTCGTCGAAAGGGTGGGGTACAGACCACTGCGGGGAGCCCCTCGCGCCTCGGCTGCGGTCACCGGTCTGATGATAGGAATCGTCCTGGAGACGGGCAACCTGGCTCTGCTGGGCGCCCAGCGGCAAAAGTTCCCCACCCTGATCGAGACGCAACAAATTGATCTCGAGAAATGGCTTCATCTCGAGGTCACGGTGACCAACACAAAGATCATGATCGTCATTCTCTCCCTATTGCTGATGCTCGGCTTGCATCTGTTCGTGCGCAGAACCAAGTGGGGCATGGCGATGCGGGCCATGGCTTACGACTTTGTCGTCGTCCCCCTGATGGGCGTGCCGCCAAACACCATCGCGGCGCTAACGTTCGGCCTCGGTTCAGCCCTGGCAGCCGCGGCGGGGATCTTCTTCGGCATCGCCTACCCCATCCTTGAGCCCTACATGGGCGTGCTGGTTGGGTGGAAGGCTTTCGTGGCTGCGATCCTGGGGGGAAGAGGCTCGATCCTGGGAGCGGCGCTGGCTGGATTTTTGCTGGGGTTCATCGAGATCTTTGTGGCCGCGATCTTTCCCTCTACGCTGCGCGATGTGATCGCCTATTCGATCATCCTCCTCATTCTGACCTTCAGGCCACATGGTTTCTTCGGTGAGCCTTACAGTGCCCAGCTCAGGCTGTGAGTTGGAGATTGGATATTAGAGGTTGAATATTAGAGGTTGGATGTTAGAGGTTGGATGTTAGAGGTTGGACTTCCAACTTCCAATTTCCAAGGAAGGAGAAATCGAGATGGAAGTGCGAGAGAGCACCGTACCGCCCGCAGAAGCAATGGCTAGAAACACGTTGCTCGCGAAGGTCCGATCGCAGTTGGCCCCGATTCCGCTGCTGGGCTGGCTCTTCGGGGCCTTTCTTGCAATGGTGATCGAGCAAGCCATGGGCCGCCCCTTGGCTCGAGCGCTCGGCCTGCCTGGCATACCCGGCTTGTTCGGACTGCGGATCATATTGACTCCATTGTTCGAGATTCTATTGACCATTCTTCAATCGCTCGTTCGTAGGGACATACAGGGCTTGTTGTCCGACCTGAGTGCCATAGTGCCCGACCTCGCACTGATCCCCAGTGCGGTGGCTTACGTCCTCCTGGTCTACGCCCTGCCGATCCTGGTCGTCGCCCGCTTGAGCGCTTCCCTGGTGAACAGGCTGGCCCAGCAGCTTCTCGAAAGGTTCCCACTGTGGGTCTCGCTGGTCCTCCACCTGGGGTTGCTCTATGCCACACTGCACTTGTGGGGAGACATCAGCGAGTACCGCATACTTATATTAAGATATATCTTTATCTCCGTCATACTCACCCTCAGCCTGAACCTGGTGAATGGCTACATGGGGGAGTTCTCCTGCTCACACCCCGGGTTCATGGCGCTGGGGGCCTACGGCGCCTCGATCCTGACCGTCTTGTTCTTCGTCAACGACGACGTCTTCGGGGCTCCGCTTCTCCCCCCAGTACTTGGGCCGTTCATGTTTCCCCTCGCGCTGATCGCCGGCGGGCTGATGGCCGCTGTGGGAGCCCTGGTGGTGGCCGTCCCCTCCTTCCGCACCAGGGGTGACTATCTGGCCATCATTTCCCTGGCATTCATGTTCATTGTCAAGAGCGTGATCGAGAACCTGGAGATCTTTGGAGGTCCTCGTGGCTTCATGAACCAGCCGAAGTGGGCCAATCTACCCACCGTGTTTGTATGGGTAGCAATCTGCGTGTGGATGATCTACAACTTTACGCGTTCCACAATCGGCAAGGCACCGTGCGCGGTACGAGATGACGAAATCGCTGCCGGTGCCATGACCATCAATACTCGCCGCACGAAGATAGTGACCTTCCTCTTCGCCGCCTTCTGGGCTGGAGTCGCAGGTGGGCTCTTTGCCCATGTAATAGGCTACATCAACCCAGGCACCTTCAGCGTGCTGAAGCTCAGCGAGGTCTTGGCAATGGTCTATCTGGGGGGGTTGAACTCGGTCGTCGGCTCCATCGCCGGCGCGGCCGGCCTCCAGGTCCTGATGGAGGTCCTTCGCCCGCTGGAGCTATGGAAGTGGATCGTCATTCCCGTGCTGCTCATCGTGGTCATGATCCGGCGCCCAACGGGCCTGATCGCCTTCACGGAAGTCAACGTCGAGGATCTCCTGAAACCCCGACACGAACCGGCGGAAGAGAGGTGAGATATGCCCTTGCTTCAAGTTGGAAACATGACCCATTACTTTGGTGGTTTGCGGGCCGTTTACGACTATCAACTGGAGATAGATAAAGGCCAGTTGAGAGGGCTGATCGGGCCCAACGGAGCGGGGAAGACGACCATCTTCAACCTCATCACGGGTATCTACCGGCCCACCGAGGGGGAAGTCATCTTCGAGGGCAAGAATCTGGTAGGACTTCAGCCCTACGACATCGCCGCCATGGGCATTTGCAGGACTTTCCAGAACCTGCGCCTGTGGAGGCACATGACCGTCCTCGACCACGTGAAGCTGGCCCGCTATTCAAAGCTCCATTACGGGTTGATCGGAGCCTTCTTCGGCACGGCCCAACGCCACAGGGAAGAAGCCGAGAGCGAAGAGAAGGCCTATGACCTTCTGGACATGATGGGCATCCGCCACCACGCGGACGAGGTGGTGACCAACCTGCCCTACGGCGTCCAGAGAAGGGTGGAGGTGGCCAGGGCGCTGGCTTCTGAACCCAAGATACTGCTCCTGGATGAGCCGACCGCAGGGATGAATCCAGAAGAGCTGATTGAGATGGTGGAGATCATACGGCGGATACGAGACGAGCTGGGGCTGGCCATTTTCCTCATTGAGCACAGGATGAGAGTGATCATGGGCCTCTGCGAGACCATTCAGGCCATATACTTCGGGGAGTTGATAGCGGAGGGCACGCCAGAGGAAATACGAAACAGCCCCAGGGTAATTGACGCCTACCTGGGCAAAGAGGAGGTGGCCTGATGCTATTGTCAGTGCAAGATCTGAGGGTTTCCTATGGAGGGATAAGGGCTCTGCACGGGGTAAGCTTCGAGGTGGACGAAGGGGAGATCGTGTGCATCATTGGGGCCAATGGGGCCGGCAAGAGCACTACGTTGAAGGCGATTTCCCGTCTGGTCCCCGCCGAACCAGGAAGCAAGATGACGTATACAGGTCAAGACCTTTTGGAATATCCTCCTGACAAAGTGGCGAGCAAGTTTGGTATCTCCCACGTCCCTGAAGGAAGGCGTATCTTTGGCAATCTGACAGTTATGGAGAACCTTAAGCTGGCCACTTATGCGCGGAAGGATAGTGAGCAGATAGAGAGGGATCGCGAGCGCGTGTTTTCTCTTTTCCCTCGCCTGGCAGAGAGGAAAGAGCAGAAAGGTGGGACGCTGAGCGGCGGGGAACAACAGATGTTGGCTGTTGGAAGAGCTCTGATGACCGGGAGGAAGATGATGCTCCTGGACGAGCCCTCCATGGGATTGGCCCCTCTGCTGATGGCGGACGTGTTCAAAGTGCTGAGGGAAATCAACCAGGAGGGAACGACCATTCTTCTCGTGGAGCAGAACGCTCGTATGGCATTACGGTTCGCTCAGCGGGGCTACGTGCTGGAGACAGGAAACATCGTCCTGGAAGGAACATCGGTGGAACTGGCCGCCAATCCGGAGGTGAAGAAGGCTTACCTGGGCGGGTGAGTCTCAAAATACAAGATGCAAGACGTAAGATGCAAGAGATAGCCCCCTGTAGGGGGCTTTTGCGTGAGGATGTCGGGCCTCCAAGAGGGTAATGCTTTAATGCTTTACATGGCCAGACGTTGAAAAACCAGACGAGAGTACGGTATAGGGGATTCGGGCGGCATGACCTGAGACGCTACCTTGAACAGCGATTCAACCGCTTCGCTGACCTGTTCAGCAATCAGGCCAGGGATAAGACGCGAGCCGCAGTGGGGGCAAACGTAAGCGGTCACATCGTGCACATCGGCAGAAAAACCATCCCGCTCAAAATGAAGTGTGATTTTTTGCAAGGTCATTGTATGCCCATTTGGGCACGGGCGCGTTTGTTCCATTTTCATTTCACCTGCGCTGCCGGGGTTTCCGAACCTTGAACCCAATCCATGCTCGCTCATCTGGAATATATGTTGTCACGATTTCAATCTCAAAGCGGGCATAGTCAACTACAACGTGGACCGGGATTCCGCCTGGCAGATTGCCGTAGACCAGACAGCGACTTCGTTCTGGATAGTCCTCAATGATCTCGCCATTGAGCAGTACGTGTAGCATATCATTGACGCTCAAACTATCCTTGAATGCCTCTGTGATGGCGTGGTCATAGATGAGATAATGCTTGACTCTGAGTTGGGAGCGTATTGTCTCTATGTCCACACAACACTCCCGATCAACTTACTCATTGTAGCATATTAAGGCAAATGCTGCAACTATGAAAACGATGAGCAGTCATACTATGAGAAGAGCAAATATGGAACTGGACGACGTTCTAACCTGGGCAGAGATTGACCTGGACGCCATTGCCTTCAATGCTGCCAGCCTGAAGGCCCGCGCCGGAGGAAAAGCAGAGCTGATGGTCACTGTCAAGGCCAACGGTTACGGCCACGGGGCGGTGGAGGTGGCGCGGGCGGCGATGAAGGGCGGCGCCACCCGTCTGGCGGTGCACCGCACCCTGGAGGGAGTGCAACTGCGTCAGGCGGGCATCACTGCCCCCATCCTCATCATGGGCTACAATCTGCCCGCCGAGTCGGAGTGCATCGTGCGCTGGGACCTGACCCCGACGGTCAATAGCAGGCCCCAGGCCAAACCACTGTCGGCGGCAGCGGTGGCCCAGGGCAAACCGCTGCCCATTCACGTCAAAGTGGACACCGGCATGGGCCGCTACGGACTCCTGCCCGACGAGGTGCTGGATTTCGTGCGCTTCTTGAGCACTCTTCCGGGCCTGGTGCTGGAGGGGTTATACACCCACTATGCCGTGGCCGATCTGGCTGACAAGACCTTCACCCGCCACCAGTTCCGCATCTACGTGGACGTGGTGAAGCGGTTGGAGGAGGCGGGCTTCGTCTTCCCCCTCAAACACGTGTCCAACAGCGCCACCACGCTCGACCTGCCGGAGATGGCACTGGATATGGTGCGCTGCGGTATCGCCCTGTATGGATTGCGTCCCTCGGACGAGGTAGAGCCGGCTGTGCCGCTGCGTCCCGCCCTGACCCTCAAGAGCCGGGTGGCCCGAGTGCGCACGCTGCCCGCCGGGGCCAGCATCAGTTACGGTCGGACTTACATCACCGACAGGCTCACGCGCGTGGCTCTCGTCCCCGTCGGTTACGGTGATGGCTATCATCGCATTCTCTCCAATCGAGGCGCGGTGCTGATCCACGGGCAGCGGGCACCCATCGTCGGGCGCGTGTGCATGGACCAGTTCGTCGTGGACGTCAGCCACATCCCCGCTGTTCAGTTACACCACGAAGTGGTGCTGATAGGGCAGCAGGGGGAAGGGCACATCCCGGCTGAGGAAGTTGCTCGCTGGGCCGAGACGATCAACTACGAGGTAACCACCAGCCTATTGCCGCGGGTGGTGCGCATCTATCTGAGGGGAGGAAAAGAAGTGGAGCGGATAACCTTGTAGGGAGAACTGATTCTCCAGTTTCGTTCTGTTTCGAATCCCCGGCAGCGCACCGCCTTGACGTGCTTGGTAATATGAGTATAATTAACTACTGGTCGGGCGGGAGTCTTGAAGGATAAGCCGATTTGTATGATCCTGGGATGAAGGCCTGGTCATCACTCCCGTTCGCACCAAGCTCTAGAGAGAAAGGAGGTGAGGCGCTGAGAAACTTTGTGTCTGTTGGTCGTGCATAGCCATAGCATAGCATAACAGGAGGAGAATCGTGAATCGCAAACTATTTACACTGCTAGTTGTCTTGTTGAGTCTGGGCATGGTGCTCACCGCCTGTGGGCCGGCCGAGTGCCCCGAATGCCCTGTATGCCCCGACGAGGCGGGCGAGTGCCCCGAGTGCCCTGTATGCCCCGAGGCGGGCGAATGCCCCGAGTGCCCCGAGTGTCCCGAGGCGCCTGTAGCTGCCGGGGAGCGTTTCCAGCTCATCAAGGACCGGGGATACATCATCTGCGGCGTCAACCAGGAGCTGCCGGGCTTTGGCTACATCAACCCTGAGGGTGAGTTCGCGGGGTTCGACGTTGACTTCTGCAAGGCCATCGCTGCTGCGGTCTTTGGCGACGCCACCGCGGTGGAGTACCGCCCGCTGGTCGCGGCCGAGCGGCTGCCGGCCCTTCAGACCGGCGAGATTGACGTCTTGCTCCGCAACACGACCTGGACCCTCACCCGCGATACGGCGAACGAGCTGGACTGGGGTGCGATAAACTTCTACGACGGCCAGGGCATGCTGGTCCGGGTGGACAGTGGTTTCAAGACGCTGGAGGACATGGAGGGAGCCACAGTCTGCTGCACCACCGGCACCACCACGGAGATGAACCTGTCCGATGCCTTCCGCATGCGGGGCGTCGAGTACACCTCCCTGCTCTTCGAGAGCACCCAGGACACGAATACAGCCTACGAAGAGGGGCGCTGCGACGGAGAGACATCCGACAAGTCGCAGTTGGCCGTGCTCCGTTCGGCCATGGCCAATCCCGAGGAACACATCATCCTCGACGTCACCATGTCGAAGGAGCCCCTGGGGCCGCTGACCGCCCACGGCGACAATAAGTGGAACGACGTGGTGCGCTGGGTAGTCTGGGGGATGCAGGAGGCTGAGGAATCGGGCGTCAGCTCCGAGAACGTGGACGCAATGCTCGCCAGCGACAACCCAACCGTCAAGCGCCTCCTGGGCGTTGAGGGCGAAGTGGGCGACTCGCTGGGCCTCCCCAATGACTTTATGGTCAAAGTCCTCAAGCAGGTGGGCAACTACGAAGAAGTGTACAACCGACACCTGGGGCCAGAGGGCATATACATTCCGCGTGGACCCAACGAATTGTGGACCAACGGCGGATTGATATACCCCATGGCCTGGCGGTAGAACAGATAGCCCCAGTAGATGGAAATTCTGAAGCAGAGCGGGCTCCCACGCCCGCGAATCGGCGGCACTCGAATCGGCGGCAACGGAGCCGCCTCTGCTAATAGTTTTCCATCTACTGAGCCCCGATAGGGGTGAAATGGGTGCAGCCCGATATGTCCAGCGAGGCCGTGTCGGGCTGCATCCCCTTGAATTGGGGGCAAGTATGAGCCGAGGTGCAGCGATAGTGGAACATCGAAAAGCAGTGCCGTTCTGGCGCGACGAGCGCGTGCTCAAAGTGCTGGCTCAGATTGCGTTCGTGATTCTGGTGCTCGCTATGGGCTTTTGGGCGCTCTCGAACTACAGAGACCGGGGGCTCAAGTTCAGTTTTGGCTTCTTGGACGAGGAGGCCAGTTTTGACCTGGCGGAGGGGATCGCGTTCAGCCCCACCGACTCGTACGCCCGCGCTTTTCTGGTCGGCGTGGTCAACACGGCCCGGGTCGCCAGCCTGGGCATCGTCCTGGCCACTCTCGTGGGCCTGGTGACCGGCGTTGCCCGGTTGTCCGACAACTGGCTCGTCAGCAAGATCGCCAGCGTCTACATCGAGATCATCCGCAATACCCCATTGCTGGTGCAACTCTTCTTTCTATACTTCGCCGTCATCCTCAAGCTGCCCCAGCTCAAGATGAAGGATGAAGTCACGGCCATCACCCTGCCCGGTCCCACTTACCTGAGCAACCGTGGTCTGGCCATGCCCTGGCCGCGTCCCTCAGAGTCCTTTGGCTCGTGGTGGCCCTTTCTCGTCGCAGCCCTCGTCGTGGCTGTGGTTCTGTGGATCCTGCTGGCTCGCGGTGTGCAGCGTACAGGACGTCCCAGTTTCAATCTGCTGTGGGTGGTCATCGCCTTCTTCACCATCCCTATCATCGGCTGGCTCGTAGTGCCAGGGAGCCCGCTGGTCCTCGATGTACCGGTTGTAAAGGGCCTGAGAGCCACGGGCGGCACAGTCCTTTCGCCGGAATTCGTGGCCTTGACGTTTGGTCTGGTGGTCTACACCGGTGCTTTCATCGCCGAGGTCGTGAGGGCCGGTATCCTGTCCGTGCCAAAGGGTCAGACCGAAGCAGCCAGGGCGCAGGGGTTCACCAATGGGCAGATCCTGCGCCTGATCGTCCTGCCGCAGGCCCTGCGCGTGATCATTCCACCGCTGATCAGCCAGTACTTGAACCTCACCAAGAACTCCAGCTTGGCCGTTGGTATCGGTTTCCTGGATCTATACGCTGTCTCCCACACCATGCTGAACCAGTCCGGCCGAGTGGTCGAGGTCTTTTTGATGATTATGGCCAGTTATCTGACCATGAGCCTGACTATCTCGTTCATTATGAACGTCGTCAACCGACGCATCCAGATCGTGGAGAGATGAGCATGGCTGTGCAAACCGAGGTCATCAAGCCGCCTCGCACCGAAGTTGGCCTGCTGGGCTGGCTCAAGAAGAACTTGTTCAGCACGTGGTACAACGCGCTGCTCACTATCTTCTCGATGGCCTTTGTCTACGCCGTGCTGCGTGCGATCATCACCTGGGTTGTGCGGGATGCGCGCTGGGAGGTAATCACGACCAACTTCAGGGTCTTTATGATCGGTCGCTATCCCGGCGAGGAAGCCTGGCGCGTGTTGGCCAGCCTGGGCATCGTCGTGTTTCTGACGGCGCTCACCTGGGTATTCCGGAGGGCGGAGGGCAAACCGCGGCGTTGGCTGGTGCTCGGCTGGCTGCTGTCCTTTCCCCTGATCACCATCCTGCTGCGGGGATTCTCGCGGGAGAGCCCGCTTCTGCCACTGGTGAAGCCGGACGTATGGAGCGGGGTGCTGCTGACGCTCGTGTTGTCCATAGTCGGCATCGTGGCCTCGTTTCCGCTGGGCGTCCTGCTGGCTTTGGGCCGCCGCAGCAAGTTACCGGCCATCAAAGCACTCTGCACAGTGTACATCGAGACGATCCGAGGTGTCCCGCTCATCAGCGTGCTCTTTATGAGCCAGTTGATGCTGCCGCTCTTTCTCCCCCCGGAAATCCGGCTCGTCACCGGTCTGCGCGCGCTTACTGGCATGACCCTGTTCAGCGCGGCCTACACCGCCGAGAACGTGCGCGGTGGGCTGGCCGCGATTCCCATTGGCCAGTACGAAGCCGCCAGGGCAGTGGGGTTGAACGAGGTGCTGGTGATGGCATTGATCGTGTTGCCCCAGGCACTCCGCGCCATGATCCCGGCCATCGTCGGGCAGTTCATCAGCCTGTTCAAAGACACCACGCTGGTGGCCATCGTCGGCCTCATGGACCTGTTGGGCATTGCCAAGTCTGTGACTGCTCAAAAAGAGTTCATCGGCCTGCACAAGGAGGTCTACGCCTTCGCTGCGGTCATATTCTTTATCTGTTGCTATACCATGTCCTACGCCAGCCGTCGCCTGGAGCAGACGCTGGGCGTGGGGGAGCGATGAGTCAGTCCATGGTCTCCGGTCTAAAGTCTGGTGGCCCGACTCAGGACCTTGGACATAGGACTTTCAGCAATTCCCGGTATAACCAGACCTGACAGATTTTTGCCCGAAATTTGTTGTTCAAAACAGGTGACGAGTGGCAAATTGAGCCTCAAGTGACGAAAATTGTGAAAACCTGTCAGATCTTGACGCCAAAACGGGAATTGCTGTAGGACTTTGGTCTATCCTTCTGGAGAAAACGCGATGGCGAATGAGAGATTCGAAGCCACAGAAGACATCATAATATGCCGAGACGTGCACAAGTGGTTCGGCGATTTTCACGTGCTGCGGGGCGTGAACGTGACCATCAAGAAAGGCGAGGTGGTCGTCGTCTGCGGACCATCGGGGGGTGGCAAGTCCACCTTTATCCGCACCATCAACCGGTTGGAGGAACACCAGCGGGGCGACATCATCGTGGATGGCATCGAACTGACCAGCGACCTGCGCAATATTCACGCTATTCAGCGCGAGATCGGGATGGTGTTTCAGTCATTCAACCTGTTCCCGCACCTGAAAGTCATTGACAACGTCACGCTGGCCCCCATCTGGGTGCGGAGGTGGCCGAAAGAGCAAGCAGTGCAGGTGGCCATGGAACTCCTGGAGCGGGTGGGCATCCCGGAGCAGGCCGAGAAGTACCCCGGCCAGTTGTCCGGCGGCCAGCAGCAGCGGGTGGCCATCGCGCGTGCCCTGGCCATGCAGCCCAAGATCATGCTCTTCGACGAGCCGACCTCGGCACTCGACCCGGAGATGATCAAAGAGGTGCTCGACGTGATGGTCGAACTGGCCCTCTCCGGGATAACCATGATCGTCGTCACCCACGAGATGGGGTTCGCCAAAGAGGTGGCGCACCGCATCATCTTCTTCTCGGACGGCAACATCATTGAGCAGAACACGACGGAGGAGTTCTTCAAAAACCCGCGCGAGGAGCGCACCAGGCTGTTCCTGAGCCAGATCCTGACTCACTAACCGGCGGCGGGTGTAGTATCGGCGCTGGAGTGGGTGCGGCCGTTCGTGAGGAGGCACGGGTAGAAGATGTGAAGACAGTGAAGCTGTCGCTATGATCCTCTCTTTTTCTCGACGAATCGGGCCATTTCGACTTCTCACCAACTGGCACCCGTTACCTGGTGCTTACCGGCCTGGTGGCTCGCGATGTGATGCCAGCCGTTGTCGAGTTGCATTGATTTAAGCACGAGGTCATCACACAAGGTGAGAACCTGGAATATTTCCACGCCGCCGAGGATCGGCGATGGGTACGCGACGGGGTATTTGGCATCATCGGCGACTGCGAGCATCTCGCGGTACACACAGTCATCATTGAGAAGGCCAGGCTCAATCCAGCGTTGTACGATATGCGCAGGTTCTACCCTTTCGCTTGCCGACACTTGCTCGCTGATATCCTTGCCCATGAGCCCCCTGCTTCGTTCGACCGCGCCATCATCTTTATGGACAACATCCCTGTACGCCGGGTGCGTCGGGCGACTCTCAAGGGCGTCAAAGAGAACCTCAAAGGCTGTCTCGCTCCTGATCAGCGTTACGATATCCTGATGCACGCTTCCAAATCTCATCCCTACCTGCAAATCGTGGACTATCTGAGTTGGGCAGTGTACGTCAAGTGGACACGTGCGGAGCAGCGACCGTAGAACGACATCGCTCACCTGATACGAACAGATCAAAGTCTTCAAGGACAGCGAGAGGCGGTACTACTAAAAAGCGACCCACCCGACTAAGCCTTACGGCAGAGCCCAAGGGCTCTTTCATCGGGTGGGGATCTTTGCAGGTATATTCTAGCACAAAAGGCCAGGGAAGTCAAAATGGACTACGAACCTGTCATCGGCCTGGAAGTCCACGCCCAGATCCACACCGCTTCCAAGATGTTCTGCTCCTGCCCGGTGGTGGAGGATACCGGCGATTTAGAATCCAACACCTACGTCTGCCCGGTCTGCACCGCCATGCCCGGGACGCTGCCGGTCATCAACCGGCGTGCCGTCGAGATCGCCATCACGACCGGGCTGGCGCTCCACTGCGACGCCCCCCCCTTCACCCGCTTCGCCCGCAAGTCCTACTTCTACCCCGACCTGCCCAAGGGCTACCAGATCTCCCAGTACACGCCGGTGTTCCCGCCGCTCTCGGTGGACGGCTACCTGGATATCGAGACAAAAGCAGGCCCCAGGCGCATCCGCATCAACCGCGCCCACCTGGAGGAAGACACGGGCAAACTGTACCACGTGGGTGGCGTCAGCCTGGTGGATTTCAACCGCGCTGGCGTGCCGCTGCTAGAGATCGTTAGCGAGCCCGACATGCGCTCGGTCGAGGAGGTCCAAGCCTACGCAACCAAACTGCACGCCATCCTCGTTTATCTGGGCGTTAACTCAGGGAATATGGAGAAAGGCATGATGCGCTTCGAGGCCAACGTCAGCGTGCGGGCTGTGGGCTCCGACGTGCTCAACCCACGCCACGAGATCAAGAACCTCAACTCCTTCCGCGCCCTGGCCCGCTCAGTGGCCTACGAGATCGAGCACCAGATCGCGACGCTGGAGGCCAGTGGCACCGTCGCTCAGCAGACGATGGGCTGGGACGACGTGCGGGAGGTCACAGTACCCCAGCGTGGCAAGGAGTACGCCGACGATTACCGCTATTTCCCCGAGCCCGACCTCCCGCTCCTGGAAATCAGCCGCGAGTGGGTGGAGGAGTTGCGGGCCCAACTGCCGGAGCTGCCCGACGCCAAACGCGCCCGCTTCATCGCCGACTACGGGCTGAGCGACTACGACGCCGGGGTGCTGGTCGCCGACAGGGACGTGGCCGACTACTACGAGGCCGTCGTCGCCACCGCAGCCCCAGCAGACAAGGCCGCCCCCAAGACGGTCGCCAACTGGGTCACGGGTGAGTTGTTCCGGCTGATGAAGGAGGCGGGACGTGAGATCGGCGCAGTGCTGGTCTCGCCCCAGGCCCTGGCAGAACTGATCGGCCTGGTCCAAGACAGTACCATCAACCTCAACACGGGCAAGGAAGTGCTGGAGGGAATGTTCGCCAGTGGCCGCAGTGCTCGCCAGGTTGTGGATGAGCGTGGGCTGGCGCAGATCTCAGACGCGGCAGCGCTGGAGAAGATAGTCGCGCAGGTATTGGAAGAAAATTCCAAGCAGGTGAGCCAGTACCTGGGCGGCAAAGTACAGCTCCTCGGCTGGCTGATGGGGCAGGCGATGAAGGCCACCCGGGGTAAGGCAAACCCTCAGGTGGTGCGAGAATTACTACAGGCCCAACTGGAGGCTCGACGGGGCTAACATTCTGAGGAACCTGGTGCTAGCCCCGAAGGTTGTCATAGCCGCAATGTGCTGTGTGTCACTGGCTTGTCTCGGGATGAGCGAATATACTATGTTCAGCACGGAGTAGGCCAGGAGGTGCGCCAGGCAAACCATAATATGGCAGTGACCAGAGGAATGTCCGGTTGTGAAACTAATCAAACAACTTGAATGGAGGAACATGATATGCCAGAAGAACTAAACCCCTTTGCCATCGCACAGAAGCAATTGGGCCAGGCAGCCGAGATTATGGGCCTGGATCCGGCGACACACGAACTGCTGCGCTGGCCCCTGCGTGAACTGCACGTCACGCTCCCGGTGCGGATGGACGATGACACGACAAAGATCTTCCAGGGCTTCCGTGTCCAGTACAACGACGCTCGTGGGCCGACGAAGGGCGGCATCCGCTATCACCCCGAGGAAACCATTGACACCGTCCGCGCCCTGGCCGCCTGGATGACCTGGAAGACCGCCGTGGCAGACCTGCCACTAGGCGGCGGGAAGGGTGGTATCGTCTGCAACCCCAAGGAGATGTCAGAGCGGGAGTTGGAGCGCCTTAGCCGTGCCTACATCCGCCAGGTGGGCCGCATCCTGAGCGAGGAGACAGACATTCCCGCGCCTGACGTGTACACCAATCCCCAGATCATGGCCTGGATGATGGACGAGTACTCTTTCATACGGGGGTACAACGTCCCCGGCGTCATCACCGGCAAGCCCATCCCCCTGGGCGGCTCGCAAGGCCGGGGGGACGCCACCGCGCGTGGCGGGGTGTACTGCACCCGCGAGGCGGGCAAGGTGGTGGGGATTGAATTGAAGGGTGCTACCGCCGCCGTCCAGGGCTACGGCAACGCCGGTCAGTTCGCTCACATCCTGGGGCAGGAACTGCTGGGGCTTAAGGTCGTCGCCGTCTCCGACTCCAAGGGCGGTATCTACAACCCCGACGGCCTCGACCCAGAAACAGTCATCGCCCACAAGCAGGAAACCAGATCAGTGATCAACTTCTCCGGCGCGAAGAACATCACCAACGCCGAACTGCTGGAATTGGACGTGACAGTGCTCTTCCCGGCCGCACTGGAGAATCAGATCACCGGCGCCAACGCCGGCAACGTCAAGGCCCGCATCGTGGCGGAACTGGCCAACGGCCCCACCACGCCGGAGGCGGACGAGATCCTGTTCGAGAACGGCGTCTACGTCATTCCCGACTTTTTGTGCAACGCCGGTGGCGTGACCGTCTCCTACTTCGAGCAGGTGCAAAACGCCTACGATTACTACTGGGACCTGGAGACCGTCCAGGAGCGGCTGGACAAGAAGATGACCGCCGCCTTCCACGCCGTGCACGAAACGGCGCAGAAGCACGGGGTCCATAACCGCATGGGCGCCTACGTCGTGGCCGTGAGCCGCGTGGCCGAGGCCTGCAAACTGCGGGGCTGGGTTTAGACCATCCCATGCACGCACCCGAGCCCCTGCCAGGTGGCAGGGCTTAACCTTTGACCTTGCACGGCTTTCGGGATAGTACAGCAGCATCGTCAATCAGGTATCCATCATCGCCGGTGGAGGAGTTCGCCACTCACTTCGGTCACGACGCGGAAGCAATCCATAGGGAACTGCGTTCCAATGACAAATGAACAAATGACAAATGACCAAAAAAGCGGCTCAACATTGTGAATGTTATTCCGAATCCAAGGGCAATAATGACCTGGTACACATGGCGTGAATTCGCACCGGGTTTCGTCTGGCGCTGGCGCGGGGATGAAATCCTGTTTTGATTCTCTTTGCGTTCTTTGCGCGCTCTGCGGTAAGATATGGGTAATCACTGGTAAGGGGGTATTGACATGGCTGGTATGACAGCCCAAGATGTTCTACGTGCTGCCAAGGAAAAAGAAGTGACATTCGTCCATCTCCAGTTCACCGATGTGGTGGGTATCGTCAAAGGGATCACCATTCCCTCTGATCATCTGGAGGTGGCTCTCGACAGAGGAATCTGGTTCGACGGCTCATCCATCCAGGGGTTCGCCCGCATCGCCGAGAGCGACATGTACCTTATGCCCGATCCCTCTACTTTCAGGATCATCCCCTGGGAGAGCGAGGAAGGGACTGCTACAGCGCGAATGATCTGCGATGTTTACACCCCTGCCGGTGAGCCCTTTCCGGGGGATCCGAGGGGCGTGCTGAAGCGAGCGATGAAAGACGCGGAGGAGAAGAACTTTCTGTACAACACCGGTCCCGAATTGGAGTTCTTCCTATTCCACTTCGACGAGAGCGGAAACCCGGCCTTGCTGCCCCACGATAAAGGTGGTTACTTCGACTATTCCACGGACCTGGCGATCTCCGTGCGCAAGGAAATGATATCCGCCCTCCAGGCTCTCGGCATAGTGGTGGAGGCAAGTCACCACGAAGTCGCCACCGGCCAGCACGAGATTGATTTCCAGTATGCCGATGCCCTGACCGCGGCCGACAATGCCATCACCTTCAAATACGTGCTCAAGGCCGTCGCCAAGAAACACGGCCTGCATGCAACTTTCATGCCCAAGCCCATCTCCGGCATCAGTGGCTCAGGCATGCACGTCCATCAAAGCTTCGTGTACAAAGATTCCGGCAAGAACGCTTTCGCCGACCCCAGGGATGAGTTTGGGCTCTCACCTACAGCCAAGCAGTACATTGCCGGGCAACTCTTCCACGCTCCAGGTATTTGCCCAGTGATCGCTCCCCTGGTCAACTCCTACAAGCGCCTGGTTCCGGGCTACGAGGCCCCTGTGTATATCAGTTGGGCGCGCATCAACCGTTCAGCCCTCATCCGGGTGCCAAGGGTAAACGACTTACAGGCCACCCGACTGGAACTCCGCTGCCCCGACCCCAGTTGCAACCCCTATCTGGCCTTTGCCGTCATGCTCAAGGCCGGGCTGGATGGCATCGAGAAGGAAATGGCGCCACCCGAGCCCCTGGAGGAGAACCTGTACGACCTGGACGAGGCACGGCGGCAGGCCCGGCACGTGGAGATGTTGCCTGGTTCGCTGAGGGAGGCCCTGGATTGCCTGGCGGAGGACAAAGTGATTCAGGACGCCTTGGGCCCGCACGTTTACGAGCGTTTCGTCAGGGCCAAAACGCAGGAGTGGGATGAGTACCGCGTCCAGGTGAGTGACTGGGAGATAGAGCGGTATCTGGCGACCTACTAGAATCGCCAAGATGCTTCAGCAGGCTGCGCCTGCTGGATTGTGCCCCTCCCTTGTCCAATGGACAGGGAAACGGCTTTTGACTTTGTAGGGTTTTCGGGGTAAGATAACGGTATGCTCAATCGTTAGCTAGTCAACAAAGGAGGATATAATGTACCACAAAATCACCATCATCGGCAACCTGGGGCGGGACCCGGAGATGCGCTACACCCAGGACGGCACCCCGGTCACCAACTTCTCGGTGGCGACCAACCGGCGTTGGAATCGCCCCGACGGCAGCCAGGCTGAGGAGACGATCTGGTTTCGCGTCAGCGCCTGGCAGCGGCTGGCCGAGACCTGCAACGAGTATCTCCAGAAGGGACGGCAGGTATTCATTGAGGGTCGACTGAAACCCGACCCTGCCACCGGCGCCCCGCGCATCTGGACGGGAAACGATGGGGTGACCCGTGCCCAGTATGAGATAACAGCGTTTACAGTCCGGTTCCTGGGTCGGCCGGGTGAAGCGCCCCCGCCCGAGGTGCCCGGTGCGCCCGAGGAGCCCCCTGTCGAAGAAGAGGGAGAAATTCCCTTCTAGGCCAGCCTGGCAGCACTGCTGTCGCGCGCCTCAGTCCCTGGCCCCAGCACAACGAGGAGCCAGGCCCATAATGGGACGCTTTCCAGGCCTCGGCAGGATGTATCATCCCTCCGCCAGGTGATCTTACAGTGTACTCCTGCGCCGCGCCAAGCAGGCCAGGCAGCCCCAGAAGTCGGGCTACGCCAGCGAGATGGCTCCGACCGCCGCTCCTGTAGCGGCGGTCTACCTTTGTCCATCCGGATTTTGACAGTCCGCCCCTTTTGAGGTACGATGGGGCGGAAACACCGCGCCGTTCGTGGTGCGCACTGCAGCACGCTTTTGGGCGCTGAAGCGCCTACTACGAACCTACCCTATGGAGGAGGTGCCCTCTATGAAAACTCCACGCCATCGCCAGATGCAGGTCAATATCCAAGTCCCGCCTGACCTGGACGCTATCTACGCCAACTTTGCCCTGATCACCCACTCATCCTCCGAGATCATCATTGACTTTGCTCGCGTGCTGCCCAACACCCCCCAGGCCAAGGTCTACGCTCGCATCATCACCACTCCACTGCACGCCAAACTCCTGCTGCGGGCGTTGAGTGAGAACCTGGAGAAGTACGAGGCGCAGTTCGGCGAGGTCAAAACGCCCGACAAAGGAGACGCACTGGCACAACAGTTCTTCGGCGCTACCAAACCGCCCCGCCCTCCAGAATCGTGAGCCCGACATTGGAGCACAACGTGAACCACCTGGAGACAATAGCCAAACGCATACAGGCCGATTTCGAGGCTCGCAACGACGCCCGCGACGAGGCCCTGCGTCGCTCCCGCGAGCTGATCCGGTTGTGCGCGACCGCCATCCGCGCCAGCCACCGTGATGAGTGGGACACGGCCCGCGAACTGCTGGCCCAGGCCGACGCGGTCGCCGATGGAATCCGGGAAGCCATCGCACCCTACCCTGACCTGCTGTACGCCGGGTACACGCAGGACGCGCTGAAGGAACTGGTCGAAGCACACGTCACCCTGGCGCTGGCCAGGTCTGCTCTCGTCCCAGAGCCAGAGACGCTGGGGGTAGCCTACCCGGCCTATCTGAACGGATTATGCGAGGCCGCCAGCGAGATGCGTCGCCGCTGCCTGGACGAACTGCGGCGTGGCAACACCGCCGAGGCCGAGCGGTTGCTGGAAGCGATGGACGAGCTCTACGACGTATTGGTCACGTTCGACTTCCCCGACGCCATCACCGGCGGGTTGCGCCGCCGCGTGGACCAACTGCGCGGCGTGCTGGAACGCACGCGCGGCGACCTGACCAACAGCCTGCGCCAGGACCGCCTGATCCATGCCTTGCGTGACTTTGAGGAGCACGTCGGGGGTGAGTGAACAGAGAGACCGCGTCATCCGCGCCAGTGAAATCGGACGGTACGTCTACTGCGCCCACGCCTGGTGGCTAGGGAGTGTCCAGGGCCTGCCCTCGTCCCACCACCCAGAGATGGCAGCAGGTAAAGTGGCCCACCTGCGCCACGGACGAGGAGTGAGAACCTCGCTCTGGCTGAGCCGTCTGGCGTACGCCGTGTTGCTGCTGGCGGCGGTGGTCGGAGTTGTGTGGTTGGTTGATTAGTGATGGCAGCGTGGTTCTTCGTCTTGCTAGCCTTGGGCCTGCTGCTGCTCAGTCTGGCCTGGCGCGGGCGAGCACGCAGCGGGCTGCCGCAGGGCCGCGTGGTCTACACCGACACGGGTGGATGGGGCCGGCTGGAACGCCCGCTCTTTTCACGCGAATTTCTCGTCACCGGCAAGCCCGACTACCTCGTGTCCGACGGACCCGACGTCATCCCTGTCGAGGTCAAATCGAGTCGCGCCCCGGCCCAACCCTACCTCTCGCACCTCCTCCAACTGGCCGCCTACTGCCTGCTGGTCGAGGAGTGCTACGGGCGACAGCCTCCTTATGGCATCATCAAGTACGCTGACCGCGCTTTCGAGGTGGACTACACGCCCGAATTGGAAGACGAACTGCTGGCGACGCTGGAATGTATGCGGGACGATCTGGCCGGTGGGGACACGCTCCGCAGCCACGACGAACCCGCCCGCTGCCGGGTCTGTGGTTACCGCTCACAGTGTGACCAGAGGATGGCGTAAGAACATTCCCATCACGAATTTACGAATCTACGAATTCACAAGTTGTGAGGACATTACTTGCCATCTTCGCCCATCCAGACGACGAATCCTTCGGCCCCGGCGGCACGTTGGCGAAGTACGCCGCCGAAGGTGTCGCCGTGCACTTGATTTGTGCGACCCGGGGCGAAGCGGGGGAAAGCGACACACCTGAACCGGACGAGTGCGAGGACCTGGCCTGCCAGCGCGAACAGGAACTGCGCTGTGCCGCGAACATCCTGGGGCTGACGGAGGTACATCTGCTCGGCTACCGCGACTCGGGGATGGCAGGCTCTCCGGCCAACCAACACCCCCGCTCACTCGTGCAGGCCGACCCCGACGTGCTGGCTGAACAGATAGCCGATCTGATGCGTCGCCTGCGGCCTCAGGTGGTGCTCACCTTCGACCCCTTCGGTGGCTACGGTCACCCCGACCACGTCGTGATGCACCGCGCCACCGTCGCTGCCTTCGAGCGACTGTCCGAGATCGAACGACCACAGAAGCTCTACTTCACTACGCTCTCGCGGACGTATATGCGCTGGATCGTGCGGCTGATGCCGCTCTTCGGAATAGATCCAGCGGCAGTGGGCAAAAACAAAGACATCAACCTGCGGGCCGTGCTCGAACACGAATTGCCGGTTACAGCGCGGGTAGACGTCAGCGACTACTACGAGGTCAAGCAGAGGGCAGGAGCCTGCCACTCCAGCCAACTCTCGGGGCCGGGCTCATTCTGGGGGCGATTGCCGCGCTGGCTGGTGCGCCGCTGGCGATCCACAGAGACCTTCTATCGGGCCGTGCCACCGTTCCGTCAGAGCGAGCGGATGGAGAGAGACCTGTTCGCCGGAGTCACGTAGGATAGCCACCGTGTAGACACCAGGAAGACGTCACCCCACATCCACAATGTCAATATTCCTGCCTGGAACTTAACCATTACCTTCGACGAGGTGGTTTCATGCGCATTTTCATCACCGGTTGTAAAGGACAACTGGGCCGCGCGCTCTACGCGGCGCTAGCCGAGCACACGCTCTCCGGCTGCGACCTGCCGGAATTGGACATCACCGACCGGGAGGCCATCGGCGCGGCCATTGCCGACTTTGCCCCCGACGTGCTGATCCACGCCGCCGTCTGGGCTGACGTGGAGGGCTGCGCCCACGACCCCAAGAAAGCATACCTGGTAAACGCCATCGGAACCCAGAACGTCGCCCTGGCCTGCGCCCCCTGCGACGCAGCGATGGTCTACGTCAGCACCAACGAGGTCTTCGACGGCACGGCTACGGAGCCCTACCGGGAGTGGGACGCGATCAATCCGCTCAACCCTTACGCCAAGTCGAAGGCCGCCGGGGAGTGGTTCGTGCGCCACCTGCTCACCCGCTTCTACATCGCCCGCACCGCCTGGCTCTATACACACGGCGGTCGCAACTTTTCCAACCCCAGCCGCATCATCCAGTTGGCCAATGAACGCGGTTCGCTGAAAGTGGTGGCCGACGAGGTAGGCAATCCCACCTACGCGCCAGACCTGGCGGATGCCATCGCCAGCCTCATTCAAACAGGCGCCTGCGGCATCTACCACCTGACCAACGCCGGCTATTGCTCCCGCTACGAGTACGTC
>CAZMOT010000013.1:0-39009 GCA_964568065.1 uncultured Anaerolineales bacterium
GTGCTGGTGGACGCGGCGGTCTACGTCGGCGGGGGCACCCCTGACTTCCTGCGCCCCCTCCTCAACACCCCGCAGATGCGCCACCTGGGACCGCTCCTGGTCCGCCGATTCCGGGATTGGGGGATGGACTTTGCCCGCTCCGCCTGGCACGGCCCCTCCGGGATCACCCCGGAGGTGTGGGAGGGGTACCTGAAGCCGCTCAAGGCCCAGAACTGGGACCGGGCGCTTGGGGAACTGACCCGTGCCAGCCACGCCCTCGACCTGCCCGAGCGGCTGGGGGCGGTGGCGGTGCCGGTGCTGGTGGTCACCGGCGACGACGACCGCATCGTGCCCACCGGGCAGAGCGTCCGCCTGGCAGAGGAACTCCCCCAGGCTGACCTGGTGGTCATCCCCAACTGCGGGCATGTCCCGCAGGAGGAATGTCCGGACCCGTTCTTGCGCGCTTTGGAGGACTTTCTGTCCAAATAACCTTAGAGGAGGTAAGCGAAATGTCAACTGCAAAGGGAACAGCCATAGCATCCCCATCGTCCGATCGGACGTACCGTGGGCTGCGCCGCTTCAACCTGGTCATGGGCTTTCTGCACCTGATCCAGGGCATCTTCATGTGGGTGGTCAGCAACGACAAGACCTACCCCATCTTTACCAACTACCTCACTTTCGACCGGTCCACCTTTACGCTGAAGCCCAACCCGCAACTGCTATACGAACTGCGCTTTGGACCCGCGGTGGCGCTCTTCCTGCTCATCTCGGCCGTCGCCCACTTCTACCTAACCACCATCGGCTACGGGCGGTACGTGGAGAACCTGAAGAAGGGCATGAACCCGGTCCGCTTCTACGAATACGCCTTCAGCTCCTCGTTGATGGTCGCACTGATCGGTATGTTGGTCGGCATCTGGGACCTGGGGGCGCTCATCCTGATGTTCGGCATCAACGCGATGATGAACCTGTTCGGCATCATGATGGAGGTCCACAACCAGACGACCACAGGGACCAGTTGGCGAGCCTTCATCTACGGCTGCCTGGCCGGCATCGTCCCCTGGATCGTGATCTTTCTGTCCTTCGTAGGGGCGGTCAACTCAGGAGACGCCAAACCCCCGGCCTTCGTCTACGCCATCGTGCCCACCCTCTTCGTCATGTTCAACATCTTTGCTATCAACATGGTGATGCAGTATAGGAAGGTAGGGCCGTGGCGCGACTATCTCTTCGGCGAGCGGGTGTATATCGTCCTGAGCCTGGTGGCCAAGACGGTGCTGGCGTGGCTGATCTGGGTCGGCACGCTGGCGCCGGTCTAGGGACAATACCTCTCCAACGATGTGCTATCTAGCAATGGGATGACGATGGGCCGAATGAGGCCAGAGAAGCTACACGTGCGGTTCACCCGGGGCGTGACACAGGAGGGACCAGTCACGCCCCGCTGCTACACACTAACCCACTCTGACAGAACAGGGGAGCTGTTCCTGACGGTGGGTTCGGAATACGACATGAAGCAGATCTCGGGCCTGTACGCCCGCCTCATGCGCGATGAGGTGCTGGCCGAGTGGCGCGAGGACAAAGATGGACCAGCGTTGCACGTAACCTGCCACGTCAGCGGCGGACTGGTCCTCGGCACGGCCGCCCTCCGCGATTTCTTCTTCCGAAAGGAGTTGCCCCTGGCGCTGGAAGCGCTCCGCTACGGCGACCGGAAGTTCTTCGAGGCTCATCCCGAGATGGACCGTGCACCGATCCTGGTGCACTTCCGCTCCAGCCGGCGGCGCTACCACCGTTTGGAACGCCGGGGCACACCGGCCGACTACCGTACGTCAGTAAGGTGACAGTCACCTTGCGACTTTGAAGGGAGGAATGATGGCGAAACGAGTCGAAGTTAACACGGAGGCCCCCGACTTCGCCCTGGAGGACTTTCAGGGGCAGACGGTGCGGCTCTCCGACTACCGGGGACAGAAGCACGTGGTCCTGGTGCTCAACCGGGGGTTCATATGACCCTTCTGCCAGCGTCACATGGCGCAGTTGCGCCAGGACTATGACGAGTTCGTCCGGCGGGGCGCCGAGGTGATCGCCGTGGGGCCGGAGGACGCGGCCGCCTTTGCCCGCTATTGGGAGAAGGAACAACTGCCCTTCGTCGGCCTGCCGGATCCGAAGCACACGATGCTCAAGCGATACGGGCAGAAGGTCAAACTGTTCAAACTGGGACGGATGCCCGCACAGATGATCATAGACCGGCAGGGACAGGTGCGCTATATCCACTACGGCCACTCGATGAGTGATATTCCCCCCAACGACGAGATCCTGGCCCTGCTGGATGACCTGAACCAGGAGGGGATGCGGTGACAGTCACCTCAAAGGTGGCTGTCACCTGAGACCGCTTGGGTAACATGATCATTCGAGTTCCCCATGCGCCCTGGCACATCACGACGGATGAAGATGACCGGCAGATGTGGTATACTGTGCTTGGACGGTCAACTCTTCGTCGTGCAGGCGCGCACTCTCTGCGCCCGCGTCAACCCTCACGCGCCAGAGAAGGGAGCCTCGATGAACGTCTACACGCACGTCGCCGACAACCTGAGCCCCTTCTATTCCCAATTGATCGAATCCACGTCAGGCGAAGCTGCCTACATCCTCGACGGCTTGCTGTATCACGAGACCGACCTGCGGCTGTGAGAGCACTACGCCGACACGAAGGGGTACACCGACGCCCTGTTTGGGCTCTGCCACCTGCTGGGGTTTCGCTTCGCCCCGCGCCTGCGCGACCTGAGCGAGCGGCGGCTGTTCCGCATGCGGCGCAGTCTGGACGACTATCCCAACATCCAATCTCTCTTCGCCGCACCCATCAATACCCGCGTCATCCGTGATAGATGGGATGATGTGTTGCGCCTGGCAACATCTGTCGAGTCCGGCGTGATGCCCGCGTCGCGCGCCTTGCGAAAGCTGAGTGCACATCATCCGGAGGGCAAGTTGTACAAGGCCCTCCGTGAGGTGGGTCGCATCGACAAGACCTTGTTCCTACTGAACTTTGTTAGCGATTCTGTCTTCCGTCGCCGCGTGCTCGTCGGCCTGAAAAAAGGAGAGTCCTACCACGCGCTGACCCGCGCGCTCGTCATCGTTCTGGGAGGTATCTTGAGGTCACGTTCCATCGAGGATCAGGTGAATCAGATCACTTGCCTGCGCCTGCTGGCGACGGCCATCACTGCCTGGAACAGTGTGTATATGGGCGAGGCAGTCGAGCGACTGCGGAGCGCAGGCTATCGAGTCGACGACGATCAACTCTCTCACATCTATCCGGTGTTCATAGAGCACTTGAATCTGGTCGGCGAGTACCGTTTCCCGGCTGACGGACGCGCCCTGACCGAACTGGACGCGCTGCCCTTGCGTTCACTGGACGAAGCCTTGTCTCAGCTGTCACTCGATCTCTGATCGGCCATTACGATTCTGTCAATCTGGTTGCCGCTGTCCCTTCCCGGCAGCTCCGTTGTCGTCGCAGGACAGGTGGCAAGTAGAGGACATAAGGCCAGAAGATGAGATAAACCGGCTCATCTGCCTCGCGTACGCTCACGCACCAAGTCGCTCAACAATGGGTGATTGGCGGACTGAGATTGTCATTTCAGGAGCATGGCTCATAACCCGGAGGTCGAAGGTTCGAATCCTTCCCCTGCTATCCGAAAAGCACCCAAATCGGGTGCTTTTTCGCTTGTGTGCCGGGCATGTACGACAGCTTGGAGGTGAAAGTCCTCTGCACAACCTGGTGGAGGTGAAGTGCTAGCGAAGCGCAAGGGCGTCACCGCGAGGTGAGGTCTGAAGGAAGCGTGGAGCAAAACCGCGACCTGACGAACAGAAACCGGATAAGAGGCAGGCGTGCTCGGACGAGCTGGCAAGCAACAGTGAAGTTCACATCCACCAAGGGGCACGGCTGTAGATCCGGCAGGTGTGCGGAGAAGGCGGTCGGACTTACCCCGGGAGGCCTGCACTGTGTCTCATCGGAGACTGAGGGAACCGTAAGGGACCTCAATCGCAGTGCAGGAGTCAGCAGAGGGCATAGTAGATGGAAGGGAATCCATCGAAGGCCCGAACGGTATGGAGTGGTAAGTAGGAGACACTTCTCGTGGATGGAAAGCGGCAGAAAATGGTCCAATTGCGACTGACCTTCGCGGAAGAGGGTAGGGGTGAAGCCCCGAGAGCTACCGAAAGGGCCGAACCATCGATGGCGGAGTGTCCAACCGAAAGCCCGGCGGTCTGCGAGGAGCTGATGGAGGAGGTGTGCCAGCGTGAGAATCTGAAGAGGGCATTGAAGCAGGTCAAACGGAATCGAGGGAGCCCCGGGATCGACGGGATGACCGTCGACGAACTGGAGGGGTATCTACGAGAACAATGGCCAGAGATACGGGAACAACTCCTGAGTGGGGGATACCAACCGCAACCGGTGAAGAGAGTAGAGATACCGAAACCAGGAGGGGGAGGGAAGCGCAAGTTGGGGATACCGACAGTACTGGATCGGTTCATCCAACAAGCGCTGATGCAAGTCCTGCAAAGTGTACGTCGTCAGAACCTTTGGGACAAAAAGGGCGAAAAACGAAGAGAGACTTTGATCCCTTTTCCTATAGAGTATTAGACATTATACCGATTAAGCTGCGGAAATCTCATAATGCCAAGGGCGGAAGTTCAAGCGAAAGTTGTGCAATCCGCAGCAGGTTTCCATCACGAGATCTCGAAAGCCAGCTTCCCAGTTTCGCAGCTTGTCTTTAACAATCCGATAGCGTTTGACGCCACTGATCGCGTGCTCCACCCGGATCCGAATGCTTGAGATGCGGCTGTTCTCTGCCTTCTCATCCGGGGTCAACTCGCCACCTCTGGGTTTCTTCTTGGGCTGCACGATGAGCACACCCTCTGGGCGAAAGCCCTGAAAGCCAGTGTCCTGGTACGCGGTGCTGTCTTCGGGGAAGGTATAGCCTGCTTCATCTGCGATCTGTTTATCGTGCTTCTTGCTTTCACAGGTGGCGGTCAGAAACAGAATCTTACGTCTCGTCGATGATGACATTGTTCTTGACCGTGTGTTGTTTCTTTTTGCCACTATAGTACGTTCTTTGGTCTTCCTTGCCCTTTGGGCGATTGATAGGCCGCTCTGTGCCATCGTGGAAGAAGAGCGCGTGCTCTTCTTCCGACAAGTCCAATTGTGTTGCATCACGAACTGGCAACTCATCTGCGGCGGCCAACGCGCGATTGAGCAGCGGGTGCAACAGATGAATCCACTTATTGGCCTTGGGTTGCGACATCCCAAACAAAGTGCCGTGCAACTCTTGAGTAGCCATTTGCTTGAGGTAAATCAAGATGAACAGCAACTTGTCTTCGATGGTCGGCAGTGGTGAGTTCTCGTACGTGCTGTACTTGCGTTTGGTGCGCCTTTTGCTATCGAGTGTGTACATTTGGACGTAGCGTTCGAACTCGGCTCGGAAGTAAGGTAACAGAGCTTGGAATTCTCTGACGGTATAGCCTGTCAAGGCCAGAAACCGCCTTGGCTGTTTCGACAGTTTGCTGTAACTGGTCATTGCTCCTCCGTTCTTCAGGTTGTGGAAGAGCTAGTTTACACCATTGTTACAGCGGTGTCAGATCAAATCGGTATAATGTCTAATGAGTACATTCTCATCCGGCTCTCGCTGGTCTATCGCGGCCGTGCAGTTCCAGTGGCTTGGCGGGTTATGCGCCACAACAGCGCCACAGTTAGCTATCGGGATTACAGAGCACTGTTGTATCAGGCACTGTTGATCTTGCCGCCGGGGCACCGGGTCGTGCTACTGGCTGACCGCGGCTTCGTACACGCGCAGTTGATCAAGTTCGCTCACGATCACAACTGGAGCTATCGTCTGCGTGCCAAATCCAACACCCAGGTGCGTCTGTCCGACGGGAGAGTGACCAGTATGGCCGAGATATGCCCGCCCAAGAGCCACGCTCACTTCTATTGGAATGTTCATGTTCTGGGTGAGGGCATCGGCCCAGTCCATATCGCTTTGGCTAATCCCAAGGCTGCAAAGGAAGAGCCCTGGTACATCATCAGTGATGAAGTGACCAGTGTAACTACATTGGATGAGTATGCCCTGCGTTTCGATATCGAAGCAGAGTTCTTGGATAACAAGTCTAACGGGTTCAAGGTTGAGTCCAGCAAGTTAGACGACCCCAAGGCGATCAGTCGCCTGTTTCTGGTGATAGCCGTTGCTACACTTCACTTTACCTGTGTCGGCGCCGAGGTCATCAAGCGAAAATGCCGCCGCTGGATCGACAGCCATTGGGATCGCGGTATGAGCTACCTGAAAATCGGATGGGGTTGGCTGCGGCAGCAGTACCGCCGTTGTTGGCCTGTGCTGCCGCTCTTCCAACTTGATTCAGAACCCGATCCCGAATCCGCTACAGCTTCCCGGCGGCAAGCTGCTACACGCCCGCTACGCTGCTGGGTGGTTGCTAATTTCGGCGGTCCGTAATGTTAAGTTTGTCAGCCAATCAGGTCGAACACTTCAAAATCGGAAACGGTTTCTCTTGTCTCCCATTGCCGATGCCGTTTGCGGACAAATTGTCTCAGTCCATCGACAGCCAGACTTGGCAAGACATCATTCTTGTGCGAAACTTCCATTGGGCAGCCTCCTTGCTAGTATGGATGTGTGTTACAAGCATACTTTGCACAGATTGCTGCCTTTTGTCAACTCAAGCTATGCACAATTTCAGATACACACCCGTTGACTATGATGGCACACAATGATGATGAACGTGAGGGCAGCATCAGGATACGTCGTCCAACGTTTCGCGCTCCATTTCCATCGCACGGCGCACTGCCGGAACGTAGAAGCGCTCCGTGTACTCTTTGACCATACGACGAGTGCAAAAGACGGGCACCGCCGTGCGGATTGCCTCCTTCATCACCTGCACCCAGCCCCGGGGCACATCGTCGGCATCACGTTTGTAGAATAGCGGCACCACCTCGTCTTCGAGCAGGAGATACAGCGCCTCCGCATCGGCAGCGTCCTGCACAGCCGGATCACCGTACTGCTGGCCGGGGTCAATCGCCCAACCGTTGGCCCCGTTGTAACCCTCGACCCACCAGCCGTCGAGTACGCTCAGGTTGGGGATGCCATTGACGGCTGCCTTCTGACCGCTGGTGCCACTAGCTTCGTGAGGGCGTTGAGGGGTGTTCAGCCACACATCTACCCCCTGCACCAGGTAGCGAGCCACCTGCATGTCGTAGTCCTCGATGAAGGCGATGCGCCCCCCCATCGCCGGGTCCCTGGCAGCGTTGTAGACGTGTTGAATTAGCCGTTTGCCCCCATCGTCCGCCGGGTGGGCTTTGCCAGCAAAGATGAACTGCACGGGCCGGTACTGGTCGTGCAGCAGTCGCTTCAGCCGCTCCAGGTCGTGGAATATGAGGATCGCCCGTTTGTACGTAGCAAAGCGTCGCGCAAAGCCGATGATAAGCGCGTCAGGATCAAGGAACGTCCCTGCGCACAGCACCTGCTCCGCGTCCACCCTTCTTTCAACACGCCGCCGCCGTGCCCGCTCCCGGATCAAGCTCATCAGTTTGCGCTTCAGGTGCAGGTGGGCAGCCCACAGTTCCTCGTCGGGTACGTCGAGGATGCGCTCCCACAGCGCGAGGTCGTCGTGCCGCTCGATCCAGTCGGGTCCCAGGTGCTTACGGTAGATGCCATTCATCGCCCCACCGATCCAGGCCGGCACGTGGATGCCGTTGGTGACGTGCGCAATGGGCACCTGCTCCACCGGCCTATCGGGCCAGAACGACTGAAACATACGGCGTGACTCCTCGCCGTGCAACTTACTCACGCCGTTGCACTGCCCGCACATGCGCAGCGCCAGCACAGTCATATTGAAGCCCTGCCGATCTCCCGCGTGGCTGCCCAGTTCCAGAAACTGCTCTCGGCTCAGCCCCAGGCGTGGCCAATAGGTGTGAAAGTACTTTTCAACCAGGTGAAAGGGAAAAACGTCATGACCTGCTGGCACCGGTGTGTGGGTGGTGAAGACAGTTGTCGCCCACACTGCCCGCCGGGCTTCATCGAACGATTGCCCAGCCTCGACCAATTCACCCGCGCGCTCCAGCACCAGGAAGGCAGAATGGCCCTCGTTGAGATGAAAAACGGGTGGATCAACTCCCAACGCCCGCAGGACGCGCAAGCCGCCAATCCCCAGCACGATCTCCTGCTGAAGGCGCATCTCCTGGTCGCCGCCGTACAGCCGGGCGGTGAGTTCCCGGTCCCCGGGCACATTCAGATCGTGGTCGGCATCCATCAGGTACAGGCACGCACGACCAACCTGGACGTGCCAGACCTGCAGGTGAACTGTGCGCTGGCCTACTTCCACCGGGACAAAGAGGCATTGCCCATCGTCGCACAAGGCCTCGCGAATGGCGACCTCCTCCGGTTCGAAGCGCGGATAGACCGCCTCCTGCCACCCATCGGTGGTGATGCGTTGGCGGAAATACCCCATCTCGTAGAGAAAGCCCACCGCGACGAAAGGCAGTCCGATGTCGCTGGCCTCCTTGCAATGGTCGCCCGCCAGCACTCCCAAACCACCCGAATAGAGGGGCAGCGATCGGTGCAGACCAAACTCGGCGGAGAAATAGGCGACAGGTCGAGTCGTCGATTCGGGATAGTGGGTCGGAAACCAGAGATGTCCATTGCTTAGGTCAGCGTCAAGCGCCATCAACACAGAGTCGTACTGACGGAGGAAGAGTGGGTCGGCGACCAGTTCCTCCAGCCGCTCCGACGACACTTGCCTTAGCATCTTTACCGGATTGTGGCCGGTACTTTGCCACAGCGGATAGTCAAGCGTCTTGAATAGATCGCGAGCTTCGCGATGCCAACTCCACCAGAAGTTGTACGCCAATTCCTCCAGACGCGCGATGCGCGGAGGAATCCTGGCCGACAATGAAAGGATCTCAGTCTGCACAAATTCTCCTCCCCAGGCAGGATAGGACAACGCGGCGCCACCTATCTTCAGGAGGGGCCTTGCTCAGGGGGCCCTGAGCAAGGTGATGATCAGCACGATGACAGCGACGACGGCAAACTCTAGCAGCGTGAACACGCTCAGTCGCCCCAGCAGGTGCTGATGAGCCACGTTGACGGTGATGTAGAATATGAGCAACAGGAACAGCCCGCCAGTCCAGGCGCCGATTTGCCAGTAGTTCAGTGCCCAGGTGCTCTCACCGATGATGAGACTGACAATGCCGGCAAACAGAAGCACACGTCGAAACTGCACGTCCGCCACGCTTAGCAGATCGAGCGCCAGCAGCGCGGTCGAGAACAGCGTCAAGGTGGCGGTCACCAGACTGCGGGTGCGGGTGTGGTAGATGATGGCAAAAAGGGCAAAGGCCAGCAGATAAGCCAATACGTTGAGTGCGAGCCGGGCCAGGGGATAGCCAGGGGCATCGGGAGAGACAGCAGTGTATTCAGCGGAGACAGCCAGGCTTATGCCAACGCCGACGATGATCAGTCCACCGACCCACATAGGCCCTGTGGAGATGCGCGCCAGCAGATAAGCGGAGAGTCCGGCCATCATGCCGGGCAGAATCCAAGAAATGAATATGGGCCGTCCAGGATGTTCCTCCAGGTGAGGGTGATCGTGCAGGACAAGGTTGGTACCGGTGCAAACCAGGCTGACCATCAGCGCGATCAGTAGCCAGGTACCGGTAACGTGGATCTCCAGAGGCGACCCCAGAGGATGCAATCTCAGTACGTGTTCGGGCAGTTCGATGAAACGAAAGAGCACGCTGCCCAGCAGAAGTACAGCCACCAGCGCACTCAGGCGATTGCGGTTCAAGGGCTTGACGGTTTCGGTTTCTTGCATTGAGATGCATTGTACCGTTGTGAGCGGGATTTGTCAACCTTATCGGGTGTGATATAATCTTGTTTCGTGTTGGTAGATCGGTAAGTCAATCTCCTTCCTTTGATTACCAGCTTTCCAGTTTACCAATCAGCAGGCTTACTATTACGACAATGCACATTAGCTGAATTTGGCCTCTGGCGGTCCAAATCGCTCGCCCCAGCCCGCGTTGGGGGCCTGCAAAGATCCTGTAGGGCAGTTTTGCTAACCGCCATAGGTCGGATAGGCAAATCCGACCTACAATGTGCCATTGTCAAGCTATGATTCAAGGAGGTGCACGTAGTGAAGCGTTCGTTTCTCCTCCTCGCGCTGCTGGTGGCACTGCTAACGGGTTGCAGGGCGCCATCTTCTGAAGCCCGCATCGTCTACGGTTTGACGCTGGCCCCTTCGGGGATTGATCCCCACGTCAATCGCTCGTCGGAACTGGGCATCCCCCTCACCTCGGTGTACGACACCCTGGTCTATAGGGACCCTGATACTGGAGAGTTCGTCTCCGGCCTGGCAGAACGGTGGGAGGTCTCCGCAGGCGGCCTGGTCTACACCTTCTATTTGCGGCAGGACGTCACCTTCCACGATGACACCCCTTTCAACGCCGAGGCGGTGCGCTTCAATCTGGAACGCATTACCAGTTCCGCTCTGGCCTCTCAAAAGGCGCGCTTTATGCTCGGCCCCTACGAGCAGGCAGAAGTGGTGGACGAATACACGGTCAGCATCCACCTGAGCGAGCCCTTCGCGCCGCTCCTCGACGCCCTCAGCCAAGTCTACCTGGGGATGGTCTCTCCCGCGGCGGTCGAACAGTGGGGAGACGAGTACCAGTTGCACCAAGTAGGCACCGGGCCGTTCATCTTCGCCGAGTACGTACCGGGTGACCACCTGTTGCTCCGCCGCAATCCCGACTACGCCTGGGGACCGCCCATCTATCAGCATGAAACGGCACAAGTGGAAGAGATTGAGTTCCGCTTCTTCACCAACCCGGCCACCCGCTCGCTTGCGCTGGAGACGGGAGATGCAGACGTGATGGGAGAGATTACCCCGCAGGACGTCGCCAGGTTGGAAGAGAACGCCGACTTCCATATCGAACCGGTGCCCATCCCCGGCGCATCGCTGATGTTCTTCATGAACACCGCCCGCCCGCCGCTGGACGACGTCCGGGTGCGGCGAGCGCTCATCTACGGGACTGACCGGCAGGTCATCATCTCCACCGTCTTCCGAGATACCTCACCGATGGCCTACGGGCCGCTGGCAGCGGTCACTGCCGACTACGAACCGGCGGTCCGAAACTATTATCGCTACGACCCGACCCAAGCAGTGGCGCTGCTGGATGAGGCCGGCTGGTCAGATACCGATGGCGATGGCATCCGCGACAAGGATGGAGAGCCTCTAGGCCTCGACCTCTATCTGATGGGATGGGGCTACATGCCGGAGGTGGGGCAGTTGCTGGCAGTCCAGTGGTCGGAACTGGAGATCGGTGTGAATAGCCGAGTCGTGAGCTTCCCGGAAGCGATGGAGGTGACGGGCGAAGGCCGACACCACCTGATTCCCTTCAACCTCTCCGGCAGCGACCCCGACATCCTGCGCCAGTTCTTCCACTCCCAGGGTGGGTCCAACTGGTCAAAGGCGAACGACGCCGACCTGGACGCCTGGCTGGAGACGACGGCGCGCACATCCGACCAGATGGAGCGGGCTGCGCTCTACAGCCAGGTTCAACTCCAGGTGATGGATCAAGCACTGGTGATTCCCATCCGCGATTACGTCAACCTGAATGGTGTGAGCAACCGAGTACGGGGACTCCGCTTCGACGCGCAGGGGTGGTTCCCCTGGCTGATTGACGTGACGCTCGAAACCCAGTGACACGCAACTCGTAAGCACATAGTGCGTGTGGCGTGATTCGGGATCTTGCTATGACAATGAGGTACGCAGGACGAAGACTGCTCCAGTCGGCCTTCGTCCTTTGGCTAGCAGCGACCTTGGCCTTTACGGCCATGCAGTTGACGCCGGGTGACCCCGCTCAGGCGCTGCTGGCCGCCTCTGGTGCCACCCCAGCAGAAGTGGCTGAACGACGCGCTCAACTGGGATTGGACGACCCACTCCTCGTCCAGTACGCCCGCTACCTGATGGACATGGCCCGAGGCGATCTGGGGCAATCCTGGCTCCACGGCCGGTCGGTGGACCGCATGATCCTGGAGCAACTATTGCCTACAGCAAAGCTGGCCGTGGCTGCAACGGCGGTGGGAGTATTACTGGGGCTGACCGTGGGGGTTCTGGCTGCCCTCCGCCGGTCCACCTGGCTGGATACAGTTGCCACAACGGTGGCAGTATTGAGCCTCTCCACACCCACCTACTGGTCGGGCATCCTGGCGATTCTCCTGTTCTCGCTCCAACTGCGCTGGCTGCCCGCAACCGGAGAGGGAGACCTGCGACACTTGATTCTGCCGGCGCTGGTGTTGGGCTTCGCCCTCTCCGGCTCTATCGCCCGGATGGTGCGGGCCCGCGTGGTGGAGGTGATGGAAGAGCCATTCGTGCTGGCGGCGCGGGCGCGGGGACTTTCGTCGTGGCGCGTGCTCTTCATCCACGTACTCCGCTCCGCGCTGGCCCCCGCCCTCACCATCGTCGCCCTCCAGTTTGGCTTCTTGCTAGGCGGAACCGTGGTGACAGAATCGGTCTTCGCCCGCCGGGGACTGGGGAAACTTGCGGTGGAGGCAATTCTCTGGCAAGACCTGCCAGTAGTGCAAGGGGTGGTTGTGTTCGGGGCACTGGCTTATGTCCTGAGCAATCTGGCAGCGGACGTGGCACAGGCCTGGCTAGACCCAAGGCTGCGGGAGGAGCCAGTGTGATTGAGTGGTCGGCTCCGCTCCGACGCCCCCTTTTGCGACAGCCTGTTGCGCTGGCTGCGCTGGCCTGGCTGGCGTTGGCTGGACTGGGAGCAGGATTAGCTCCGTTCCTGTATCCTGCTGGCCCCCTGGCAGCCGATACAACCCGTGAACTCTTACCGCCGAGTCCTGGCCAGCCGCTGGGGACTGACTGGCTAGGCCGAGATATACTAGCGCGGCTCCTGTGGGGTGGCCGCTGGACACTGGGTATGGGCATAGTAGCCCTGGCAATGACCGTGGGGCTTGGCCTGCCAACGGGGCTGGTGTCCGGCGCCTTCGGCGGTTGGATTGAGACGGTGTTGATGCGCATGGTGGACGCGCTGCTGGCCTTCCCCAGCCTCCTTCTGGCAATGGCGGTAGTGGCCCTACTTGGACCGGGTATGAACTCGGTGGCAGTAGCGGTGGGATTGGCAGCCGCACCGGCCTACGCCCGGGTGGCTCGCAGTGCTGCCATAGAGGTGCGCGTACAACTCTACGTCGAGGCGGCCCGGGCCGTGGGGAGCAGCGAGTGGAGTATCCTGGTGCGTCATGTCCTGCCTAACGCCATTACATCACTCGTGGCCTTCGTTGCCACCCAACTGGGATGGGTGCTGCTCAACGGGACAGCCCTCAACTTCCTGGGCCTAGGCGCGCCGCCGGGCGCTCCCGAGTGGGGGGCGATGCTGGCCGAGGGCAGAGGCTACCTGTGGGATGCCCCGTGGGCCAGCACCTTCCCCGGCCTGGCACTGACTCTGACGGTGCTGGCAGCCAACCTGGTGGGAGATGGACTGCAGGAGGCACTACGGCCTTGATAGGTTGGAGATTGGAGATTGAAAATTGAAGATTGGTCATTGGTCACTGGTCATTTCCTTGATCCCGGCCGCGATTGACTGGCTGGCCGTCGCCCGGCGACAGAAGCGCCTGGAGTACGTCTTCAAACCCGCGACGTTGGTCGCCGTCCTGATCGGAGCCTGGCTGCTGACGCGAGGCCCGCACGACGCCTGGGTGGCTCGCTGTTTCCTGCTCGGTCTGGCCTTCTCGCTGGCAGGAGACATCTTGCTGATGCTGCCCGGCGAGCGCTTCTTTCTACCCGGTCTGGTGGCATTTCTCCTGGCTCACCTCTGCTACATCGCCGGGCTGAACCCGACGCTGCCCCCCTGGCCCGCTCTCGTGCCTCTCGTCGCCGTAGCGGCCGTTGGCATGACGCTGTACCGGGGCATCGCAGCCGGCCTGCGCCGCCACGGCCAGACAGGGCTGCTCGTCCCTGTGGCAATTTACAGCCTGGCGCTCAGCCTGATGCTCCTTTCGGCCTGGGCTACCCTATTCCGCCCGGAGTGGACACCGCTGCGCCGGGGACTGGTCATCATTGGAGCCAGCTTGTTCTTCGCCTCCGACGCCATGCTGGCGTGGGAGCGGTTCGTCACGCCCTCTCCCTCGGCCGGGCTGCTGGTCATGGTCACCTACCACCTGGGCCAGGTGGCTCTGGCCGCTTCAATCGCTCTGTCCAGTCGCTCTGGAGGCTAATCGGCTTGGTTCATCCCTGATCTCCCGCGGTTGACTTGAACGCCAAGAGAAGGTATAATCAATTTCACCACGTATATGGGCGAGTCTATGTCTGCAGCTTCAACTGGTTGCAGTGGAGGTAAGTATGGCGCTGAAGGGGAATTTGCGGGATTTTAGCACAACGCAGTTGCTTAACCTGATCAATCTGGCGCGCAAGACAGGCACGCTGACGATTGCAGCACGTAAGACGCAGGCCTGCCTGTGTTTCAAGGAAGGCAAACTCGTCTATGCGACGTTGGATGGGCAGGGTGATCCTCTGGCTGCGGTGCTTCATCGGGCTGGCAAGATCACAGAAGAGCAGGCTCGTATGCTCCATACCCAGGCCAGCGACAAGAGCGATAAGGAACTAGGACTGTTGCTGATCAATGCCGGCTACGTGAGCCAGGCTGACATTGTGCAGAGTGTGCGCAACTATATCTTAAGTAACGTCTATCCTCTCTTCACCTGGCCAGAGGGGACTTTTCTCTTTGAATCGAATAAGCTGCCGTTTGAGGACCGCATTACCATTCCTGTCAACCTGGAGAACGTGATTATGGAGGGCAGTCGCCGCCTGAAGGAGTGGGAGCGGCTGCAGGAGGAACTGCCCAACTTGAACGTGGCGCTCAAGTTCGCTGATCGTCCCGGCGTGCAACTGCGCGATATCAATCTCCACGTTGAGGAATGGCGTGTGGTTTCCTTCATTAACCCGCGCAACACGGTCCGCCAGATCGCACAGTACAACAACATGAGTGATTTTCAGATCCGCAAGATAGTATACGGTTTGTTGCAGGCAGGTTTGGTAGAGTTGATCCAGCCAGAGGGAGTGGTCACGCCCACGGCGGCTGAGGCACCTGGTCAGGCTCCTATGGCTATGCGTCGTCCGGCCGTCAAGCGAGGTGTAGTCGAGCGCTTAATTGACTTCTTTCAGAAGTAGTAATAGAGATATTAACAATGCAAACTGTCAAGATAGTAGTAACGGGTCCTTTTTCGGCAGGCAAAACGGAGTTCATCCAGAGCATCAGTGAGATTGACGTCGTTGCGACAGAGAAGAAGATCTCTCGTCCAGAGGAACGCATCAAAGACCGGACCACGGTAGCGATGGACTTTGGGCGTATCACCGTGGACGCAGACCTGGTGCTCTACCTGTTCGGCACTCCCGGCCAACGTCGCTTTGACTTCATGTGGGAAGTTCTCGCTGAAGGCATGCTCGGCTTCGTCGTTCTGCTTGACAGTGTGCGGCCGGAGACATTTCGTGAGGGTAGTAGCATCCTGGGTACCTTTCGTTCCTATGCTCCCGTGCCCTACATCGTTGCCGCCAATAAGCAGGACATAGAGGATGCGTGGACGCCCGAAGACTTACGTATCGCACTTCGCATCCCTCAGGAGATCAAAGTCTTGCCTTGTGTGGCTACCGATCGGGAGAGCGTCAAGCGTGTCCTGCTGGAACTCTTATATTCGATCATCGAACTAATGGATGAAGAAGATTAGGAGCCACACAGTTCGGTTAAGCGCTGCGAACCGAGTAGCTTAGTCATCAGGAAAAGTGCTGACTCAGTGGAAGAAGCCGCCACGCCATCCTGCAGCAGGAGGCTTGTGTTGTGTGAGCGAGGTTTTTCAGGCGGTCGAACTGTGCAGGGCGGTCGGTTCGACCGTCGTTTGTCTTCAGAAACTGTAACCCCTCTTTAACAAAATTGCAATGGTTTCTCAATCCTCTCTGCGCATTTTCGTGGTATTATTAATACATGCTGTTTAAAGCAGTGAATGATGCCGAGAAAATCGATTCCGCTTCTGATTCTGGTCCTGCTGTTGACCCAAATGTACCCGTTTGAGGTCCAATTCGGCAATTTTGACCGCTTCTGACACTGTCATTGCCGCACAAAGCAGAATCTTGAGAGATGAAAGCCGCTATAAGCGGCCTCTAAACAGTACACAATTGAGACACAGGTTACTCATACATCTGATTCTGGAGTTCTGGTGACCGGGGGAACATTTCGGCCGCTAAGAGTGGTACGCCTATGAGTTCCATTGTTACCGACAGAGGGGTAGTCCATTATGAGACCCACGGCCGTGGACGGCCGGTGATCTTGCTGCATGGCTGGTTGGAATCGTGGGATCACTGGCTAGGTACCATGGAGTCGCTGGGCCGCCAATATAAGACCTATGCGCTGGACTTTTGGGGTTTCGGCGATTCCGGGAAGCAAGGGGAGAGCTTCACGGTCCAGGACTACATCGAGATGGTAGATCAGCTTATGGGGCGCCTAGGGATTGAGCGGGCACCCATCATAGGTCATTCTATGGGCGGCACTGTCTCACTTGGTCTGACGCTGGATCACCCCAATCGAGTCCAGAAGGTGGCGGTGGTGGGTTCTCCCATCGTGGGCGATGGACTGTCCCTCTTTCTGCGGCTGTCAGCACGGCGTTCCCTGGCCAATCTGTTCTACCAGGTGTTCCCACTAGGCGTCCGACTCCTCTCCCCATTCTATGCACGGGATTGGAGGACCTGGTACAAGATGTTTAAGAGCGGCCTTTCGCGCACTACGTTGGAATCCTTCCATTACAGCATTGCTTCGTTGCGCAAGACAGACCTGCGTCCACGTCTAAAGGAGATTCAGGTACTGACATTTGGTGTTTATGGTCGAGTAGATCGCATTGTGAGTCCCAAACAGGGCAAGGTGCTAGCGCAGGGCGCACCGTGGGCTGAGGTACGCTACTTCGAGGACTCGGGCCACTTTCCGATGCTGGATGAGCCCCAACAGTTCTATCAGGCGCTACACGATTTCCTAGACCACCATGACCCCATAACCATGGGTAGAACAAGTCTGACCGGATTTGATTAGCATGTATGAGCTGGAGGGCACAGACATAGCACGGGGCGGAACCATTCGTTTCAACCAAACCCCCCCGCGCTGAGTTAGCAAAACCCCTCGGGGTGGAACTTTTGCTAACCTGTCAGCCGACCGGGGGATAAGCTTCGCATGGCAGATGAATCTCTATCGGCGGTCCAGGGGGAGCAGCGATATTCCTTTCCCAACAAGATGGGGCGTATCATCCTTCTAGCGATGGAAGAGGTAATGGGTCGCAATGGGTTAAATGCGATCCTGAATCTGGCCCGGCTTCAGCATCGCATCGGAAATTACCCGCCGAACAATTTCGTCAATGAGTTCTCTTTCGACGAGCTAGGGCGATTGCTACAGGCGTTGGATGAGATGTACGGGCCGCGCGGTGGGCGCGGGCTGGCGCTACGGGCCGGTCGCTCCTGTTTCAAGTTCGGCATCAAGGACTTTGGGCCGATGCTGGGCATTGCAGACCTGACTTTTCGCATCCTACCTCTGGGGATGAAACTAAAGGTGGGCTTTGAGGTTCTGGCTCAGACGTTCAACAAGTTCACCGATCACCTGGTACGGCTGGGGGAGGACGAGCAGTATTACTACTGGATTATGGAACGTTGTGGTACATGTTGGGGACGCAAATGCGACTCGCCCTGCTGCCACATGGCTATTGGCATACTGGAAGAGGGGCTTTACTGGGTCAGTGGTGGCAAGAACTTTTACGTCGAAGAGGTCTCGTGCATTGCCTGTGGTGATCTGACTTGTACCATTCTGATCAGCAAGCGCCCACTGGACTGAAGTGTAGATGCGCAATATTATCCTCCGAGATCGTCGCAAGATATTTCCATTCAACGAGCCAGCTCGCGACTTGCGCGTGCTGAACAAGCCGCTGTGGCTCCACCTGCGAGACGTGTTGGCGCAATACGCCACAGAAGAGCGCGAGGTAGATTCACTAGCCGAGATTGAACCTCGGCGCGTGGAGACGCTGGTTTGCCGTGACAATCTATTCTTTGATCGGTTTTTCCTGGATGAGTTCATCAAGCGCGCTCGGAAGTTGGACAAGGCCTGCCGGGTTGCCTTCGCGTTGGACGATCGTGCTATTAATGCCCATGCCATCCATTTGCAGCAGGGTATCCGTCGCGAGGGCGATGTATACATCGCTGATATGTGGTATTTCCCGCACGGCGTCGAGCCCAACGTGCACCAACTGGTGATGGACACGGAAGCGCGCGAAGTAGGTTATTATCACGTCCCGACTCATATGTCCGATATGAAGGGTGACCTAGTGTTCCAGTTGCCCACCAAGGCTTTCTGCTCTATTGAGCATTGGGTCCACACCATCACCGCCAACGTCATCTTCGGTGTGTTCGCTGAAGGGGCGCGGCTGGAGCGCGACATCGAGCGCAGTCTAGGGATGTATCTCAGGATGTTGTGGCACGGAATGGTGGAACGGAAACAGGCCCTTTCCTCGTCAGCAACGGTGCATATAGGCCGCAATTGCAGCATTGATCCTTCTGCCATCATCCAGGGGCCGACTCACATCGGCAATAACGTCAGCGTCGGACCAGGAGCCGTCATCTGCGCCTCGGTCATCGGAGATAACGTGGATGTTACGCAGGGCTGCCAGATTCTGCTCAGCGTGGTGTCGGACCGCTGCTTTCTTCCCTTTCGAGCGGCGCTCTTTATGACTGTGATGATGGAAAACTCGATGGTGGCGCAGAACACTTGTCTGCAATTCTGCAGCATTGGGCGCGATACCTTTGTCGGCGCAGGTAACACCTTCACCGATTTCAACGTGCTTCCCAGGCCCATCCGTGCGGTGCATGGGGAGGAAGTGGTGGAGACAGGTATGCCAGTGCTGGGCGGCTGTGTGGGCCACAACTGTTCTATCGGCTCTGGCCTGGTAGTGCTGCCAGCGCGGGCCATCGAGTCGGACGTAATCCTGTTCGCCTCGCCTGAGAGGCGTGTGATTGACCGGACTGTTTATTACGAAGACAGCGATCATCTCACCATCAAAGACGGAGAAAAACTGCATCCTAGGACATACCGGCGTTGAATCTGGGCACGGGCGGGCACGGGCATGGATAGCTTTGCTTTTGTCATTCATCCACTCAATCCTAAGCGAGACGTGGCACGCAAGTATCCGCGGCTGGCGCGGATATTGCCCACGGCACTGATCCATTTTTTTTCTCTTTTCTGGCCGCCAGTCTACATCTCACACGTCACCGGGGTACGTTCAGAGGCTACGGGGAAAGAGATAGAGGGTTGGTTGGTGGCCTGTCCGTTCACTGCGCGGCAGATGCTGAGGCTGCCGCCTCGAACGGTTTACAAGAAGGTCATTCAAACCAGTCGCCTGGCGGAGAGGCTGGGAGCTCGTATTCTGGGATTGGGGGCTTTTATATCGGCAGTTGGCGATGGCGGAGTGACCATCGATCGGCAGCTTGACATTCCTGTCACCACGGGCCACAGCCTCACCATGGCTGTCGTAGTCGAGGCCGTGGAGGAGGCCGCACTTTACAGAGGCATCCGGCTAGAATCATCTATCGCAGCCGTGGTCGGAGCGACGGGGAGCATCGGCTCGACGTGTGCCAAGTTGCTCGCGCCGATGGTGGCTGAGTTGATGCTGGTTGGTCAGCGAGGATTTCGCCTGGCAGAGGTGGGGGCACAGGTCAGGGAAGCCGGAGCGCACCTGGTGCGAATCTCGACACAAATTGAAGACATCCGCGAGGCTGACATAGTGCTGAGCGCCACCAACGCCGCCAAGCCGGTCATTCAGCCAGAGCATCTCAAACGGGGCGCGATCGTATGCGATGTGGCCCTGCCATCGGATGTGTCGCCGTGGGTGGTCAAGGAGCGAGACGATGTGCTAGTCATTGAGGGAGGAGTGGTGGATGTGCCTGGCACGGTGAATTTCGGGTTTGATTTTGGCCTCCCTCCCGGCAAGGCCTACGCCTGCATGGCGGAGACGATGGTGTTGGCATTGGAAGGGCGATACGAGAGTTACTCACTGGGTAAGCAGATTCAAATCGAACAAGTACGCGAAATTGCTCAACTGGCTCGCGAGCACGGCTTCAGACCATCAGGAGTCTCATAGTCCTGAGTACTCGGCATTCAGAACACAGACCAAAGGCATGAATGGGCGAGCTGGAACGGACACATAGCCTGGACTAGCCGGACTCTGCATAGCGAGTAGTAAGGAGGAAACATGGCCGAGGGTAGAATGCTGATAGTGGAAGACGATCCCGACATTTCAAGTATGCTGCGCATCTACTTCCAATCACAGAACTACGAGGTGGCGGTGGCCCAGCGTGGCGAGGATGCGTTGGAGATGTGCCGGCAGCAACTGCCTCACATCATCGTCCTTGACATCATGTTGCCAGACATGGATGGCTACGACGTATGCCGCGACTTGCGGGGCAGCCTACGCACCAGCCACATCCCGATCATCTTTCTGACCCAGAAAGACGAGCGTTCTGACAAGATCCACGGCCTTGAGTTGGGCGCTGACGATTACATCACCAAGCCCTTTGATCTGGAAGAACTCAAACTGCGGGTCAAGAACGCCATGATGCGTGCAAAGTATGAAAGCCTGACCAACCCCACCACTGGTCTGCCCAGCGGCCGGCTGATCGAGGATCAGTTGCGACAGTTGATGCGGCGGGATGACTGGGGCATTGTCTACGTGGGTATCCGGGGATTTAGCACATTCAACGAAGTGTACGGCTTCGTGGCCGGCGAGGAAGCGTTACGCTTTGCTGCAATGGTCCTGGGTAGGTCAGTGGACAACGTGGGTACGTATAATGACTTCATCGGCCACATTGGGGGTGATGACTTTATTATCGTCACCCAGAAGAACTTGGCCACATCTATAGCAGCGGATCTCAAAAGCCGCTTCGACACAGAAGTGGGAGTACATTACGATTGGCAGGACAAGGAACGGGGTCACATGCTCGTACACGATGCTGATGGCAACGAGACGAAGGTTGATCTAATGACACTGGCCGTCGGCACAGTGACGGCCGACGAAGGCCCCTTCGCCGACATTCGGGAGATCACTGAGACAGCCGCCAGTGCAAGGCGCGAGGGGCGGGTGGTTTAAACTGGTCCGCAGCATCTTGGTTTTGGACTGATGACACTGTGGATGCAATCGTGTTTTCAGCAGAACCCTGGAGGGCAGGGCAACCACGTTACGCATCGGCGAGCGGTTTTTCCCGAGGAGATCGCACCGGCCGGAGGGTTGAGAGGTAGAGCGTGTGAACGAACGAGCAGGGAAGCGCCAAACGTCGGCCGGCGTGGTCATCTACCGGGAGGCACTGAGCAGCCTCCAGCGCGTGAGTCGCGAAATTAGCGCGACGCTTGATCTGAAGCACATTCTACACGTAGTGTTGGAAGAGGCAATGCGCCCAAGTCAGGTCACGTATGGCGCGATCGTGCTTCGGGAGGCTACAAGTGGAGAACTGCAATTGGAGGTTTGTGCAGGCTATTCAGAGGCAGAGGAGACCCGCATCCGCGCAATGCTACGAGCGCCGGAAGCGCATCCTGTTCTAGCGGAGATATTAAATGCCAACCAACCGCTACTCATCTCCGATGTAGCTGCGAAGGGAAGCGAGGTCAACGTCGGGTCAGAAGCCCGCTCTATGCTTATTGTGCCGATTTCCTACGCAGAATCTCTGGCGGGCGTCCTTTTTCTAGAGAGCGGAGAGAGGGATGCATTTGATCAAGGAACGCTAGAGTTCGCCGAAGGATTATCTTCCCAGGTTTCTATTGCCATTGGCAACCACCAGCGCCGTGAAGAACAGTTGAGACGCGGGAATTTGCTGCGTCGCCGGGCAGATCAACTCGCGCTAGTCCTCGAAGTCAGTCAGGCGCTGCGCTCGGACCGGCCTTTAGAGGAGATATTGGAAGAGGTTGCATACGCGGTTCAGGAGAGTGTGGGGTTCAATCTGGTATTGGTCAGCGTGCTGGAGGGCGACCCACCTGGTCAGCGCCGAGTGGCTGCCGCTGGCATCCCCATTCCCGACTTTGAGCGTATGAAGAAAGTGCGACAACCTTGGTCTACCATAGAGCAAGTAATGAGCGAGGAATTCCGCCTTAGCCACAGTTACTATATTCCGACCGAACGGCAGGCCCATTGGCGTGACCGCCTGGACGTGTACGAGTCTGGGGAGCAAGCCGTGGATGTGGCGCGCGAACCTGGTCTCTGGCATCCTCGCGACCTGCTGCTCGTCCCGCTCGTTGGGCCTGGTGGAGATGTACAGGGGCTCCTGTCGGTAGATCAGCCACGCGATGGACGCATTCCTGATCTAGATACCGTGGAGGCGCTGGAAATTTTCGCCAGTCAGGCGGCGCTCGCCATAGAAAACGTCCGCATGGTGGAAATGCTGCAGCGCCGCGCCGACACACTGGCACTGTTTAACGAGGTCAGCCGTTCGGCCACGGCCCAACTCGACCTGAGCGAGGTCTTGAACATCGTTGTCGAAATGACCCCTCGACTGCTTGAATGCGATCACAGCAGCATCTTCCTCCTGAATGCCGAGAGCGGGCGGTATATGCTCCGAGCGGCCCATGGCTCCGCGTCTGCGCACGACTCGTCGCCCAGCTTCGCCACAGGTGAGGGGCTGGTGGGCGCAGTGGCCAGGAGTGGTATGCCGCTAGCGGTTGACGACGTGAAACAAGACCCACGCTTCATACCTGGCTCTACGGAAGTCGAAATGGGATCTGCGGTTCTGGCCCCTCTCACGGTCAGCAACCAGGTTGTAGGTATCCTACGCGCAGGTCGTCAGGAGACACACAGTTTCTCGCCAGCCGAGATAGCGACGCTTTCGGCGTTGGCCGACCAGGTAGCTGTGGCAGTGCAAAACGCTCGCCTGTTCGACGAGGTGCACCGTTTTTCGCAGGAACTGGAGCGGCGCGTCGAGGAGCGCACCCAAGAGTTGGCCGAGGCAATGAATGAACTCACCGAGGAGCGCGATCGGGTCGAGACGCTCTATCGCATCACATCCCAGCTTTCTGCCAGCCTCGATCTGGACCGCGTGCTACATCGCGCCCTGGAGCTAGTCGTGGAGGCTGTGGGAGCTGAACAAGCATCCATTATGATGCTGGAACCGCAATCTGACAGGTTGATCTACCGCGCTGCCCTGGGAGAAGGAGTTGAGTTGCCATTCGGCGGCATGGCCGCCCGCTTCTCTCGAGGTGAGGGATTGGCGGGTTGGGTGATCGAACGTCGCGAAGCGGCCATAGTGACCGACACTCGACAGGATCAGCGGTGGGTGAAGCCGCACAAACAGGAGCGAGAGTACCGCTCGGCGCTGGCTGTCCCCCTTGTGGTCAGTGATGAAGTGTTAGGAACGCTACTCTTGCTTCACTCTCAGTCTGATTACTTTGACGAGGATCACCTGCGGCTGGTGAAGGCCGCCACCACGCAGGTTGCCAATGCTATCAGTAATGCCGGACTCTACAACCTGATCCGCGATCAGACGGAGCGGCTGGGACATACGCTCAAGGCTCAGCAGATCGAGGCGACCAAGAGTCAGTCCATCCTGGAAGGAGTCGCGGATGGAGTGATGGTGACCGACGCTGGGGGTAAGGTCATCTTGGTCAACGCGGCTGCAGAGCGCATTCTGGAATTGCCTCGAGAAGAAGCTCTGGGGCGGATGACCAACGAAATGCTCGGCCTATATGGCGATCAGGCGCAAGACTGGATGGAGACGGCCAGTAGATGGTCGAAGCAACCCGAGACGTACACGGTGGGGGAATACCTGGCTGCCCAGTTAGACATTGGAGGCCGCATTGTCAGCGTCCACCTGGCACCGGTGCTGATGGGCGAGGAGTTTCTGGGCACCGTCTCGGTCTTTCGTGACGTCACTGCAGAGGTAGAGGCGGAGCGCACCAAGTCAGAGTTCGTCTCCACAGTTTCACACGAAATGCGCACACCGATGACCTCGATCAAGGGATACGTCGAACTGCTCCTGATGGGAACGGTGGGCACACTGACAGACGATCAGCATAACTTCCTGACGATCATCAAGAACAACGTCGATCGCCTAACCGAACTGGCCAACGACCTGCTGGACCTCTCGCGCATCGAAAGCGGGCGGATAGAATTCTCACCTAAGGAGATATACGTGCAGGAAGCAATCAGCCAGGTCATCACAGCAATAGAGGCCCGAGCGAAGAGTAAGGGGCTAATCCTGCAACAGGATGTGCCGCCTGACCTCCCCAGTGTCATCGCCGATCATGCTCGCGTGGTCCAGATTCTGACCAACTTGGTAGGGAATGCCTGCCAGTACACGCCAACCGGTGGCGAGATTGTGGCATCGGCTCGTGTGCACGGCGAGGAAGTGCACATTTCGGTACGAGACACAGGCATCGGCATCGCACCGGAGGATCAAGATAAGATCTTCGACCGCTTCTTCCGGGCCGATGACCCGCTGGTGCATGAAGAGTCGGGCACAGGGCTGGGGCTTGCCATTGTCAAATCATTGGTGGAGATGCACAGCGGACGGATTTGGGTAGAAAGCGAGTGGAGAAAAGGGAGCACATTTACGTTCACCCTCCCCACTGTAGAACCCGAGCCAGCAGACCAAGTTGAAGAAGAGGCCAAACGAACAACAGAAAAAGTACTGGTTATCGAGGGGGATCCTGACATAGCCTGGCTGATTCAACTGCACTTGACCGAAAACGGCCGGGAGGTGTTAACCACACAGCAAGTTGATAAAGCACTAAAATTGGCGCTACGTGAGCGGCCAGACTTTATCACGCTGGACATCTTTTTCCCAGATGCTGATGGCTTTGCCATACTTGAGGAACTGAAGTCGAACCCTGCCACGCGGGAGATTCCAATGATCCTCGCGCCTGTTTTATCGGATGGTGACAAGAGGTTGCGACTGGGGGCAGTGGGCTACGTGACCAAGCCAATTGATGAGCAGCGGTTACTGCACGTGGTACGCCAGATGCTTGCGCAGCGCGACAGTGTACTGGTGGTGGACGATGACAGGGATAACCTTTCGCTGATGCGCGAGATTCTGCAGGCCAATGACTTCGATGTATGGACATCCAGCCGAGGCTTGCGCGCCCTGCACTTAGCGCGTGAAGTACAACCTGCACTGATACTGCTTGATCCAAGACTGCGAGATTTGGATGGATGTACTATCCTGAAGCAACTTAAGCACAACAGTGCCACCTGGAACATCCCCGTCATTGTGATGACGAGGAGCACAATTATTGACGATATGAGACAGCAGAAAGTGTGTGTTTTGCAGACTGCCCGCTTTATGAGCGAACCCTTCTCTGCCGAGGAGATGGTAGAGGAGATCAAGACAGTTCTACAGACGAGCGGTCTACTCTGATAGGGCGGTGGCAATTGCTTGTTAGCAAGCAAGGTAGTGGGAGGAACTATGCCGAAGATACTCGTTGCTGAGGACGAACGGGACATCCGCGATCTGATCGGGTTTACACTCCGGTTTGCCGGCTTCGATGTGGTGCTAGCTGCCAATGGAATCGAGGCCGTCAAGAGAGCGCCGCAGGAACAGCCCGACCTGATCATCCTCGATGTTCGCATGCCGAAGATGACAGGGTACGAGGCATGCCGCCACTTGAAAGAGAATCCGGCCACCAGCGCGATTCCGATTGTCTTTCTCTCGGCCAAGGGACAGGAAACCGAGATCGAGGAGGGCCTGTCTTCAGGAGCAGTGGAGTACATCGTGAAGCCCTTCGCACCGGATGACCTGATGAACCAGGTCAGGAGAATCTTGCAGCGCGTAGGTGCCTTAGAGTAACAGTCGGGGGTTGTACAAGCCCGGGGGTAGTTTGACGATGAGCGCCGTCGTCATCAAGAACGGTCTAGTTCACTACGAAGTAATTGGACGCGGCAAGCCGTTGGTCTTCATCCATGGCTGGCTGGGGTCGTGGCGTTACTGGGTGCCGACGATGGAGGAGTTGTCGGCCAAGTACCGTGCCTACGCGCTCGATCTGTGGGGTTTTGGCGACTCGGACAAACTAAGTGCGAACTACAGCATCAATGCATACGTCGAACTACTCGCGGATTTCTTGGATCAATTGGGTATCTGGCGCGTCCCGCTGGTGGGCCATGCGTTGGGAGGCTTGATCGCACTGCAGTTCGCTGTCCAGCGCCCGGAGCAAGTGACGCAGGTGATGGGAGTGAGCATACCGCTGGCGAGTGAGGCCATCAACCGACCGCTTGCCAGTTTTGCTGGCAATGGAGATGCGCTGGCAAAACTGGTAGCGCGGCGGGCCAACTTCCCGGAGGTGAACCTGGAGGCACGTAAGACCGATGTGTCCGCCATCACCAATAGCATACAGTCCGTGCTGGGACAGGACTTGCGCCACATACTGTCCCCTATCGAGACTCCCGTGCTCCTTCTGTATGGGAAAAATGATCCACTCATCAAGCCCCCACAGTCGGAATGGCTACAAGGCTATGACAACAATGTGCGTCCTATCTCTCTGGACGGCGCGCAACATTTCCCGATGCTGGAGGAGCGGAACAAGTTCAGCCGGCTGCTACTCGATTTCCTCGACGCCGAAGGCGACCTGGCCTCGCTGGAGTTGAAGGAGGAATGGCAACGCCGTCTGCGATAGTCACCCCCAGCTAACAGTTGGCCGTCAGCAGATAGCCGATGCTGCTGGCGGCTGATTGCTAACCGCTAAATGCTAAACCATCGGATGTTTGTTATCCGCGCCATCCGCCGGCTGCTGGCCGTTGCCCGCAAGGAATTCCGCCACATCACCCGCGATGTGCGCACTCTCTTCCTCGTCACTGTAGCGCCAGCATTCTTGCTAGTTACTCTGTCTTATGTCTTCGCCTTTGATGTAGATCAGGTGGACGTCGCTGTCCGTGACCTCGACCGCACCCCACTTTCCCGTGCTCTTCTCGCCAGCCTGACCGCCGACGGGGATACTGTCATCGTCGCCTACGTGCAGCGAGAGGAAGAAATTGAGCCTCTATTCACCCGTGACATTGCCGACCTGGTACTGGTTATTCCCCACGGCTTTGCCGATGCAGTGCTGGGTGGCGGCCCGGCCGAGATGCAGTGCATTGCCGACGGCGCGGATGCTATCACCGCCAGCCAGGCTATTGGTCTACTGGAAAGCCGCGTAAACGCCTTTGCCGCCAGCCTACACACCCAGCGGTCAGGTGCCGCAGATGGAATCAGCATTCTAGCTGCCAGCAGCCGCGCCTGGTACAACGAGACGCTCAAAGCGCTGATCAGCATGGTGCCCGGCATGATGGCCGTCATTCTCTGTATGCCCGCGCTGGCCCTCTCGCTGGCGCTGACCCGCGAGAAAGAAACGGGCTCCTTCGAGAACCTCATCGCCACACCGGTGCGCGGGACAGAGTACCTGCTCGGCAAGTTGCTGGCCTACGAAATCAGCGGTATGGCGAGCGTCGTCCTGGCCTGGCTCGTCGCCACGCTGTGGTTTCACGTTCCCTTTCGGGGATTTTTCCCTGCCTTTATCCTGCTCGCCGCTGATTATATGGTCGCCAGCATGGGCATCAGCCTGGTGATAGCCAACTTTGCCCGCAATCAGCAGACCGCGATGTTCCTCATCCTGATGGTCTTCTTCGTGCCCAGTTTTTTCATGGCCGGCCTCATTCTTCCCATCGCCGATGAGCCCATCGCGCAGGCCGTTGCTTACGCTTTACCGACCACCCACTTCATCACGATCTGCCGTAGCGTATTCTTGAAGGGGCTGGGACCGGTCGCCCTGTGGAAGCCGGCACTCATCCTGCTGGGAACTGGAATCACATGCCCGGTCATCAGCCTGGTGCTCTTCGAAAAGAAACTCGGCTAAGACTGAGATAAGGTCCGACCACATCGGTCGGCGAGGAGTAGTGACGCTGTGCTCCTGCGCATCTGTAACCTGGTACTGAAAGAGTTTATTCAATTCTTCCGTGACTGGTTGATGATGACCTTCATCCTCACGCTGCCCGTTCTTCAACTGGTCATGCTGGCCCAGGCCACCGGTTCTCGCATGTCCAACCTGTGTATGGCCGTGCTCGATATGAGCCGTACCAGTGCCAGTCGCCAGATCATCACTGCACTCGATAACAGGCAGGAGTTGAACGTCTGCCACTTTCCCGCGACCTTGGCAGACGTTCACCGCCTCCTCGATCAGGGAGAGGCCACGCTCGCCGTCATCATCCCCACTGACTTTGCCGCCGACCTGGCTGACGTTTCGCGCACGCCACACATTCAACTCATCGCCGATGCCAGCAACAACATCCCGGCCTCTATCGCCCTCAGCGCTGCTCGTGGTGCTATCACTGCCTTCGCGGCCGACTTAGCTGCGGAGCATGGACTGACTGCCAACTCCACCATTAGCATGCGCGCTACGGTGCGCTTCAATCCAACCTTCAACTTCAAGTTCTTCTCTGTACCAGCACAAGTGGGTTTCATCGTCTATCAGGTGACGCTCACCGTCGCCTCCATCGGGTTGGCCCGCGAGCGGGAACTGGGCACGTTGGAGCAGTTGATGGTGATGCCACTGCGCCGCATCGAGTTGGTCATCGGTAAAGCTGTCCCGGCCCTGATCATCGGGGCGCTTAATTTCCTGCTCATGTTGACCGTCGCTGTCTTCGGCTTTCGAGTGCCGATGCGTGGTTCCCTGTTGCTGCTCTTCGGCCTGACACTGCTGTTCATCCTTGCCGAGATCGGCTACGGTATCCTTATCTCCGGCATCGCCCGCACACAGCAGCAGGCCATCCTCTTCGTCTTCGTCCTGGCGATGGTGGATATGACCTTCTCCGGCTACATGGTACGGGTCAAGAACCTGCCCGCCGCGCTGCAGGCCATCGCGCAGGTGGTCCCTTTCCGCCACTATCTGACCATCATCCGGGGGGTGATGCTGAAAGGAGCAGGGCTGGACGTGCTGTGGCCCCACGCGGCGGCGATGCTGTTGATGGCGCTACTGGTCACCGCCGTCGCCATCCGCAATCTGAGCAAGAGCCTGGATTAGGCCCTGACCCAGCAAATCTTTGTACATCGGGTGAAAAACCGCAGTTGACAATCCTGTCTAGTTCCGGCTCGTCCGGGCCAGGGTTGATAGAAAAGCGCCCTTGAAACTCGCGTGTTTTTGCCATTCGTGATAAAATCCTGGACGCCTGAAAAGGCGTCCAAACAATCAAACAAGGAGAAACGGTCGCCATGAAGAATATCTGTACTATCGGCGTTGGTTACGTGGGTCTGGTCACCAGTGCATGTCTAGCCGACATGGGTAACGGCGTGATCTGCCTGAACCGCAACCAGCAGAAGTCCGACAATTTGAAGAAGGGCATCCTGCCCATCTACGAGCCGGGCCTGGAGGAGATCGTTCGGCGCAACTACAATGCCGGCCGGCTGGACTTTACCACCTCCTACGACGAGGCGATGCAGGATACAGAGTTTGTCTTCATCGCCGTGGGCACACCCTCAGGTGAGAGCGGCGAGGCAGACCTGGCCCACGTCGAGGCCGCCGCGACCGAAGTTGCCCGGCGCATCCGGCAACCTGTCATCATCGTCAATAAGTCCACCGTGCCCATCGGTACCGGTGACTGGGTCGCCGATATCATGCGCGAGCACATGCCCGATCCCAGCATCCCCTTCTGGGTCGTCTCCAACCCAGAGTTCCTGCGCGAGGGATCCGGTGTCTACGACTGCATGAACCCCGACCGCATCGTGCTTGGCTCCACCAGCCGCGAAGCAGCCGAACGGGTGGCCGAGCTCTACTACCCACTACACACCGAGACAATCATCACCGACCTGCGCACGGCCGAGATGATCAAGTACGCCTCCAACGCCTTCCTGGCGACCAAGATCTCGTTCATCAACGAGATGGCCAACATCTGCGAGGCGCTAGGAGCCGATGTGAAAGAGGTGGCACGGGGCATGGGCACCGACGGCCGCATCAGCCCGCAATTCCTGGGGGCCGGCATCGGGTGGGGTGGTTCCTGTTTCCCCAAGGACGTCAAAGCCCTGGCGCACATGGCAGCCACACACGGCACGCACCCACAGATGCTGCGGGCGGTGATGGAGATCAACTACGACCAGCGCAAGCGGTTCGTGACCAAGCTGCGCCATATCCTGGGTGGCTTCCGAGGCAAGACGGTGGGCCTGCTGGGACTCTCCTTCAAGCCGAACACCGACGACATGCGGGATGCGCCCTCGGTCGAGATCATCCATCTGCTGCTGTACGAAGGGGCGAAGGTCAAGGCCTACGACCCGGTGGCGATGAAGAACACGGAGCGCATCCTGGGCGACAGCATCACCTACTGCCAGGACTCCTACGAGGTGGCCGAAGGAACCGACGCGCTCATGCTGGTCGCCGAGTGGAACGAGTTCAAGCAACTGGACATGGAGCGCATCAAGGGGTTGATGCGTCAACCGGTGCTGATGGACGGCCGCAACGTCTACGACCCGCAGCGCATGCGCCAACTGGGCTTCACCTACCGGGGCATGGGGCGCGGCTACGACGACAGCGGTCAGGCGATGTAATCAGCCTCAATGATTCTCTTCCCTTCCCCTCACAAAGGGGAGAAGGGAAAGGATTTAGGGAGAAGAAAGGAAAACTCCGCAACCGATGTTGCGGGGTGGCCAACACCCTCAGCACTCACTGTGCCCGCAGGCGTAGCAGCGACGGCAACCCTCCTCGTTCACCAACGCGGCGTGACCGCACTCGGGGCACAAATCGCCTGGGGGGAACAGCGACAGTTGTTCGGCCCCCCGCGCCTCCGCTTCACCTGGTGGCTCGACCATCCCCAGGTGCTCGGCCAGTACCTGCGCCACGCCGTCCGGCAGGCTGCGCACCCGGTCGCGGCCAAACCCCAGTGGCCGCCCGCCACCGATACCCTTCAATTGTCTTATCACCTGCTTGAGCCGGCGCGTCGCTGAGAGCGGTGAGGGGATACGCAGGACGAGCGAGATCAGCCGTCCGATGGCCTCCGCCACCGCCGCTGTATCCGACCCCGCCTTGCCCACGTTCAGGAACACCTCAAAGGGCTCGCCATCGCCGTTGGCGTTGACGGTGATGTAGGCCGTGCCCAGCGGAGTCCCCAGACCATAAGTCTCACCCTTCAGGCGATGCGGGCGGGGCCGCACGGTCGTAGACACCACCGCTCCACGGACCTGTTGTCTGGCCCGCCGCGTCGCCTCCGTTTCCAGCACCACCTTCTCCCGCGAGCCGGTAACGTAGACCGTGAGCCCTTTGCAGCCCAGCTTCCAGGCCAACTGGAAGGCCCGCGCCACGTCGTCGGGAGTGGCTGTGGCGGGGAAGTTGATCGTCTTCGAGATGCTCGAGTCCACGAATGCTTGAAGCGCCGCCTGCATGCGCACGTGTTCCTCGGCAGTGACGTCGCCAGCGACGACGAAGACGTTGCGCACCGCCGGAGGTACTTTCTCAACACTCTGGCAACTCCCGGTCGCCATCACCTGCTGCACGACGAACTCACGGGCCGCGTCATCCAGCCCGGCCTCCGCCAGTGCCTGCAAAAAGAGCGGACTGACGTACCGCAGTTCGAGGTCTTTGCCGTTGTCGTTCATATGGCGCGTGTAGGCCAGCGCGAAGACCGGCTCGCACCCGTAGGCCTCGCAACCGGCAATGGTAGCCACCGTTCCGGTCGGAGCCACAGTTGTCTGGGCAGCGTTGCGGATGCCATAGCGCCGCATATCCCCAACAATGGCCCCCCAGTCCAACGGCGGTCGACCCCACTTCTCCAGCCACGTGTAGGGAACGAGCGGCTGGGGAGGAGTCCAGCGCAGATTTTCGGGATCGTAGACACTGCCGCAGATGGCGGGGAACGGCCCCCGCGCTCGCGCCAACTTGATGCTGGAGCGCATCGCGTGGTAGCGGATGAACTCCATCACCTGGGCCGCCAACTCCTGGGCCTCGTCGCTGCTGTAGCGCACCCGCAGGTAGTACAGCAGATCGCCCAATCCCATGATACCCAACCCGATGCGACGAGTGCGGTGGGCCGCCTCCTCGAGTTGCGGCACCGCCGGCACGTAAGCGTTGGCGTTGATCACATCGTCCAGAAAGCGTACTGCCCGCTCGACTGTCTCTCGCAGCTTCTCCCAATCCACCTCCGGGTGACCATTGTTCCCATAGCTCACGTGCTGCGCCAGGTTGACCGAGCCCAGGCAGCAGTTTTCGTAAGACAACAGGAATTGCTCGGCACATGGGTTAGTCGCCTCGTACTCGCCCAGGTGTGGGCAGAGGTTTTCCCGGTTGGCGGCATCCAGGAAGAGCATGCCCGGCTCCCCGTTGCGGTGGGCTGCGGCGACAATCTCATCAAAAAGCTCCCGCGCCCGCACAGTTTTCCAGACCTTGCCGTCCTGAGGACTGACCAGATCAATCGTGCCGTGCTCCCCTACAGCCCGCATAAACTCGTCGGTTACTCCGACGGAGATGTTAAAGTTCGTGACGGCGTCCTCGCTGTTCTTGGAGTGGACGAACTCGTGGATGTCCGGGTGATCCACCCTCAGCACGGCCATGTTCGCCCCACGGCGCGCCCCACCCTGGCTGACGATCTCGGAAGCGATGTCGAAGACTCGCATGAAGCCCACCGGACCTGTGGCCTGCCCCCCACTACTGCGTACCACAGCTCCTCTGGGACGCAGGCGTGAGAAGGAGAAGCCGGTCCCGCCGCCAGTCTGCTGAATGAGCGCCATGTCACGCAGCGTCTGGAATATACCGTCCTGCTGGCGTCCCATATCGTCGGATATGGGAAGGACGAAACACGCTGCCAACTGTCCCAACGGAGTATCCGCACCTGTAAAGGTCGGCGAGTTGGGCATGAAACGGAGGCTAGTTATAAGATCATAGAAGATCGCCTCTGCTGCCGCTACATCTCCCCCCCACTCTTCATCCACAGCAGCGACGTGGGAGGCCACACGGCGGAACATCTGCTCGACCGTCTCTACCGGCTGGCCGTCCGGCCCCTTGCGCAAGTAGCGACGCTTCAGGACAGCCAGTGCGTTTTCGGTTAATCTGATCTCCGGTTCTACCTGCTGCCTGGATAGCGAACCCGCTGTTGATTGAGCTGTACTTGGCATCACTGCCCCCACTGCAAGATCACGTGTAAAGCCACGCCTATCTCATTCTCGTTCTCCCAGCAGACGATCAATCTCGGCCCGCACTGCCTCCAGATCTTCCAGCCCCAGATAGACGATAGCGTAGCGAATGTAGGAGACCGGATCCAATGCTTTGAGTTCCTCGATAGTCAAATCACCGATCACCCGACTGGAAATCTCTGTCCTGCCCATCTGGCGTATCTGGCTCTCAACCCGGTCCACCAATCGCTCCAGGTCGTCGGCCGAGACAGGCCGCCGGGCACAGGCAGTGCGCAGGCCTGAGAGCAACTTCTCGTGGTTAAATTCCTCTCGCCGGTCATCTCGCTTGACCACCAGCGGAGAGGTCAAGATGGCCCGCTCCACTGTGCTGAAACGCTGCTCACACGCCTGGCACACGCGGCGACGACGTATGCCGTGCACGCTGCGAGTCGTATCAATCACCCGCGTCTGGGTACTACCACAATAGGGACATTTCATCGTCTTGCCCTCCAATACGGAACCGGGTTAAAGCAATCGCTGCAATCGCCATATATGGGGGTTGAGGGAGATAGAAACCCCACATCTAGGGGTAAAACGTGCATAGATTATACCACACACTTGCGCAGCGCACAAGTGGTTGAGGCTGCTCTATCTTAAAAATAACAAAGTTTAAGGTTAGATGTGATGAGGAGTACACAAGCGCCGGGCAGGCCGCGTTCCACGCGCGCACCACACCCGGCGCTCCGGTTCTTTACGCACGTATTTAGTTCTTGCCAACAAGAGGAGTAGGACACGGATTAACACAGATGCATACGGATGAACTACTGTTCAAAATCTGTGTTTTTCCGCATTCATCTGCTCCGAAAATAAACCAGATAGAAGCACGATTGGGAAATCGCGGCTACATTTTCGTCCTTGGTGGTGTGTAAGCACCCATGACAACTGCGTCCAAAACCTTGACTCACCCATAGAAAGCTTTGGGAGTTCAAAGAGCTCAAGACGCACATTAACTACGGCGGCGCAGAAAGGCCGGAATCTCCAGATCGTCCTTGTCGAAAGCAGGTACCGGAAATTCCACCGCTTCGCTGAACGGAGCGCGCGGCGCGCGATGGCGTGGCTCCGACTGATCAAAGCCGGTCGCGATGACGGTGATACGGATCTCCTCGCCCATTCTCTCGTCAATGACGGCCCCAAAGATGAGGTTCACGTCGGGGTGCGCGGTCTGCTTGATGATCGAAGCCGCCTCATTGACCTCAAACAGGCTCAGTTCTGGCCCCCCGGTGACGTTGAAAAGAATGCCGCGAGCGCCGTCAATCGTGATGTCCAACAGCCGGCTGGAGATCGCCTGCTGCGCAGCCTCGATGGCCCGATTCTCGCCGCTGGCACGCCCAACAGCCATCAGCGCCGCGCCCCCCTCGGACATGATCGTCCGCACGTCGGCAAAATCCAGGTTGATCAGACCAGGCACGGTGATCAACTCCGAGATACCCTGGACGCCCTGACGCAGCACGTCGTCGGCCAGAGAGAAGGCATCCGTCAGACTGACCCGCTTATCCGTGATTTCCAGCAACCGGTCGTTGGGGATCACGATCAGCGTATCCACGTCCTCCTTGAGTTGCTCAACCCCTACCTGCGCCGTCTCCATCCGCACCGCGCCCTCCCAACTGAAAGGACAGGTGACGACGCCGATGGACAAAGCCCCAATCTCTCTGACAATCCGGGCGATGACTGGTGCGGATCCAGTGCCAGTACCGCCGCCCATACCAGCGGTGATGAACACCATGTCGGAGCCCTGCAAGACCTCGTACAACTCTTCAGCAGACTCTTCCGCCGCCTTGCGACCCAGTTCCGGATCTCCTCCCACCCCCAATCCGCGCGTCAGCTTATCACCGATGCGCACTCGCTTGGGTGCGTTGGAGAGCATGAGCGCCTGGGCGTCGGTGTTGATGGCGATGAAGTCAACACCACTCACCCCCTCGGCGATCATACGATTGGCAGCATTGCTACCACCACCTCCCACGCCGACGACCCGGATTCGTGCAAAGCTCTCTGTTTGGGATGACATTTGCATTTTGCTCCTCCTGTTTCGTGATGTGTAACGCCAAGAAATGTAATGCCGGGTAAACTCAGCCGGGCAGAAAGGCCCGAAGCCAATTCAGAAAGCGCCCCCCTGTGCCCAGGCCAGACCTGCGTAACTGGGGTCGCGAATCCATCTTCCCCCCCCACTCTATCAGTCCCGCACCCACAGCGTGGGCTGGGTTAGAAATCTTATCCACGAGGCCATGCATGTCCCGAGGCACTCCCACTCGCACCGGCAGACCGAGAATATCTCGCCCCAACTCCTGTATGCCAGGTAGCTGCGCCGTGCCACCACACAGCACAACTCCCGCCGGCAGCAGGCCATCGTACCCAGAACGCTTGATCTCCTGGTGCAACATCGAAAGGATTTCCTCCGCTCGCGCTTCGATGATCTCTGCCAGCTTCCAGCGCGGCACGACCTGGGGAGTCCCTCCACCAAAAGTTGACACGGTGAACCGTTCCTCGGGCGGTACCTGAGCCACGCAAGCGTGGCCGTGCTGCACTTTGACTTGCTCAGCGACGTCCGGCGGCAACCGCAGACCAATGGCGATGTCTCCAGTGATATACTCACCCCCCATCCCCAGTGTGACCGTGTGCCAGACTGTGCCTTCGATGAAAATGGCGATGTCGGTGGTGCCCGCGCCGATGTCGGCCAGAACAATCCCCATCTCGCGCTCGGTATCTGTCAGTACGACATCGCCAGCGGCTGTGCTAGCCAGGACCAGCTCATCCACCTCCACCCCGTTCACCTCCACGCACTTTACCAGATTCTGGATCGCGGCGCTGGAGCCGGTGACGATGTGGGCCTCTACCTCCAACCGAAAACCGTGCATACCGACCGGGTCGCGCACGCCGCCTTGCCCGTCTACCACGTAACCACGCGGGATCACGTGCACGACCTCTTGGTTGTGAGGCACAGCGATGGCATGCGCAGCGTCCAATGCCCGGTCCACATCCTCTATGGTGATACCATGCTCGCGGCGGGAGATACCCACCACCCCACGGCTATTAAGGGAAGAGATGTGCGTACCGCTGAGACCCAAGTACGTCCGCTCAATCTTGTACCCTGACGTACGTTCGGCTCTCTCGACCGAGGCTGCGATGGCAGCCGTGGCATCCGCCACGTTGACCACCACCCCTCTGCGGATGCCCCGCGAGGGCACCAGCCCCACGCCAATCACGCACAGATCACCCTCATCGTCCACCTCACCCACCAGAGTGCATACCTTGCTACTGCCTGCATCTATGCCTACAATCGTACGTTCCACGGCCCGCCTCTTCCCGCTCCAAGGAGCACTGCTACCAATCGTTCGTCAGTGAATAGTAAGGCGCATCAGCAAAGCGCACGTCAACAAACCGTGGCGTCAAACCTCGTGCCTCCAGATCGGTCGTCAGCCACTCCAGCACCTGCAGCCGCTCGGCCATCCCCGGCCCCTGTCCTACGATCACGCGCCAAGCACGCTCGTCAGTGAACACCAACCCCCGTCCCGGTACGTAGAGCAGCGGCGATACATCAACTCCAGCCGCCCACAACTCACTCAGCGCGACGCGCACGCGCTCGTCCAGCAGGCCGTCCTCATCCTGCGGCAGCGGACCCTGCACCAGCCAACCCTCCGATCTCCCCCCTTCCTCCCCCCCAATGGGGGGAAAAGAGGGAGGGGCAGGGAAGATGACACCGTTGGCATCAATCCACCACAACTGCCCGTCCTCGTCCCACACCACCCTCGGCTGCCGCTCCACGACTGTGACAGCACACTCCGCCGGCAATTGTAGACCACAGGCGACCTGCGCGCTCTCGATACTCGGTAGTGCGTCCAGGATACGTGTCTCGACCTCGGTGGGCCGTACCCACAGGATGTGAAGCCCCGGCAAACGACTGGCTCGAAGGACCTCGTCGGGCTTCACCCGAAGGACGCCCGCAACGTCAACCTTGTAGACATAGAAACGATCATCGAGCGCCAGCCACAGCACTCCCGCCGCTATTGCAACCAACGACAACAGAAGTACACCACGCAACCGCCGCAGCAGCGAATGCGCCGACATCGGCGCCCGGCCCACTCGCGCCCGACCCAGAACCAGTGTCCCCGCCGTTTCAAAGCGCTTTCTCTTCTTCCGCCGCCGCTGGTTGATAAGAAGTCTCCGAACGCTCCTTGTCCTGATACCGCTCGAGCGCTAACTCAATCAGCCGATCAATCAACTCTGGATAGGAGATACCGCTGGCCTCCCACAACTTGGGATACATACTGATAGCGGTGAAACCAGGGATGGTGTTCACTTCGCTGACGTATAACTCCCCCGTCTCGCCGGAGAGCAGGAAGTCAGCCCGTGCCATCCCGGCGCAGTCAATTGCCTTGTAGGCACGCACCGCCAGGTCACGAATCCTTCCCGTCATCTCCGGCGAGATAGGAGCGGGGATCAGCAATTTCGACGCCTGGTCGCCGCCGTCAATGTACTTGGCCTCGTAGCTGTAAAAGTCACGACTGGGGATGATCTCGCCCGGCACCGAGGCGATGGGGTCATCGTTACCCAGCACACTGACCTCGATCTCGCGCGTTGCCGGCACAGCCGCCTCGACGATCAATTTGCGGTCATACCGGGCTGCCTCGGCCAACCCGGCTGCCAGCCCTGCCCGGTCGTGGCACTTGCTGATGCCGACACTGGAACCCAGGTTGGCCGGCTTGGTGAAGACCGGATAGTCCAATGCCCCTTCGACCCGGTCCATCACCCCCTCCGGGTCCGCCTCCCACTCCTTCCGCTTGACCAACAGATAGTCTGTTATCGGCAGGCCGTGGGCCCGCATCACGTTCTTGAAAATAGCCTTGTCCATCCCCAGGGCGGAGGCGGTTACCCCGGCCCCCACGCAGGGGATACCAGCCAGTTCCAACAGCCCCTGCACCGTACCGTCCTCGCCGTACGTCCCGTGCAGGACAGGAAACACGACGTCGAGTTCCGCCAACTGCGTCGCTTCGACCGCTCGCTCCGTGTCTTCGAGCCGCATCAGTCCACGCCGGGAGGGATCGCCCAGCAGTGCGGCGGGTCGGCTCACGCTTGCATCGCCTGCCTCCAGCGCTTTCATTGGGTCACCCGAAGCGATCCAGCGGCCCTCCTTGGTGATGCCGATAGGCACGACTTTGTACTTCTCCTTATCAATCGCGTTCATTACCGACCGGGCAGACACAAGCGACACCTCGTGCTCCCCCGATCGACCGCCGAAGATCACCCCTACGCGGATCCTTCGCGCCATGCCACCCTCCATTGTTCATTGTCCCACTCTCCCACCAACTCAATCTCCAACTCCAGCTCCACCCCAAACTGGTGCTTTACCTCCATCCGCGCACGCTCGGTGAGCGCCAAGACGTCCGCTGCAGTTGCATCGCCGGTGTTCATAAAGAAATTGCCATGCAGTTCCGAAATCTGTGCCCCACCGATGCAGTATCCTCGCAGCCCAGCCTGCTCAATGAGATACCCCGCGTGGCTGCCAGGTGGGTTCTTGAAGGTCGAACCCATCGTCGCCCCGGATGGATGGCGCGTCCTACGCCACTCCAGGATCTCATCCGCCTGCTCCGCCAACAGTTCCGGGTCCCCCGGCTGCAATCCAAACGTCGCCGCGAGCACCACGTATCCTCCGCCTCCTGCTTCCTGCCTCCTGCTTCCTGCCCCTAGCTTGATCCGGCTCAACCGGTACTCGAACTCGAACCACTCATTCGGCCTTTCCAGGATTTCGCCACTCGGCCCCAGCACCGTCGCGCTGCGCAGCATGCTTGCGATATCACCCTCGAAAGCGCCCGCGTTGCCCACCAC